>JAKLFS010000009.1 GCA_022711075.1 Patescibacteria group bacterium | reverse complement strand
TCAGTGCGCTCAATGGTTTTAATGTCTGAATGCAAATAATTGGCTTTGAATCCTTTTTCTCGCAAAAAACCGTCCAAGTCCTCAGCCTGCTTTTTCGTTAAAGTATTCACAATAACCCTTTCCTTACGCGCTACAATCAATTTTATTTCCCCCATCAAATCTTCAATCTGGCCGTAATTTTTCTCTTTGGAGAAAACCGGACGGACTTCAACCGGCGGATCAATCAAGCCGGTAGGCCGGATAATTTGTTCGGCTACCTGGCTGGATTTTTTCAGTTCCCAATCGCCGGGGGTCGCCGAAGTAAAAATCGCCTGACCGATTCTTTTTTCAAACTCTTCAAATCTCAGGGGCCGGTTATCCAAAGCTGAAGGCAAGCGCCAGCCGTATTCAACCAAAACGCGCTTGCGACTCCTATCGCCCTCGAACATTCCCCGAATTTGCGGCACGGCAATGTGCGATTCATCAATGATGGTCAAAAAATCCGGCTTACCGTTTTTATCTTTGGGAAAATAAGAGAGCAAAGTATCCGGCGCCTCACCGGCCAATTTTCCGGTCAAATGCCGCGAATAATTCTCAATGCCGTGGCAATAACCGATCGACCTTAACATCTCCACATCATAACGAGTCCGACGCTCCAATCTCTCCGCTTCCAAAGGCAAACCTTTAGATTCAAAATACCTCAGTCTCTCTTTTAATTCGGCTCTGATATTCTTAAGCGCCTCTCGAATAACCGGCTCAGTGGAAATAAAATGTTTCGGCGGAAAAATAACTATTTCCGATAACCCCTCACCAATTTTTCTGCTGACCGGTTCCAAAAGGGCAATGGAATTAATTTTTTGGTCTTTGAGCTCAATTCGATAAACAATATTTTCATGAGCCATCATTATTTCAAAAACATCGCCGCGCAGCCGGAATTTTCCCCGGACTAACTCTCCCGAAGTTCTTTCAAACTGAATTTTAATCAGCTGATGGATTAAATCCTGCCGGACAATGGGTTTCCCGACTTCCAAATGAATTTTTGATTCAGTATAACCGACCGGCTCACCCAGGTTATAAATGCAGGAAACCGAAGCCACAATAATGACATCGCGGCGGCTCATCAACGCGCTAGTGGCCTTATGACGCAAACGATCAATCTCATCATTAATCATCGCCTCTTTTTCAATGTAAGTATCGGTTATCGGCAAATAAGCTTCGGGCTGGTAATAATCATAATAGGAAACGAAATAATTAACGGAATTTTTCGGGAAAAAATTTTTATATTCGCGATAAAGCTGAGCGGCCAAGGCCTTATTGGGCGCAATCACCAAAACCGGTCGGTCAAAACCGCTTAAAACATTGGCCATGCTGAAGGTTTTCCCGGAACCGGTAACGCCCAATAAAGTCTGATATTGATAGCCTTTTTTGACGCCGGAAATAAGCTGCTGAATAGCCCGCGGCTGGTCGCCAGTTGGTTTAAACGCTGATTTTAATTTAAAAATTTCCTGTTTCATTTTCTTGTGAAAATGCCAAAAATCGCCGCAGTTGCGGCTACTCAGGTCTATATGATTGATTGTATATTAAGATAAACGGATTAAAAATGCAAATATTACGGCTGCAAAATGTCTTCGGTCCGGCCATTGACGGAAATAATAACGTCTTCAACCGTGGCAAACTGCTTCAAAGTATTGGTGATTTGGCTGCGGATTGCCGCCACGCGGCAAGAACCGCCGACCGCCTTTTCCAAAGCCTCATCAAAATCAACATACGCTATTTTATCCTTAATATTCAAGCTTTGAACCTTCACTCCATAATTAAGAGCGGTGGAATAACCGTCAGCTTCTTCTTCCGGGGTCGGACCCTTTAAGAGCTCGACTAAAGCAGCGGCGCCGACAGCCTGCGTTTTGGCGACTTTTCGAACAACGGGAAAAGACTTATTGCAGGTAATTTCCGGATCTAACCGGCTGCTCAGAAAATAAACACTCACCTCTTGAGTTTTGTCGAACTTAATCGGCAAGGCAAAGGTTTTATCCTTTTCCGGCAAGCCGCTCGAATTCTCATTGGAAAATAATAATTGGCCACCGCCATTTTCGGAATTAACAAAATTAAGGGTCGCCTCGAAATAAGCGGGCGCTTTTGTCCACTCGCCCTGAATCACCAAAGTGGCCGATGCCAGCAGTTCACCTTTTTTATCCAAAACCCTAACCATTCCAGCGGCACCTTCAAAACCGGTCCAGCCATCGCCATTAACATAACCTTTGACAACCAGGGGTGATGCTATTTCCGCCTCAGCTTTGGGCGAAATGATGGTTAAGCCGGGACCGATTCCGGAAAAACACGGGCTAGTCGGCTGAGCAGCGCTGGGATAGCCGTGTTTGACCCACTCCCCGCCGGAGCAAATCCAGTCGTCTTCGCCGGAAAACAACCTGACGGCAAAAACTATCGCCAGTAAAACGATTAGAATAAGAATGGCCGAAAGTATCTTATTTTTCAACATATGATCTTGGCTATTTTATTGGGGCTGCGATTGCCCTTGATAAAGATCACTTGTTTCGGCGAAACGTGAAAAAAATCAGCCAAAAGCTCTTTTGCCGCCTGATTAGCCTCACCCCTTTCCGCTTTAGCCTTAGTTCTTAACTCAAAGCTGTCCGAAGATTTTTGGCTAAGTTCTTCTTTTTTGGCGTTAGGGAAAACTCTGACTTTAATCAGCATTTTTAAACGATGTACCTTTTAATCGTCGGCGCCAGATGGATATAAATTTCATACGGCGCCAGCTTACTAATTTTCGCATAATTTTCCACTGAATTCAATTTAACCGGATTGCTAGAAATCACTTCAATTTCCGTTTCCAGGGTCAACGGCTCGGTCACGGCTGAAACGTCAATAATTGACAAATTCATGCTTGTACGGCCCAAAAGCCGAAGCGGCGTATTGCGATAATAGACAAATCCGCTATTGCCCAAGGCCTTAGGCACTGCTTCATAATAGCCGCAAGGAATAACGGCGATTTTCATATTTTTATCAGCTTGAAAGAGAAAATTATATCCCACTCCCTCCCCTTTGGGAATCTCACGAAGATTAACGATTTTAGCAAAGAGCGATAAAACTGGCTTTAAATTCATTGTCGCAGCGTCATCCCGATTTTCATGGCCGTAAAGACCGATGCCCAGCCGAATCAAGTTGCTCTTGGCTTTATTCAAATAGCGGGTGCCGGCCGTAGCGGCAAAGTGCAAGGTACCTTGAGGAAAATATTTTTCAAATATTTTGACCGCTGCGCCCCACTCGTTCAACTGCGCTAAAGTATTTTTTTCTTCCGGATTATTGGCATCAGCCAAATGTGTCATTAGGCCGTTAATTCTGATTTTTTTATTTTCCGCCAATTTCTCAATTGCCGGTTCCAATTCCAAAATGGCCAGACCGTGGCGATGCATGCCCGTATCAACTTTCAAATGGACTTCCAGCGGAAAATTTATGCGCTTTCCCAATGTTTCCACTTGAGCTAAAGAATTGACCACTAAAATTACTTTTTTTAATTTTTTGATGGCAGTCAAACTTTTTTCCGCCACATAACCCAGAATGATGATTTTTTTCCTGACGCCTGCCTGCCGCAGTAATTGTGCTTCCATCAGGCTGTCAACCGCGAAATAACTAATCTCATCAACATCATCCAAGAAGGAACCGATTTCCTTCAAACCATGCCCGTAGGCATTGCTTTTTAAAACTGCAGCTAATTGATGCTGCGGAAATTTTCGGCGAAATTGAGAAATATTGTGCAATAAATTCTGAGAATCAATTTCAATCCGCAAAAGCCGCGCTTCCGGATCTTCAAAAAGACTTTTGAATCGGCGAAGAAAATTAAGAACTCTCATATTATTAAAAATGAAAAAAATTATCCCAAATCGTTGGCCTGCCGCGCATAAGCGCAATATTCGCAATCAAATGCCGGAAAGGGAATTTCATCGCTTTGCAAACATTTATGAATTTCTTCCAATTTTTTAGAAACCCAAGAGGCATTGCCTAAATAGGGAATGATCCTGACTTTAAACTCCAATTTACCGTCAAACGCTTCCAAATCCTTGCGGCCGTTGGCATAAACGAAATAAGCGATATCGGAAACCTGAAATCCATTTTGCCGCAAAAGCCACTGATAAATTTCCGCTTGTCTTTTATAACCTTCTTTATATCTTCCTTCCAAATTGACTTCTTCGTCCTGACTGGTTGCTTTATAATCAACAACGTGCAGCTCCTTTTTATCGTTAATCCAGATATCATCCACGGCGCCAAAAACGATGAAATTAGTCGGTTGATAATGAAATCTGACACCGGTAAAATTATGACGCCATTCCTCCATTTTTTCATGTTCAAAAGGAACGGCAGAAATGCCATAGGCCGCCATTAAGGGATGGGCTTCTTTATTGGTGCGATGAATATCAAATTCTCTTTTCAATAAAGTATCAACGGCACTATTCAAAGTAAAACCCGGTATGGAAGGCCGGCTAATGCCTAATTTTCTGTCTAAATAAAAACAGCGCGGACACTGAATAAAAAGTTCGATTTTAGTGCGGCTCAATTCAAACGGCTCTGGAGAATTATTAAAGTAAAGTTTTTTGGCCATAAATAAATATTTTCTTCTTAATTCAATTATATCCTCAATCGGACTTTTTGCCAATCGGAAAAAAATATTATAAAATTAGAGGCAGAAGAAAAAGTCATCTTCAAGGAGAAAAAATGCGTTCCTTAAAAAACATCTCAGCTCTAGTGCTCTTGCCAACCCTGCTGACATCAACACTGGCCAAAGGAGCAGCCGCCGATTATGATTATCTACTCCTGGTGGAAATCAGTTCCAAAACCCTGATTCTCTATCAATTGGATGGCGACCAGAAAGAAATCAAACGCTTTCCCGTTGCCACTCCCCTGTTTTCCAAAGCCCTGCCCCTGCCGTTAATCGGCACAGTGACAAAAATAGAGATTAATCCCGCTTGGTACCCTACTTCTGCAACGCGCAGCGCCTATTTAAAAAAATACGGCAAAGAACTTCCGGCTGTCATCCGCGCCGGCGACCCCAGAAATGCCATGGGCAAAGCCCAATTGGTGATTGCTTATACGAATAAAAGTTTCCATTTGCCTATTCGTATCCACGGCAATAATGACCGAGCTTCCATCGGGAAAAAGGCTACCCGCGGCTGCATCAGAATGCTCAATGAAGACATCCTGACCTTGATAGAAATTATCAAAAATCATCGGACGCAAGTGATTATGCGCTGAGAAAAACGCAACTAGCAAAAAGGCCCGTCTTTTTCGAAAAAGACGGGCCTTTCTTTTTTCGTTTCGTTAAGAAATGAGCCGCTTGTGCTGCTCCCAAAACCAGTTTGAGAAAGCTTGAAACCGCTTTTGGAATGCTTCTTTCTTTTGTCGCGAGCGAATGCGACCCTCTTCTTCCTTGGCCTTCATATCGGCTAATTTATAAATGGTGTACAAAGTGGCATGATCATCAAACTTCTTCTTGAAAAGCCACCAGAGCACCCTGCGCCATTGCCGAAAAGTCGGGGCATTGTGACTCATCAACGAAACAAGTATCTCGCCCAATTGCGACGGATTCTCTACGTCGCGCAAAAGCGATATTTGTTCGTCGACCACCCTTCTCATCATACACTTAGAACTTTTTTCGGCCATTGAAAACCTCCTTATTGAATTATTAAAAGCTATGATAAATTATAAATTATTTTATAAAAAAATCAACCCCGTTACTTCTCAACGATATGAAAACTGACACTCTTAGGTGTAATGGAAACGAAAGAAAAGTAAAGCGGAGCTTGAATCTGATCTTCGGTAATGGTGGCTTTTTTCCAACCTGCCTTAACATCACTCAGATTGACTACCACCTGGAAATCATCTTCATTAAAATTGCGAAAATCCCGAGTGTCTCCGGAAAAGGTTACCGTCACTTCCTTGGGTGTAACTTGGTCAATCTGATAATTATTGGGCAAGAATCTGAATTCCACGGGCACCGTAAAATCACGGTTCGTAACGCCGGCCTGAAAAACCAACACTGACCAGAGCGCTAAAGCCGCCACCAAAGCAATGGCTTTTTGCCAAACATTTTTTGTCAAAAAAGAATGCCAAGGCTTATCCTTCATTGGAAACTTCTCTTTCAGGAAATTATCAATAACGTTTTTTAATTCATTAGTGTCAGCCATTCTTTTCAAATTACCGTCATGCGCCACGGACACCACGCCCCTCTCTTCGGAAACAACTATGCATAAAGCGTCGGTCTTTTCCGAAAGGCCCAAGGCAGAACGATGACGAGTACCCAAATCTCCGAATTTTTTAAATCCTTCAGCCAGTGGCAAATGAACCGCAAATCGGCTGACGCGATTTCTCCCAATCACCACCGCGCCGTCATGACCGGGTGAAGTCGGATCAAAAATGCTGGTTAAAAGCGGAACGGAAACTTGGCCGTTCAAATCATGACCGCCTTCCAGCCAGCGATCAATCGGCTGCAAACCAGGTAAAACAATCAAGGCCCCGATTTTTTTGTTAACCAGATAATCGGCGGTCTGAATGAGCATATTAAGCACATCCCCTCTTAGAGCCGTCTCTTTTTTATGGATCAGCCTCCGGCCGAAACTCGCCAGCCATTCAAAGAGGTGGCGGATTTCCTGACGGAAAATAATCACTAAAATAACGACGAAGAAGGTCGCCATGGGCTGCAGAAAACTTCGCGTCAAGCTTAAATTGTAGTTTTCCGAAATAAAATAAATTCCCAGCACCATTAAAAGACCAGCGAAAATAAAATAAGAGCGGGTCTGCCGGATAAGAGTCAAAAAGGCATAAATCAAAAAAGCGACAATGATAATGTCAAAAATGTCGCGGATTTGCACCGCACCGAAAAAGCTTTGCAAGGTATTAAGAATTTGAGCCATAAACGAATATATTTTAAGTCTAATTATTTCTTAGGACATTTGCCCTAATTTCCTCCGCCCTGAAGCCTTAACTGCAATAGCATGTCCGAAAGACGATTCTGCAATTCTTCAATGCGGCTCTTCAAGGTTCCGCTACTATTAACTTTACTGTCCAATTTATTAATGATGTTATTAATCTTATTCTGAATCTGGTCTTTGACTTGAGAAGCATTGCGGAAGAACGGTCTGGTATCGCTGCCGATGATAATGGATTCGGCTTGAATCTTTTTGGCGGCGCTATTCCAAACGCCTCGAACAATTGCGGTTTCGCCGGTTTTAATATCGTCAAAAGCGGCAACACCGCTCACGCTAACAGTACAAGTCGTGCCGACTGTCTGGGCGCAAGGCGTAGGCTCTGACTTTATTATTTTAGTGTCAGTCGAAACAACCACGTCGTAATCGCCAAAATCGGTAGTCTGTAATACAAAAGTGTCCGGCGGAGTAATTGCTCCGACCACCCCCTTGAAAACTCGTTGATTTTTCTGAAGCGTTAAATTCCTGATTGTCTTGGCGTGAATCAAAAAGTTATCATTCTCGTCCAAATAGCCGAAAATGTTGATTAAGTCGCCGACGGAAAACTCGTCAATCTCCGAATTGGCCCAATTTTGCTTTACTAATTTCACTTCTTTCAAATCAACCTTATAATTATTGCCGAAAATGGAAATTTTCAGATATTCGCTGGCCACTTCATTGATTTTCGCGGCTTTGATCAAAACCTCAATATAGGGCTTATCGCCGCTATCAAAAGGGCAACTATTTAATTCCTGGCAAATTTTTAATCCTCGAATCTCTTTGATGCTCAATTCTTGATGTAGTTCGTTTTCACCGATGCCTTTTAAAATCGGCGGCACCGGCAAAACGGTCGGCGTCGGAGTAGCGGTTGGCGTAGCAGTGGTAGCGGGACTAATGGTTGGCGACGGCGAAACGGTTTGCGCTGCTGCTAAAAACGGAAAAAAGCCGGCAGCTAAAATAATAGAAATAGCGAGGGATTTTCTCATAATTTTTGGGAAATAAATAACGACTGCAATTTTCATTATAAGGATATTTATGGTGAAAATCAACAAAGCAAAAGAGCCCGCCGGGGCTCTTGAGTTCTTGTTTGTTTTGATATCAGTATTTGGAAGGATCGATGCCGAGCGCTTCGGGGCCGAAAGAATACGGATAGAGCTCGCCGATGGTGAAAATCTGGATATTCTTCAAATCGATATCCGCTCCGATGATAGACACATCGGGATTGCCGTGACAGAATTCCCAGATGCGCTGCCGGCATTCTCCGCAAGGCGCGCCACCGTCATTGTCCACGCAAGCCAAAGCCGTGATTTTTCTTCCACCATTAGCAATCATAGTGTCAATGGCATTGCCCTCGGCATGAGTGGTACGTGACAAGGTGACGAGTTCCACATTGCAACCGGAAAATATTCTTCCGTTTTCGTCTTTCACGGCGGCGCCGACTTTGTACTTGGAATACGGCGCATAAGCACGGTCCCGACACATACGGGCTGACACCAAAAGCTGCTCCTGACCCTCCGTCAAATCATCCCATTTAACTTTTCTCATTATTCTCCTCCTTATAAAAGAACTGCTGCTTTTAGTTTAAATAACCAAATTAGAATGTCAAATACGTTTTTCCAAGCGCCGGATGGCCTTGTTCTTATCAATGATTTGCCAATGTGTCCTATTCACCGCTTCTTTTAAAATTTCAATAACTTTATCATAAGTCGGCCGATCAACCGGATATGGCGTCGCATCTTTTCCGCCCAAGGCGAAACTGTAACGCGCCGGATCTTCATGTGAGGCCTTGGCGCCGTAAATCACTTCCGAAACCAAAGCCAAAGCCCGCATTGTTTTCGGCCCCACGCCGGAAATAGCCAAAAGTTTTTCATAACTTTGGGGCTTTTCTTCAACGACTTTGGAAAGAATTTTCTCCAAATATTTGCTTTTAGAAAAATTCTCCGTCACCACCGGGTGAAAATCAAACTCCTTATTTTCCAAATTCAAAAGCGTTAACTGCTGCTGGCCGAGTTTCATTGAAACTGTTTGCGATAAGGGCGAAGCGTATTTACGGATTAAATTAATGTCCCTGATTAAAGGATGGTAGCCGGCTTGAGTCAATTCCACGGAAACCTGACGAGTGCTCGCGCTGTTTTTAGAAACTAAATTGAGAATCTTCTTCTGAAATTTATCGGAAGCAATGGCCGCATGCGGCTCGCAAACCAAATCCTTGATATTTTCCGAAAACCAGTGGTAGCGCCGGGCGGTTTGCTCGTTCGTGTTCATCCCCTGCTGGACCACTGACCAGGCGCCGTTTTTGGAAAAGAAAAAGGCGTGATGATATATCTGAAAACCGTCCTGCACCAAAGAACTGTCTACTTTGGCGGCCATTTTGGAATTATAAATAAGATTGTCGGCTTTGCGCGGCGCCAAATTTATTTTTTCTCCCCAATTTTTTATTTCATCTGGAGTTTTTAACGATGTTTTGCCCTTACCGCCGCAAATAAAAACTCCGAGGTCTTTTTCCTGACCGCGAATCGCCTCTTTCAGGGCAGCGGTTAAAATCGTAGTCAAGCCAGAGGCATTCCAATCAAAAGCCAAAACCGTGCCCAAAGATTGGAACCAAACTGGGTCGGCAATCCGGCGGATAAATTCGTCCGGACCGTATTCCGCAATTAAAACCTCGGTTATTTCCCGGCCTAATTTGACCATTCGCTCAAAAAGCCATTTGGGACAACGGCCGTCATCCAAAGTAAATGTTGCAATTCCTCTATACATTATTTAAATTATAACACTGAAAAATAAAACAGGCAGCCGCTCAAAGCGACTGCCCATCCGCCCAAACAGCTGGAAACGACTAAACCATCAATTTCCCCTGTGAATCATCCACATCTTTCTTTTGTTCATAAAGGGAGCGCGATTTTCTGGTAATGGCTAAAATGCTTAAAACCGTAATATAGGTATAAATCAGCACATCGGGAATATCATAGGCTTTCTGAAAAATAAATTCCCCTAATAATAAAATGATTATTAATAATGACCAGCCAGCCACGAACATTTCACCCGGATGACGACTGCTATGCAAATCGTTCCAGCGTTCAAATTCCTTATCACTGGCATAAATTGCCAGAATAGCAATATAAATGACTGCCAAAGGGCCAAGTAAAGCGGAAAGGCCATTGCCGACGATAAAATCATAGATAACCGCCGCATAAAAAATAATCGTCCAAATATAGACGAGATAACGCCAGAAATTGGGGGATTTTTTAATTCGGAACAATTGTTTCATCAATATTATTATAGCTCAAATCTGAACATAGCGCCAGCGCCGATATTGGTCTTGATAAAAATTCCATTTTTGATATTTAAATTTTTTCAATAAATCCTCTATGGATTTTCTCTGAAAAGAATCAAATTCCAGCCAAAGCTGGCCCTTCGGCCGAAACCGCGATTGAGCCAACTGCAGAATCTTTTTAATGTAAAAAAGTCCGTCCGGACCGGAAAAAAGCGCTTGCCGCGGCTCATATTTAAGAACCGATGCCTGAACCTTGGCTTTACGGTTGGTAGCAAGATAAGGCGGATTAGCCAGGATAAAATCGTATTGATTTTTTAATTTTTTAGTGGCATCACCCCGAATAATACGATAGCGGCTGACTGGAATTTTATTGAGTTGAAGATTCAATTTTATCTGTTTAATCAGCTTTTTATCCAATTCAAAAAAATCAACCTGGCTGTTTTTTGCGTTTTTTAAGACCGCGATGCCGATGCAGCCCGAGCCGCTGAAAATGTCGGCGATTTTTACTCGCCGCCCAACTGCGGAAATGACCGCAATCGCCTTCTCCGTCCAATATTCCGTTTCCGGCCGCGGAATAAGCGGCTGAAGCGACAAATCAATCTTGCAATTTAAAAAAGGCAGCCAGCCAATCACATAATCCAACGGCTCGCCTTTTTTTAAGCGAATAATATCCTTATTGAATTCTGGGGTGCGCCGGCCGTTATATTTTTCCTGCAAAAGCCGACGGATATCCGCTTCCTGTTTCAATCTCATAATTATGTTTTATTATACCGTATTTTGCCAGAGCATCGCAAACTTTTTGCTTGGGGGTTGACAAATATAATTCAATGTGTATAATTAGGGATATTCGAGTCAAAATAGGCTTAGTTGATATGAAACATTACAAATAACGCCATTTTGTTCGAAGTAATAAAGTCG
>JAKLFS010000008.1:11669-14884 GCA_022711075.1 Patescibacteria group bacterium | reverse complement strand
CCTGTCAGACAATTTACCTTGATTTCAAAAATGTTCTGGATACTTCGCGCTTAAAGATTCCGTTTGGCATTTGCCAGATCGGCAAGGCCTTCAGGAATGAAGTGACGCCGGGGAATTTTCTTTTCCGCCAAAGGGAATTTGAACAATGGGATTTACAGTGGTTTACGCACCCGGCGGAAATGGAAAAATGGTTTGAATTTTGGAAAGGCGAACGGATGAAATGGTACCAGAGTTTATTTACTCATCCTGAAAACCTCGGTTTTCATAAGCATGAAAAGTTGGCACATTATGCCAAACAGGCATACGATATCATTTACACCAATTCTCCCTGCGAAATTGAAGAAGTGGAGGGAATCCATTGGCGCGGCGACTGGGATTTATCCAGGCATTCAGAATATTCCGGCCAGGATTTGAGTTATACTGATCCGGAAACAAAGGAGAAATTCATTCCTCAGATCGTGGAAACTTCCGGCGGCGTGGACAGAATGTTTTTGTTCTTGCTCATTGACGCTTATGCCGAAGAAGAAGACAGAATTGTTTTAAAACTTAACTCCAAGGTCGCCCCGTATAAAGTTGCGGTTTTTCCTTTGCTTCGCAATAAACCGGAATTAGTGGAAAAAGCCAGAGAAGTTTATCAGGATTTGAAAAAATATTTTAGCGTGGTTTGGGACGATAGGGGAAATATCGGCAAAAGATATTACGCCCAGGACGAAATCGGAACTCCGTATTGTGTTACTGTTGACTTCGAAAGTTTAGAAGATAAGGCTGTCACTGTCCGCGATCGCGACACAATGAAACAGGAAAGAATAAAAATAGGTGATTTAGCGTCTTATTTTGCAGATAAATTAGAATTACCTTGTTAACTCAATTAAAGGTCGGCGATTAATAATTTTTTTCAATTTATGGCAATTATAAAAATTCGAGAGCTTCTCGGCACGTCTCCCAAAAGTTTTGAGGACGCCATCAAGCAAGTTGTGGAATTCGTCGGTGATGACAAGCATAATCTTACCGGTTTGAAAGTTCTTGATCAGTCAGTCAGCCTCGATAAGGGCCAAATTGTGGAATATAAAGTTAATGTCAAAGTTGCTTATAAGTGGGAAGAAGAAAAGTGAGACGGCCGGAGGCGACGGCGCGGTGATTAGGCCTCAAAAATTCGTTTTGAGCTCCGGTTTGGAAGTTCTTTTGGTGCCTTTGAAAGAAACGCAGACTGTTACCGTTTTAACTTTGGTGCGGGCCGGTTCGGAGTACGAGAAAAAAGAATTTAACGGCATTTCCCATTTTTTGGAACATATGTGTTTTAAGGGAACAGCGAAAATGCCCAGCTCTAAAGAGATCAGCAGTTTAATGGATGGCCTCGGCGCCGATTTCAACGCCTTTACCAGCCAGGAGCATACGGGTTATTATATCAAAGTTGACCATCGGCATTTGGATACGGCTTTGGACATTATTTCCGACATTTATCTCAATTCGCTTTTCAAGGAAGAGGATATTGAAAAAGAGAAAGGCGTTATCAGTGAGGAAATGAATTTGGATGAGGATACGCCCACTTCGCAAATTTACGATGTGCTTTTAAAATTATTATATGGCGATCAGCCGGCGGGCTGGCGCGTTTTGGGCGAAAAAGAAATAATCAAAAAAATCAAGCGTCCCGATTTTTTGAATTATATCAAAAACCGTTATACGGCCAAACAGACTTTAGTGGTGGTAAGCGGTAATTTTAATCCGGCAAAAGTTCTAAGTAGATTGAAAATTTTATTTAGTGATATCAATCGTCAGCCCGGTTTAGCTAAGCCGAGAACTAAAGAAATTCAGACACAGCCGCGCGTGGCAATCAAAACGAAAAAAACCGATCAGGCCCATTTGATTTTAGGCGCTCGCGCCTTTTCCAAGTTCGATGAACGCCGCTATGCCCTGGAAGTTTTGTCTTCGATTTTGGGTCACGGTATGAGTTCGCGGCTATTTCAAAAAATCCGCGAGGAAATGGGCGCCGCTTACTACCTTTCGAGTGTTGCTGATTTAGGTTCGGATCACGGTTTTTTTGGCATAGCTACGGGGGTAGCGTTGGCCAAAGTCAATGAAGCGATTAAAATCATCAATGACGAATTCAAAAAAATAGCCTTGGAGCCGCCCGGCGAAGCGGAAATGCAAAAGGCCAAGGATTATATCAAAGGGAAACTGACGCTTGGCCTGGAAAGTTCCGATGAGTACGCTTTTTTCCACGGCTCGCAACAGCTTTATTATAAGAGGACTTTTTCTTTAAATGACATCTCCAGGAGAATTGACGCTGTGAATAGCCGTATGATTCAGAATTTAAGCCGAGAATTGTTCCAGCCGAAAAATATCAATTTGGCGATTTTGGGGCCGTTTAAGAAAAAAGATGAACTCAATTTTAGAAAACTTCTTAAGTAGGAGTCGGCGACAATATTGATAAAATTATGTCTCCATCAAAAAAAGATGATTTAATTGAATTGTTGATTAAAGAAGGATATTTGAAAAGTCCGGCGATTATTGAAGCTTTCCGAAAAATAGACCGCTTTGATTTCGTGATTGATTATTTGAAAACCGAAGCTTATCGTAATTCTCCTTTGGGTATTGGTTTCGGTCAGACGATTTCTCAGCCCTTGACCGTGGCCGTGATGTTGGAGTTGTTGCAGCCGGAGCCGGGCCAAAAAATTTTAGACATCGGTTCGGGTTCGGGCTGGTCAACGGCTTTGCTTTGTGAAATTGTCGGCGGCGGAGGAAAAGTTTACGGCGTGGAAGTCGTGCCGGAACTTTCGGAGTTTGGCAGGAAAAACGTCAGCCATTATAATTTTGTCCGTCAGGGGATTGCCGAATTTGTTTGCGCCGACGGTTCGAAGGGGTTGCCGGATAAAGCGCCGTTTGACCGGATAATTTCCGCCGCTTCCAGCCAGCAAGTTCCCGAAGCCTGGAAAAAACAGTTGAAAATCGGAGGCCGTCTCGTTTTACCGATGAGGCAAAGCCTTTGGCTGATAATCAAGAAATCCGAAAATGATTTTGAGGAAAAAGAATACCCGGGTTTTATCTTTGTTCCGCTGATAGAGAAATAAGAATGAGCCGGATTCTCGTAGTCGTTCGCTTCCCGAGGAGGCGGGCGGTTTTACTATTGCAAAACATTTTTTTCGGTATTAAGATGAGGGTAGCAATAGTTTTTTGAAAAATTTCCCTTTGAAAGGAACATAAGGAGGATGCTAATG
>JAKLFS010000008.1:0-11573 GCA_022711075.1 Patescibacteria group bacterium | reverse complement strand
CTAATGAGCAAAAATGGTAATGGAAGTAACGGCAAGAACGGTTTTGACGCCAAGTCGCAAGCGCTGCTGAAGCAGTTCAGAGAAGGGGATATTTCCCTCAATGAACTCGTCAAAGAACTTCCGCTCAAGTTCAAGAGCCGGGCCACGATCGAGCTTTTGGAAGGTCGGGAAATTTCCCTGGAAGATTTCCTGGGGAATATGGTTCCCAATCTGAAGAAGAAATGGGATATCATTTTCAACCTTCTGAAAGAACTCCGTGTTATCCGCAACAAGCAGGTGGCGGAAAAGCTGACGCTGAAAAGACCTGTTCCCTACAGTGCCTTAAACAGCGCTCGCGGACTTTTGAGCAAATTCGTGGAGTGGGGAGCTTTGACGCAGACCAAGAGTCCTGACGGCAAGCACCACATCTATTTGTGCAATTTGCCCGAGTTCTATTCCCTTGAAGAGCTGTTAAGCCTTAATCCGGAACACAATAAGGTCAAGATCTTCAAGGCTTTCACTCACAATTGGAACTTCGTCGATGAAATCGCCAAGGCGAGTCAGATGTCTCCCGAGTTCTTAAAAGAACTCCTGAACGCTTATGTCAGCGAAGGCCTGCTGAAGAAAAAGCAGGGCAAAAAGGGAGACAAGTACGGTTTGCACGGCGGCTTAAAGGAAATGGGGATTTCCGCCGAAAGCATCAAAGCCTTCGACATCATCAGGTCCAATAACGAGTTGGAGCAGCAGGAAGAAGCGGAAGCGATGAACCGTGAGTTCAAGTCGCTGGAAGAACTGGCTGCCATCCAGAAAGAAGATCTGGAGAAGAAGACCGTTAAGACCAAAGAGCTGTCCGTTGACAGCGATTCGCTGAAGCTCGTTTTTCTCGGCGAATTGGCCCTCGGTCATCAGTTTTCCGATGTCCACCTGATCAATTACTTTTTGCCGAAGCTGGAAAAAATCAATCCCAATTTCGTGATTTCCTCCGATTTCGTCCAAGGCGATTTCCGGGGAATCCAAGTTGACCGGTTGAGGACTTTGACGCGCGTGGGACGGCTTAACAAAGTGGCCGCTCAATACAAAGCCGCTGATCTGGTTTTGCAGAAGCTCGAAAAAGTCGCCAGGCAAGAGGTTTTTTATCAGCTTTCCGACGACGATTACCAGATTTCCGTTTCTCGGGCCCTGATTGCTATGGAGCAATACCGGGGCATGCGGAAAAGCGGCTTGGGCAGCTTATTCCCGGAAGAGATCAAGCGTCTGTCCGGCGAGGACTTCCGGCGCTTTATGAAGTTCCAGTGGAAAGTCATCCAGCCGTATATGTACCGGATTGGCAGAGCCCTTTTGAACGCCAATGAAGTGGAAAGCATTATCGGAGACAAGCACAGCGAATATCTCCTGATAGTGTTCATTCTGCTTTTTGAGAGGCGTGGGATTCCGATTCCGGACAAATGGAAGCTGGTCGTTGACATGGAAGCGCTTCACGGCGACAAGAAGAAGTCCAAGAGACTGGTTACGCCCGATCCGATTTCCCTGAGGTTGCCGGAAAGATTCGGCAACAAAGAAATCCTGGTGGTCCACAATAACGGATTTTCTCCCGTCACGATGTATCTGAATTCTTTGATGATTCCGGAAACGGTCATCAGACAATTGCAGATGCGCGGAGAAGAAACGCCGTTTCTGATGGTGGATTTTCATCAGGAAAGATTCTGCGGCACCAAAGTGGGCAAAACCATTCAGGGCAAGAACGACACCTATATTTTTAACTTGCCCGGCTGCAAGGACACCATCCTGGACGCTTCCAACAGAATCAAGAGTTTCAACTCCATGAACATTTTGACGGACAAGGTTCACCGTCAAAATACTTTCCGCAAAGAACCTTCCACTTCGGGTATCACCTGTTTTGAAATCTTTCCGGACGGAAGGATAAAATTCAGGCTGCTCACCCATAAGATGGAGCGGGTTATGGAGGCGCAGAAAGATAAGCCGGAAGAGCGAGAGTTGCTGGCTATCCTGCAAGACCTTCAGATCGGTTCTATCCAAATGAGACCGGAATGGGATGTCAAAGCTCTTGATTACGCTTTGTACACCAGAAAAGCTTCCATCGTTGACTTTAACGGCGACATCATCCAGGGCATCAATTACAAACAGACCTATTCGGAAAACCGGCCCAAGCGATTGGTTTCCGTCAGAAGCCAGCAGGCCTTTACCAGAAAGTTGCTTCTGCCGTTTTTCCCGGCGCCCAGCGTTAAGAAAGTCCGGATGAGAGTCGGTAATCACGAATGGAACACTTTTGGCACGGCCGAGGCCGGCCAGAATAACCTGGTCTTTTTTGCCGACGCTTTGGCGGACTTTCATTTGGGCAAGGGCCAGCCGCTGGATGTCATCTGCTATTCGCGCATACTATTCAAAAATAGCGCCAATCCTGGCGGAGCCACGGTCAATTGGCCGTATAGTTCTGAAGAGGTGGCAGGCTTTCGCTATGCTGCTCAGCACAAGTGGTCAATGAAAGAAGGCGGTGGAGCGGTCAACACGATGGCGCAATGGGCCACGAGAATGGCTGGTTGTGTCGGAGACGTCGACCTGTTCATCGCCGGCCATAAGCATATTTTTGCTACGGCCTTGATTGCCGAAAAGCTGTTTCTGCAGCTTCCCGGTTTGATAGACCAAAGCGGATATGAAATGGCTGGTGGATTTATGCCGCAATCGCTGTTCACGCTGATCGAGTTTTCCAACAGAGAAGGCATTACCGTAGAGCTTATTCCTGTTGAATTCCTGGAGAAGTACAAGTGCGTTTCGCCGGCTTACAAGGACATTGACGCTCAAGGGCTTTTGGATCGGCCAAAGCCCGGCACCCGAGATCATCAGTTTGGTTTGGACTCGCTGTTTATCCGTCGGTTGGAAGAAGAAACCGACAGCTTCTACACCGAAGTCTAACCAAAAACAAATTTTAATGATTCCAAGAGGTCGCCCCGCGGCGGCCTCTTTTCTTATTTGACTTTTTTTATTGTTTGTGATATTTTATTATTATCTTTGAAAATTTAATAGGAGGTAAGATGAATCTATATGTCAGAAATTTGCAGGAATTGCAGCGCTTTCCGACAGTCATTTCCAATATTTTCGTTGGCATTATTTTATGTAATGCCAAGGAGAATTCCATACTGGTCATTCAGGAAAGCGACAAGCAGCACAGCCGTTTTCCCGGCGGCGGCGTGGAAGCGAGCGATGACTACAAGGGTATTTTGTCCGATTTGAAACAGAAAGGACTATTGCGCGATATCGGCGGATTTCTCAATACCTTAAAACATGCTGCCAAGCGCGAATTAAAGGAGGAGCTGGCGCTGGATATTGACGAGGCCCAACTGACTTTCGTCTGCGGCCTGCTTACTGAAGATCAGGAAGGCGAAGGTCGGCATCTAAAGGTATTTCTCAAATACCCTTTGCCGGAAAACTTCGTTCCCAGTCTAGATGTTCCCAGCGTCGAAGCAGAAAGACTGATTGATTTCCATTTCATCAAAACAACTTACGATCCAGCGAGGCAATTTCTGCATCTTGATCCCTTCCTTTTATTATCCAGAGATCATTTTTATGCTCTTTTGCAAGGCGCCAAAAATGGCAAACTTTAGAGGGTTCCCCGGCGGAATCCTCTTCTTTTTTAAAAGAGTCAGATTTAATTTGATTTTTTTGCAAGAATGAATATAATGAGAACAACGTGTTTTTATGCGTCAATTCCTTTTAGTCATTTGGGAAACGATTGAAGTGGCGGCTATTTCCTTAGCCGTTGTTTTGGTGGTCCGTAATTTCCTGATTCAGCCGTTTTTCGTTGACGGCGACAGCATGGTGCCGAATTTTCATGACGGCGATTATCTGTTGATTGATGAATTAACTTATCGGTTTCGCGAGCCGGAGCGCGGCGAGGTGATTGTTTTTCGGCCGCCTCAAAACGTCAATAACTATTACATCAAAAGGATAATCGGCTTGCCTGGTGAGACGGTGGAAATCCAAAACGGAGTGATTTCAATTAGGAATGAAAAAGAGCCCCAGGGTTTTTCTTTGGATGAAAATTATCTCCATAATTTAAAGACAGCGGGCGATGTGACGGTTGAGCTGAAAGCCGGAGAATATTTCGTTTTAGGCGACAATCGTTATGCCAGTTATGATTCGCGACAATGGGGAATATTGCCGCAAAAAAACATCGTCGGCTTGGTGCGTTTGAGAGTTTGGCCGGTGAGTTCCGCCCAGGCTTTTACAGCGCCGCAATACGCTTATTAGTTTACAAAGACAATGGGAAGAAAACCAAAAAATTTAGTTCAACATCACGTGCGCCGGCAGAAATTAAAAAAGATTCTTCAGGCGCCGAAGGGAATGCCGGATATTTTGTCGGAGGACGATTTTTATCGCCGCAAAATATTCCGGACAGTGGAAAATTTGGCTGATTATTATAATTTCGACCGGATTGAGACGCCGATTCTGGAAGAAAGCCAGGTATTTTTGCACGGCACCGGCCCGACAAGCGAAATCGTTCAAAAGCAGATGTTTAATTTGCGCACTCCGGGCGGAGATCATTTATCGCTCAGGCCGGAATTTACCCCGAATATTATCCGGGCTTATTTGGAAAATGGGCTGTTCAATTTATCCAAGCCGATAAAACTTTTCACTTACGGGCCGCTTTTCCGTTACGAACAGCCGCAGCGGGGACGTTTTCGCCAATTTTGGCAGTATGATTTTGAAATAATCGGCGATGAAGATCCGATTTACGATGCTTTAATCATTCAGCTTTTCTACAATTCTTTCTTGGATTTGAAGATTAAGGATTTATTGATTGAAGTTAATACCATCGGTTGCGATAATTGCCGGCCGCTTTGGCACAAACAGCTGAAAAGTTATTTCCATTCCCGTTTGAAAAAACTTTGTCCTGATTGTCAGCGCCGCTATAAAACTAATATTTTGCGCATTTTGGATTGCAAAAATGAAAATTGTCAGCCTCTTAAAGAAAATGCGCCGAAGATGCTTGATTACCTTTGCCGCGATTGTCACAATCATTTTAAAACCCTCTTGGAATATCTGGAGGAGCTTGGCTTGCCTTATGCCATCAATCATACTTTGGTGCGTGGTTTGGATTATTATACGAAAACAGTCTTTGAAATCAGGGAAACCACGGATAACTTGGCTTTATGTGGCGGCGGACGCTACGATTATTTGACGGAAGTTTTAGGCGGGAAGCATACGCCGGCCGTGGGAGCGGCAGCCGGCATCGAGCGTTTGGTTGATGTATTGAAAAAACGGCAGCCGAAACAGGACGGCAATTATAAACCCAAAGCCTTTTTGGTTTTAATTGGCGACTTAGCCAAAAAGAAAGGGCTTTCCATTTTAGAGATGTTTCGCAAAGCGAATATCTGGATTGCCGAATCTTTCGGCAAGGATTCGGTTAAATCCCAGTTGCGGCAGGCGGATCGTTTGGGTGCGCCTTTTGCTTTGATTTTAGGACAGAAAGAGGCGATGGACGATACGATAATTCTGCGCGATATGAAATCCGGCGTCCAAGAAGTCATCGCTTTGGATAAAATCACGGAAGAATTGAAAAAACGCTTTAAAAATGGTATTGTATAATTGTTCTCCTATGGAAGAATGTATTTTTTGTCAGATAATTAAAAAAGCCGTTCCCGGAGATATTGTTTATGAGGATGATCGCTTTTTGGCGTTTAAAGACATTCATCCTAAAGCACCTATTCATTTGTTGGTAGTTCCCAGAGAGCATATTTCCAGCATTAACGATTTGCAGGAAAAAGACGAAGGATTGATGGGCGCGCTCATTCTAACGGCTAAAAAAGTGGCGGCGAAAGAGGGATTTAGCGACTCCGGTTATAAACTTCTTTTCAATGTTGGTCGAGGCGGTGGACAATTGATTGATCACATCCACCTTCATATATTAAGCGGCGGTTACGGCCGTCCGATTTCCGAGATTTAAGTTATGGCTATAGAAATCAAAAGAAAACCAGATGAACCGATTAATGTTTTTTTGTATCGCTTTAACAAGCAAGTTCAGCAAAGCGGCGTTTTGGGCACGGTGAAAAGATCGCGTTTTTTCCAGTCCGAACCCAATCGACGTCAGCGCCGAAGCTCAGCCATTTACCGGGCAAAAATCCGCAAGGATATTCATAAGCTCAAAAAGGCAGGGGTGTTAAAGGGAACAGAAGATATTAAATTTATCAAAAAATTATTGCGGAATCCTAAAAAGCAGTCTTTCTAAGAATAATTCCTGCATTTTTTGCAGGACAATCGCTAAAATATGAAAATAATTCTGGGATTGGATTTGGGAAATCAGAATTTTCGTTTGGTTTTGGGAACTCAAACCAGGGATTTAAAGCCCAAAATTTTAGCAGCTTTAGAGCAGTCGTCAACCGGTCTCAGCAAGGGTTCGGTTGTTGATTTTGATGAATTCGTTCAGAGTTTAGAAAAAATTTTGGAAGATTTGAAAGTTCGTTACAAACATTTGCCCAAGGATATCGTGGTTAATGTTTCCGGGCCACATTCGGCTACTCACTTGGGTAGGGGAATGATAGCCGTTTCTCGGGCTGACGGTGAGATATCCGAAAATGACGTTAATCAAGTCATCCAGAAGTCTCAAGACATCAATTTAACCGCCAATAAAACGGTCTTGCATGTAGTTCCACGGGAATATACCGTTGATGATTTGACTGGCATTAAAGATCCAGTTGGGATGCATGGCATCAAATTGGAGGTGGAAAGTTTGATTATTGAAAGTTTTCTTCCCAACATTAAAACAATTAAGAAGGCTTTTGGCGAGCTTAATCATAGGACGCCTAGTATGGTTTTTACGCCTTTGGCGGCCTGCTGGTCTTCGCTTTCCAAAAAACAAGAGGACGTGGGAACGGCCCTGGTGGACTTAGGCGCCGAAAGCACGGGCTTGGCAGTTTTTGAAGACGGGAAACTCCTGACGGTTACTACTTTGCCTGTTGGAGCGAGCCATATTACGCATGACATCGCCATTTGTTTGAAGACTTCTTTGGATATCGCTGAAAAAGTAAAATTGACTTTCGGTTCCGCTATTCCGACCGAGGTTTCACGCAAGGAAACCATTGATCTTTCTAAGGTTAGCAAGGAATTTACCAATGAAATTTCACGGCGGTATTTGGCGGAAATTATTGAGGCGCGCTTGGAAGAGATTTTTGATTTTGTTAATGATGAATTGAAAAAAATCGGCCGGCAGGGAAAATTGCCGGGCGGAATAGTGCTGGTTGGGAGTGGAGCGAAATTGCCGCAAATCGTTGATTTCGTTAAAAGTTATCTGCGTTTGCCTGCTCGCATCGGCCACCCGATTAATTTGCAATTGGAAGAAACAAACGAAGAAATTATGGAAACGGTTGATGACCCGGCTTTCGCCGTGGCGACCGGTTTATTTTTGTGGGGATTGAATGAATTGGGAAATGATAAGATTTCCATGCCGTCTCCTTTCTTGTCAAAGGTCAAAAAAATTGCTAAGATATTCCTACCGTAAAATAAAGTTCGTTTTTAGTGTTTTTATTTTTTTCGCTTTTAGTTTTAAGTTTGAAATATGCCTCAAATCAAAAATCCATTGGAAACATTTGCAAAAATTAAGGTTATCGGCGTGGGCGGCGGCGGTGGCAATATCATTTCCCGAATGAATCGCAGTCAAATCCGCGGCGTAGAGTTTATTGCCGTCAATACTGATGTTCAAGATTTGCATAAAACCGGAATTAGGGAAAAAATTCACATTGGCAAAAATATTTCCAAGGGATTGGGTGCGGGAATGAATCCGGAAATTGGTCGGCAATCGGCCGAAGAATCAAAGCCTCAGTTAGAAGAGGCGATTAAGGGAGCGGAACTGGTATTTTTAACAGCGGGACTCGGTGGCGGCACCGGCACGGGCGCTATGCCGGTGGTGGCGGAAATCAGTAAGGACAGTGGCGCTTTGACCATTGCCGTTGTCACCAAGCCTTTCTTTTTTGAAGGCAGCTGTCGTTCACAGATCGCCGAAGAAGGATTGACGAAACTAAAAGAAAAAGTTGACGCCTATATTGTTATTCCCAATGATAGGATCTTTAATATTATTGACCAGGATACGCCTTTAAACCAGGCCTTTGAAGCGATTGATGATATTCTTAAATTCGCCGTTAAGGGCGTAGCGGAACTGATTAATGTTCCAGGAATCGTCAATGTTGATTTCGCTGACGTTAAGACCGTCTTACAGGACGCGGGTTTGGCTTTAATTGGCATTGGCAGGGCTATGGGCGAAGAGAGAGCGGTGAACGCTGTTAAAGCGGCTATCGGTTCGCCTTTGATTGAAATTTCTCCGCACGGAGCGCGCGGGGTTTTATTCTCGGTTATCGGCAATGATTTGCGAATGGTGGAAATCAATGAGGCGGCGAAAATGGTAAGTGAAATGGTGGATCCGTCGGCCAAAATAATCTTTGGGGCGATGGAAGACAGCCATTTGAAAAAAGGAGAAATAAAAGTTATGGTAATTGCCGCCGGTTTTAACGGATTAGTAAAATACAACAATGACGCTAAACAGCAATCAATTTTAACTGAAGGCAAGCCGATAATGAAAAAAATAGAGATGCCGATGATGGAAAATACTCCCAAGACGTCTTCCGAATCCCTGGAAATTCCGGCCTTTCTCAGGCGGAAAAAGAAATAAATTTTTATAATTATTAGATATTTTAAAACCGCCCTCGGGGCGGTTTTTTGTTCGTTGACAATTTTTATATCAGTGTTAACCTTGGAGAAGCATTTAAAAAAATTAAAAAGGAGAAAAAAGAATGAGTTATCTTAGTGAGACTTTACCGAAATTGGTGAGATTGGATCTTGCTCTAAAACGTTCCTGGAATAAGAAAACGTGCTATCCGCCCATCAAAAAGCAGTGGACTAAAGAAAATCCTGCCCTTGGGCAGTGTGCTGTTACTGCTTTGATTGTCCAGGATTTTTTCGGCGGAGAAATCTTATTCTGCAAACATCAGAATCATTTTTGGAATCAGATGCCTGATAGTGATAAGACGCACATCGATTTAACCCGCTCACAGTTTCCGTTAAGCGCTGTCATCTGTCTTGACAGCACGGTTGTCCGTCAGGACCTCCTTTATTCGGAAGAGGCTCTTAAGGCCAAGACGCTGACCAGATATTTGAAGCTGAGAAAACGGGTGATGCTCGTTTTTTAAATTTTATCAAAGCGAAACAAAAAAGGGACTATCGGATGGTCCCTTTCTTTTTTATTCTTTATTCCTCATCTTCATTATTTCCCGGTTTTTTCCAACTGACAAAATCACACTGGGGCCAGCGTGAACAACCATAGAAAAATCTCCCTTTTTTGCTGCGGCGGCGAACAACTTCGCCTTCCTGACATTTCGGGCATTTCATATTGAGGTAGTTGGGATTTTTGTGATTATTATTCAAAGACTTGGCGTTTTTGCATTCCGGAAATCCGGAGCAGGCGAGGAACCGGCCGAAACGGCCCATTTTGATAATCATCGGTTTGCCGCATTTTTCGCAAACTTCGTCGGTCTTTTCCTCAGCTATTTCTTTTTTGGAAACTTCCTGATATTTTTCGTCAAGATTCTTTTTGAATGGCTCGTGGAACTCTCTAACCACCGGCACCCATTCTTTTTGACCGTTGGCAATTTCATCCAAATCCTCTTCAATTTTGGCGGTAAAACCGACATTAACGATTTCCGGAAAATGCTTGACCAACACCTCGTTGATTAAAGCGCCGAGTTCGGTCGGATAAAACCTGCGACTTTCATCTTTTTCAATATAACGACGAAATTGAAGTAAGGAAATAATCGGCGCATAAGTGGAGGGCCGGCCAATACCGTATTCTTCCAGAATCTTAATTAGGCTGGCTTCATTATAACGAGCCGGCGGCTCGGTAAAATGCTGCTCCGGTTTTATTTCCAGCAATTTCAATTTTTCGCCTTTGGCTAATTCCGGAATTTCCACCTCCTTTAAATTAAGCGGATAGACTTTTAAAAATCCGTCAAACTGGATTAAATTTCCGGTTGTCTTTAAAGAATAAGAGTTTTGAGGATTGATCGCTTCCAGTTCCACTGTTGCTTTTTTAATGGTCGCTTCGGCCATTTGTGAAGCAATAAACCTTCTCCAGATCAAGTCATATAGTTTGTAGAGTTTATTCTCCACCTTATCTTTAAGCTCCGAGGGATTAATTTCCGGATGGGTCGGTCGGATGGCTTCATGGGCTTCTTGGGCCAGTTTTGATTTTGTTTTGAAGCGCCGCGCTGAAGGCAAGGCGTATTCCTGGCCGTAGTCTTCTTGAATTAAACTTTGTGCTTGGCTAAGCGATTGCTCGGACAAATTAACCGAGTCTGTCCGCATGTAGGTGATTAAACCGATCTGTCCTTGGCCGAAATCAACACCTTCATAGAGCATTTGAGCGAAGCGCATCGTTTGTCTGGCCGAAGAATAAAGTTTCTTCCAGGCTTCCTGCTGCAGGGTGCTGGTAGTGAACGGCGGTAAAGGGGACTTTTTAACTGTCTTTTCTTCAACGCTTTTAACTGTTATTTGGCATTTTTCTAAATCCGCGCTGATTTTTTTGGCTTCAGCTTCGTTTTTAATGTTGAATTTATTCAGACTCTCTTCGTTAATCTTAAATAAATTAGCCAAAAATTGTCCTTTTCTGGAAACTTTTTCCAATAAGGCGTCGATGGTCCAATATTCTTCTTTTTGGAACTTTTTCCTTTCTTCTTCGCGATCGGCAATTAAACGCAAGGCCACGGATTGAACGCGGCCTGCGGATAAGCCCCGGCTGATTTTTTTCCACAGAAAAGGAGAAAGTTCGTAGCCAACCAATCTGTCTAAGACTCGGCGGGCTTGCTGGGCATCAACCAAATGCAGATCGATTTTTCTCGGTTCGGTTAAAGCCCGATTGATGGCCTCCGGAGTTATTTCATGGAAAGTAATCCGTTCATAATCAGGCAGATTCAAGGTTTGGGCTAAATGCCAGGAAATAGCTTCTCCCTCCCGGTCTTCATCAGTGGCCAAAATAACTTTTGGCGCCTTAGCGGCCAGTTTTTTCAGCTTGGTTACGTTTTTTTGAGCTTTGCGCGGAATGATATATTGGGGCTGAAAATTATGTTCCACGTCAATGCCTAATTTTGATTTGGGCAAATCGCGAACGTGCCCATAAGAGCTTTCAATTTGATAGCCGTCTTTTAAAAATTGACTAATGGTTTTAGCCTTGGTGGGAGATTCAACGATTATTAAGCTTTTTGCTGTTTTAGACATGATTATTAAAATTTAAGGCGGTAGCCGCCACTGTCAAATTTAATCAGATTTTTCAATTCCAAAAAAGTTAAATTTTGATTAACATTTGAGGCGTCCATTCGGCTTTGGCTAATTATTTCATCAACTGAAATAGCCGACCCGAACTTTTCAATGATTTTCAAGAGCACCGTTTCTTCCTCGGTCAGATTATTCGCGGAAAGAGGCGAATGTTCGAGAAGCGGCAGATTTAACTCCAGTAAGATATCCTCAACCTGATTTACCAATTTCGCCCCGTTTTTAATCAGTTCGTTAGTCCCTTCGGAATTCTTGGAAAGAATTGA
>JAKLFS010000007.1 GCA_022711075.1 Patescibacteria group bacterium | reverse complement strand
ACCAGAAATTCCGCGTCTTTGGCGCCTACGCGGTATTCGGCAATGTACGGACGATGCTCTGTTTCCGCGTAGGCGCCAAAGACGCGGAATTTCTGGTAAAATATTTTGAACCGGTTTTTGACCAAAGCGATTTAATTAATATTGATAATTTTAACGCCATCATCAAATTACTGATTAAGGATTATACCAGCCGGCCGTTTAACATTAAAATTCCCAGCCGTGAAGTCGGCGATTTGCATCAAGCCGCTTTAATCCGCGATTTGTCCCGTTTGAAATACGGCGCTGACCGCTTGGAGGTGGAATCAGCTATCCGGGAAAGATATCTTGGTTAAATTTTTCTAAGGGAAAGCTTCGACGCGAGTCGGAGCTTTTTAATCTTGACAAAAACACATTTTTTTGGCTATAATAACAGTGTTCTTTGAGAATTGAATATTCATTTACATATATCCGCCGGCGGGGAAAACCCCTTAATCTAAAAAGGCCAAGCGGAGGAAAGGAGAACTGGCCATGAGTAAGAACAGAGTGGTCGGTGGCGCGTCGGAGCAATCTGGCGTGCTGGGCGTGGTTAAGGAAATCGTGCGGCAGTTTTGCGATGGCGAGTTGACCAAAGAACAGGGTCAACTTATGATTGAGCACAAGAATCCTTTTCCCAATCGGATAATGGAGATGTCCAAGTCGGTTGGTGATGGCTTTCGCGTCGTCGTGAACTATTCCAAGTCTTTGGACCAGATGATCGAGTCCGGCAACTATGACTGGGTCGACTCGGATATCTCCAAGAAGCACTTCCCAATCAAGGACCAAGGCACGGCAGAGCTCAACATGGAGCTTGTCCACTACAACAAATTCATGAGTTCGGACGACGTCATCAAAGATCTGGACAGCCGCAACCTTCGTCCTGCCATCCTACCGGAACTCCTGGCTTTCGGCGCTTCTTATCCCGATAAACAGAGAGAGTTTCTCATCGTGGCCTTAGTTTCGATCTGGCAGGACTCTCATGGTTTTCGCCATGTCGCGTTTCTCTGCAGCGTTGGCTCTAAGCCTCGGCTGGCCCTGGGCGTCTGGGATAGCGGCTGGCACGATAACGCTTGCTTCCTCGTTGTTCGCAAGTAACTACGGTTCTTGGAATCCCTGATTCTTAGAATCCGTCAGCCGCTTCGACGTTTCGCCAACTGGCGAAGTCGGAGCGGCTTTTTTATTTTTTTCCAACAAACCTGTGCTATAATAATTCATATGAACAATGAAATTTACGAGCTTATTATTTTAGGCGCCGGGCCGGCTGGCACCGCTGCCGGAGTTTATGCCAGCAGAAAAAAAATAAAAACCCTTTTGATTACTGAAGGATTTGGCGGTCAAGCTACGGCTGCCAGTCAGATTGAAAATATTATCGGCCATCCGCTCCGGCAGGGCCCTGATTTGGCCCTGGCCTTTGAAAGGCATTTAAAAGCCGTGGGAATGGAAATGGTGATTGATCGTATTTCCGGCCTGAAGCAAAACAATAAGGTATTTGAAATTTCTACACCTAATAATGGAAGTTTTCAAACGCAGAATATTTTAATCGCCTTGGGCAGCCAGCATAAAACCTTGGGCATAGCGACTGAAGAAAAATTCAAAGGCAGGGGAGTGAATTATTGTTCTACTTGCGACGCGCCGCTTTATAAAGACAAAATAGTGGCCGTGGTGGGTGGAGGCAATTCTGGTTTTGACGCCGTGATTGATTTATTGCCTTATGCGTCCAAAATTTATCTTTTGGAGCTATTGGACCACTTAAACGGTGATCCGTTCATCGCAGAAAGAATCAGGAGCAATCCCAAGGTGGAAACCATTCTTAATGCTAAAACCTTGGAGGTGACAGGTGAAACGATGGTTGAGGGGCTGGCTTATCAGGATTTAAAAACTCAGGAAAAAAAGGATTTAACCGTGCAGGGAATTTTCGTGGAAATCGGAATGAAACCGAATGTTGAATTATTCAAGGATTGGGTGAAATTGTCGCCTTTGGGCGAAATTGTGGTTGAGCCGCTTTCCGGCAGGACTTCGGCTGACGGAATTTGGGCTGCCGGCGACATTACCAATCTTCCTTATAAACAAATAAATATTGCCATGGGTGATGGCATCCGGGCGCTTTTGGATATTTACGGAAAATTAAGAAAATAACGTTGAAATATGCGTTTTACTGCCTCGCCTTTGGCGAGGCAGTAAAATTTATGCTATACTTAATATCATCATGAAAAAATTAGTGATTGCCAATTTCAAAATGAATCCTGCGACCGCCGGTGAAACTTCTGATTTGGTCCGATCTTATGGCGAAAAAGCCAAGGCATTAGAAAAGGTGGAATTTGTTGCTGCGCCGCCATTTATTTTCCTACTGGAGATTTTAAACAAAGGCTTAGAGGTTGCGGCTCAAGATTGTTTTTATGAAGATAGCGGCGCTTATACCGGAGAAATTTCTCCTTTGGCGTTGCAGAAGCTGGGCGTGCAATATGTCATTATCGGTCATTCGGAGCGAAGGCGAATGGGGGAAACTGACGAAATTATCGGGAAAAAACTTCAGGCAGCGATACGTAACGGCTTAATTCCGGTTTTATGCGTTGGCGAAACCCAGGCGGAAAAAGAAGCTGGCCAAAGAGAAGCGGTTTTAAAACAGCAGCTTAGCCAGGCCTTAGGCAATTGGGCATCGGCAATTAGAGATTTTCAGCTCGTTGTCGCTTATGAGCCGATCTGGGCAATAGGCACGGGTTTGGCCTGCGAGCCGGATGAAGCCAATAGAGCAATGGAGTTTATTTTAAATGAAACAAAGAAAATAATTAAAGACGTTAAAATGATTATTATTTATGGCGGTTCGGTCGACGCCAATAATCTTAAAGGTTTTCTCGTAAAACCGAATATTTCCGGCGCCTTAGTCGGAGGCGCTAGTTTAAAGAAAGAGGAATTCGCGAAAATTTTAGAAATAGCGAATTCCGTTTAATTATATGAACGAAGAAAAAAATTCTAAGCATTTAGTTCATCTCAGTTTGTCTCTTTTTTTGTTGGTCGCGGCTGTAGTCGGCGCAATTTGGGGCTGGTCAGTCTATAAAGACGCCAAATCTCCTGTCGGCGTTTCAACCATCACTGTTACTGCCGAAGGCAAGTCGGTAGTCAAGCCGGATCTGGCAATCATTAATTTTTCAGTCGTCACCCAAGGAGCTAATCCGCAAACCATTCAGAAAACTAACGATGAAAAAATGGCCAAAGCCATTAACTATTTGAAGCAAGCCGGAGTTGACGAGAAGGACATTAAAACTTTATCTTACAATTTAGATCCGCAATATAATTATAGCTGGTGCAATAGCGGCGATTCTTCCATTTATTGCCCGCCACAACTAGCTGGATATATGCTGACTCAACAAGTAGAATTAAAACTCCGTGATTTGACCAAGGTGGGCGAGGTTGTTGGAACCTTACCGAATAATGGTGTCAATCAGATTTCCTCCATTAGTTTTACGGTTGATAACGATGACGCGCCGAAAATGGAAGCGAGAAAGCAGGCCATTGAAAAAGCAATGACTCAGGCAACGGCCATGGCCAAGGCTGCCGGAATCAAATTGTCCCGGATCGTAAGCATTTCCGAGAGCTCTCTTTATGCGCCCACGCCCTATCGTAATCAGTCGGCAAAAGTGATGGATGCAAGCGGCGCCGGTATTTCTGAGTCATCTCCGATTCAAACCGGTTCACAGGAAATCACCATAGACATCTCCATTACTTACGAGATTAAGTAGAAAAACGAAAATAGTTCACTTTCATTTGGCGCTTCGTTTCAGAACAATTGGGGAATTTCATTAACGCGAAATCGTTAACTCGTCCGTCTCGGGCGGACTCAGACAAAACGATTTCTCTATGAAATTTCTCCAATTGTTACCTGAAACTTTGCTGGGTCATTCAAGTGAACTATTTTCTCAAAGGCGATATCTAAAACATATGAAGTTCGTCAGCGAAGCGGAAATAAAAAATAAAAAAGTCCTGCTGCGGGTTGATTTCAACGTTGATTTGGATGAAAACGGAAAAATTTTAAGCGATTTTCGGATGCGCGCCGCTTTGGCAACCATCAATTATCTGATTGAAAATGGCGCCGCTAAAGTCATAGTGGCGAGCCATTTGGGAGAACCCAAGGGAAAAGAAGAAAAATTCAGTTTGAGGCCAGTGGCTGAGCACCTCAGTCAATTATTGAATAAACCAGTATCCTTTTTGACCGATTGTGTTGGCGAGGAAATAAAAAAAGAAATCAATCAGGTTGGCAATGCCGCTGTCTGGTTTTTAGAAAATCTCCGTTTTCATCCCGAGGAAAAAAATAATGACGAGGAGTTTGCCAGGGAGCTGGCAAGTTTAGCTGACATTTATGTTAATGACGCTTTTGGCGTTTGTCATCGCAGCAATGCTTCGGTTTCGGCAATTACCAAGTTTTTGCCGAGTTTCGGCGGCCTGCTCTTAAAAAAAGAACTGGATAACTTAAATAAAGTTATGGTCAGTCCGGTTAAACCATTAGTGTTAATTTTAGGCGGAGCTAAAATTTCCACGAAGTTGCCGCTGATTAAAAGTTTTTCTGGATTGGCTGATAAAATTTTATTAGGCGGAGCGATTGCCAATACGTTTTTGAAGGCTAATAATTTCGCGGTCGGTCAATCGTTGGTAGAGGATGAAATGCTTTCTGAGGCGGCGCAGATTGGTTCAGCAGAGACGGAATTGGTGTTGCCAGGGGATTTTCTGGTGGGAGAATCAATTTCGGCGTCAAGGGCCATAGCGCGGAGGCTGGGCGCCGTAGGGGAGAAGGAATGGATTTTGGATATCGGGCCTGCCTCTGCCTTAATGTACGCTGATATTATTCAGAAGGCCAAAACCATTATTTGGAATGGGCCGATGGGTTACTGCGAAAATCCGGTTTTTGGCGAAGGTACGAAGAAGGTCCTTGAGGCCATTGCCGCTTCTTCAGCTTTTAGCGTTATTGGCGGCGGCGACACTTTGACGGTTTTGGAAAAATCCGGCTTAGTGGAAAAAATAAGCTTTGTTTCTACCGGCGGCGGAGCGATGCTCTCCTATCTGGCCAATGAAGAAATGCCCGGTCTGAAAGATTTAAATTAAGGAACTAAAATGGAAAACATTTGGAAAATAAAGGCGCAAGCGCCAGAAGAATTTTTTATTCAAAACAAAGATTATCCCCGTCCTATTCTCCAGCTTCTCTGGAACAGAGGCTTGAAAGACAAGGAGGCAATTGAGGAATTTTTACAGCCTTCTTTGGCTGATTTGTTTTCTCCGAATTTAATGCTGAATATGGAGCAAGGCGCCAAAAGAATCGTCCAGGGAATTAAAAATAACGAGCGGATGGCGATTTTTGGCGATTATGACACTGACGGTATTTGTTCTTCGGCGATTTTAGCGAAATTTTTTCAAAGAATCGGTTTTGAAAACTTCGACGTTTTTATTCCCAATCGTTTTAAAGGCGGGTATGGCCTGACCATAGAAAAGGTTAAAGAAATTAATCAAGATGGAGTGAATTTAATTATCACGGTTGACTGCGGCATTACTGATGCGGAAGAGGTAAAATTAGCCAAAAGCCTAGGAATGGAAGTTTTGATTTTTGACCATCATTTGCCGCCGGCCATTCTACCCGATACTTTAATTGTTGATGTCCATCAACCAGGCGATAGTTATCCCTTTAAATATTTGGTAGCTACGGCTGTAGCGTATAAATTAGTTCAAACTTTAGCCCAAGAAGTTAACTTCCCTTTTAAGGAGAGCTTAGCTAAAGAATTCCTGGATTTTATTGCTATTGCTACTATTGCTGATGTGGCGCCGCTCTTGGAGGAGAATCGGATTCTGGTCAAATTCGGACTGGAACAATTAAAAAGAACATCAAATATCGGATTAAAGGCATTATTGGACGTGGCGGGCATCGGCGATCAAAAAAATTACACCTCTTATCATATTGGCTTTGTAATTGCTCCAAGGCTGAATGCGGTTGGCCGGGTGGAACATACGACGCCGGCTGGCAGGATTGAAGATACCGATTACAGCTTCGAATTATTAATGACGGAAAATGACAATGAGGCGCAGGTTTGGGCAAAGAAGATCGACGCTTTTAATAAAGACCGGCAGCGCCAAGTTGAGGAAATTTATAATTCCGTCAGCGAAAGCATCCGTCAGCAAGGCGGCCCGGAAAAAGTGATATTCTTCGGCGACCCCAAATGGTCTAAGGGTATTGTCGGCGTGGTTGCCGGAAAGTTAAAAGATAAATGGCATCGGCCGGCCTTTATTTACTCCCAAACCGAAGAGGGGACAAGTTTGGGTTCGGCTCGCTCGGTAGCTGGCTTTAATTTAGTGGAAGTGATGGCCAAAGCAAGCCAGTTTTTTGTGGAATGCGGCGGCCACAGCGAAGCAGCCGGATTTACCATAAAAAAAGAAAGCCTGGAAGAATGTCATCAATTTTTGGAAGAACAAGGCGAACTCTTGTTGAAAGATGAGGGCTTGGTGCCGGTGGTGGAAATTGAGAGTATTTTAGAGCCGGAAGATATTACTGATAAATTTTGGGATACTTTTCGGCAATTTGAACCGTTTGGCAAGAGCAATCCCGATCCTGTTTTTCTGATGTCCGACGTCCGGATTGATAAAATGCGGCCGGTCGGAAAAAATGGCAACCATTTGAAAATGGCCATAGTTAAAAATGGCAGAAGTTTTAACGTCATCAGCTTTAACAGCGTGGAAAAATTAAGCCATTTGAGCGAAGGAATGCGGGTTGATTTAGTTTTTATTTTGAGGGAAAATGAATGGCAGGGAAGGACGTATTTGGATTTTGAATTAGTGGACATTAAAGAAATAAGATAATTATGAAAAAAGAAGTAGCCGATAAGATTATAGTGAATACTGACGGCGGTAGTCGCGGCAATCCCGGTGCGGCGGCCATTGGCGCGGTCATTACGGGAATCGGTAAGGAGATAAAAGAATATTCGGAGTTTATCGGCATAAAAACCAATAATGAAGCGGAATATCAGGCGATTATTTTCGCTTTGAAAAAAGTGCGGCAGCTGGCCGGTCGGGAGAATCTGGAAAAGACGGGGGTGGAGGTGCGAACAGATTCGGAATTGGTAGCGCGGCAACTAAAGGGAGAATATAAAGTTGAAGAAAAAAATTTGCAGCCGCTTTTTATGGAAATTTGGAATTTGCGCTTTGACTTTCCGCATCTTGCCCTTAAAGAAGTTCCACGCGAGGAGAATCAAAAGGCGGACAGGTTAGTTAATTCTTGTTTAGATCAACAAAACAGCAAATTATTTAAATAAAAAGGTCGTATAATTTTCATTTTTTAAATTATGGAACAAACACAACCAACTAATTGCAATTGCGGCTGCCAGAACAGGAAGGGCGGAGCGGGAGTGGCGGTTATCCTGGGCGTCAGTTTAATTTTAAGCGCTGCTTTGATCGGGTTCGTTTTGTACACGACTCGTTCCATGGATGATTCCTTGCAGGTGACCGGTTCGGCCAAGAAAACTATCACTTCCGATGTGGTCAAGTGGAACAGTGAATTTTCCAGAAATGTCGGAGTTGACGGTTTAAAAACCGGTTATACCCAGATGTCTTCTGATTTGGAAAAGGTAAAATCTTTTTTGAAAGATAACGGTATTGAAGAAAAAGACATAACCACCTCTCCGGTTTATTTGAATCAGCAGTATGATTATTCCAAGGGCGGTTCCAGTTTGACCGGTTATACTTTGCGTCAGAACATTCAGATTCAATCCACTGACGTCCAGAAAATAACGGATTTGGCCAAGAACACGCAAAAATTGATTGAAGATGGAGTTATTTTCTCCACTCAATCATTGGAATATTACTATACTAAATTGCCGGAAACGAGAGTGGATCTTTTGGCTGACGCCGTTAAAGACGCGCAAAATCGCGCCGGGAAAATAGCGGGAAGCAGCGGTCAAAATGTCGGCTCGCTCAAATCAGCCAGCGTCGGCGTGGTCCAGGTGCTTCCGGTCAATTCGGTGGAGATTTCCGATTACGGCGCCTACGATACCTCCAGCATAGAGAAAGAAGTGATGATTACGGTGCGAGCGGTTTTTCGTTTGAAGTAAGTTGACAATCATTAAAACGCCCCAGGTTTGATGGGGCGTTTTAATTTTGTATAATCATTAATATGCGTTTGAGTTCAAAATTTATTATTGGAATAGATGAGGTCGGCAGGGGAGCGGTAGCTGGGCCGTTGGTTATTGGCGCTGCTTGCGGCAGGTGGAATGGAAAATTAGCGAAACTGTTAAAAGGTGTGCGAGACTCTAAAAAGCTGACGCCGCGGCAAAGAGAAATATGGTTTAAAAAGTTCAAAAAGATGCCCATTAAATTTTACACCGTTTCTATCGGCAATGCTCTGATTGATAAAAACGGCATTAGCTGGGCCCTGAGAGAGGGGATAGCTGAGTTGTTGAAGAAATCCAAAAAGAAGCCGGATTTGGTTTTATTGGATGGCGGAATTCACGCTCCTAAAAAATATATTCAAAAAACCATTATCCGAGGCGATGACAAGATTCCTTTAATTAGCGCCGCCTCTATTTATGCCAAAGTAATCCGCGATAGATTTATGGTTAAATTGGATAAGCGCTATGACCGTTACGGTTTTAAAAATCATAAAGGTTATGGAACGGCCGATCATTTGGCGGCAGTCAAAAAAAATGGTTTATCTCAAATTCATCGTCGAAGCTTTTTATCACATATAGACAAAAAATAAGAAACTATTAGAATAAAAAATAGGCGGGTATCGTATATCGGTATTACCACAGCTTTCCAAGCTGTTGAGGGGGGTTCGACTCCCCCTACCCGCTCAGTAAATTTTTAAACATGATTTTATCCGATAAAACGCTAAAAAAGATTATTGACCAGGGCCGATTGGTGGTTAAGCCGATTACCAAAGAATCAATCCAGCCCGCCTCAATAGATTGCCGTTTGGGCAATCATTTTTTACTTGTGGCCAGAGGGAAGAATGGTTTCATTGATTTGGATTCAGTCATCAAGTATCGGGAAATTGAAGCCGATCAGGTGATTATTCCGCCCCATTCTTTCCTGTTGGCTACAACCTTAGAATGGGTGGAGCTGCCGAATAATCTTACCGCTTTCGTCGAAGGCCGGAGTTCGATAGGAAGAATGGGTTTATTCATTCAAAACGCTGGCTGGATAGACCCGGGTTTTAAGGGCCGGATTACCCTAGAGCTTTATAACGCCAATTTCGTTCCTATTAAAGTCAATGCCGGCAGACGTATTTGCCAATTGGTATTTTGCAAAATGGATAGCGCAACGAAAAATCCTTATCGCGGAAAATACCAGGGTCAAAATAAATCCGTGGGAAGCAAAATCTATCAAGACGCCGAAGTGTTTAGAAAAAAGAAATAAAATTAGTTTTTCTATTGTATTAGGAATATTTTTGTGTCAGAATAACTAGGATAGGTATTTCCTTGACCAATGATTTACGCTAATCTTACTTCTGAAGAAATAAAAAATTTGAATAAAGACCATTTGGTTTTTGTTTTTCCTTTGGGCGCCATTGAGCAGCACGGCGCTCATTTGCCAGTTGATACGGACAGCCGGATTGTTGAGGCGATTGCCAAGAAAACCGAGGAGAAGGCGCCGGACAAAATCATTGTTTTACCGACTTTTTCTTTCGGCGTGGCCGGCGGAGGATATTCCGGCTCAATTACCGTGAGCGACCGCGAGTTCAAACAGATTGTTCTGGATGTTTGTAAAAGTATTTTAGCTCAAGGTTTTAAAAAGATATTCTTATTGAACGGTCACGGCGGCAATCAAAGCTACGTTGAAGATATCGCCACCGATTTGAATGTTGATTTTCCCTATGCCGTTACCATTCCTTTGTATCTGTCCGGTAAAAGGGGAACCCAGGCCTTGAAGAAGGTCGGCTTTAAATATTGGATCAGGCATGCCGATGAGATTGAGACGTCGTTAATGATGGCGATTGATGAAAAGTCCGTCCGCAAAGATAAGATTGTCGACGAAACCGGTTTGTTGAAAACCAAAGATTATAAGCCCTTGGATGAAGGGACGTTAAAGCTTTTTTTGCCGTGGGAGTACGAATCCAAGTCCGGAGTTTACGGTGAGCCATCCAAGGCCACCAAAGAGGCGGGAGATTTTCTCTTCAATGAAGCAGCCGAAGAGCTACTGGATCTGATCACTCAATTTGAAAAGATTACCAAAAAGATTGAGAAAATTGAAGCGGAAAGACAGAGCAATAATTTAGCCAGCGCCGCGGCACTTGAGTCGTTAGAAAACAAACCAGCGCTTCCCGAAGAAAAAGCCTCTTAGTTTGCAAAATTTTAAAGTTTTTGATAATATAAAAACACTATGAATTTAGCAGTCATTGAGACCGGAGGAAAGCAATATCTGATTTCCGAGGGCCAAAAAATAAAAGTTGAGAAATTGGACGTTGAGCAAGACGGCCCTGTTATTTTTGATAAAGTGCTTTTAGTTTTTGACGGCAAAAAGACTACTTTGGGCAAGCCTTTGATTAAGGGCGCCAGCGTAGAGGCAAAACTCGTAAAAACCGGCCGCAATCGGAAAGTGATTGTTTTTCGCTATCATTCCAAAACGCGTTACCGGAAGAAAAAAGGCCATCGTCAGTACTTTACTGAAGTGGAAATTAGTAAAATCAGTAAATAATATTCTTCTAAAAAATATGACCGGTCAGCCGGTCATATTTTTGTTTTTGTTCATCTGGTAATCAAGGTGAAGGAGATAGCATTTGATTGTCGATGGCTTCAGTTTCAGGACTAGGGAAATGTCTTGCGGTTTTTCTCCTTGCAGTAGCAGTTCGCCGGTTTTGATAATTCGTTCCCAGCTTTCTCGGTTTTGCTTGTTTTTAAGCTGGAGAGTAGTTTGGCGGAGTTGCTTCAAGCATTGTGTCAGTCTTTTCTTCGGAAATTCCAGATATACAGGGATACTTATGGTAATCCGTAGACCGAAAGAATCCGGTCCGATAATGATTTTTTCCCCTCTTTTAATTACATCGGTCTTGATAACATCCATTTCATCCTCCTTGTTTCTATCGTTATTGGCGGTATTTTTAAAAGGCTGATTAATGCCTTCCTTCGAAAGATCCTTTGATGGTTTCTTCGTCGGCAAATTCCAATTCGCCGCCGGTGGGAAGGCCACGGCCCAAGCGGGTCATTTTTTTGCTCAAATTTTTTAGACGGCGTTCCAAATACATTGCCGTTAAGTCGCCATCCGTAGTGGGGTTTAGGGCAATGATTATTTCCTCGGCTGTTTTATCGGGGAAGTTTTTTATCCTTTTCTCCAGCCAATCAATTTTCAGAGATTCGTAGCTCTTGGGATCTGACGGGTCAATTAAATTTCCTAAAATATGGTAAGTGCCTTTGAATTCACGTGTTTTTTCGATGGAGAAGGCGTCAATTTCTTTTTCCACTAAGCAGATGATTTTTTGTTCCCGTTCTTTGTTGTGGCAGATCGGGCAAAGATCCACCCCGTTTCTTTTAAAGGGCAAAAAGCATTGCTGGCAAATTTTTAAATCTTGAGCCAAGGCTGTCAAACTGGAATTTAAATTTTGGTTCAGTTCCGGTCGCCGTGTCAGATAAAAAGCCAGGCGCGTGGCTTGGCGCTGGCCGATAGAGGGCAGTTTGGAAAAAATTTCGATGAATTTTTGAATGGGTTCGGGGAACATATTATTCAAAAACGCTACTAGTATCAAATCCTCCTCCTTCGTTTTGGAATGTTTCGTCAATCGGCCGGAAAGTAACCAATTCCGGAACAAACTTTAATCTGATTGTTCCCAAGGGGCCGTTGCGGTGTTTGGCAATGATTATTTCCGCCGTATTTTTTTCTTCTTCGGAAAGTTCGTCTTCTGGTTTATCTCGGTCTTTGCGGTAAATAAACATAACAATATCGGCGTCTTGCTCAATGGAGCCGGATTCGCGCAAGTCAGAAAGCCGCGGCAGTTTATGGTCGCGTTGTTCTATGGCGCGGGAGAGCTGAGAGACCGCTAAAATCGGCACGTTTAATTCGCGGGCCAGCGCTTTCAGGCCTCTGGAGATTTCCGTTATCTGCTGGACAATGTTGTTGTTGCGGTTATCGCGCGGCATAATCAATTGTAAATAGTCAACGACTATCAGGTCTAAGCCGCGTTCGGCTTGGAGCCGGCGGGCCATGGTGCGGATGCGCATAATATTGGAACTGGAGCTGTCTTCAATGTAAATCGGCGCGCCGGATAAACGGTTAATACCCTGATGCAGCAAATCAAAATCCGTTTCGTCGTTGAGCTTGCCCGTTCTGATGCGCCATAAATCCACTCCCGATTCGGAGCTGAGCAGCCTGTCCACTAATTGGTCGCGGGACATTTCCAAGCTGAAAATTCCCACTGAAGCGTTCTCTTTTAGGGCGGCATTTCGGGCGATGTCTAAGGCTAAAGTGGTTTTACCCAAAGACGGTCGGGCAGCCAAAATAATCAAATCAGAGCGCTGGAGGCCGGAAAGCTTGGAGTCCAAAGCTGGGAAGCCGGTGGAAACGCCGCGTAAGGGTTTTTCCCCGCGATGCAGCTTTTCAATACGGGTAAAAGCCTCAACCAAATCGGGTTTGATTGGTCTGAATTGTTCTCCCACTGAGCGTTGGGTAACCTGGAATATTTTTTGCTCCACCTCATCTAAAACTTCTTCCATTTCTCGTTCTTCCTGGTAGCCTAATTCCGCAATATTATAAGAAGCGCTGATTAAGTCGCGCAAGATTCTTTTTTGCTGGATGATTTTAGCGTAAGAAACCACGTGGCTGGCCGTCGGCACCAAATTAGCCAAAGAGGCGAGGTAGGTGGTGCCGCCAATGTCCTGGAGAAGATTTTTTTCTTTCAAACGGTTGGTCAGATTCAAAATATCAATCGGTTCGTGGCGCTGGTACAATTCTATCATAGCGGCGTAAATCTTTTGGTGCGCCGGTCGGTAGAAGTCATCAAAAACTAAAAAGTCCGCTACTTTGGTAATAGCCTCTTTATCAATTAAGAGGGAACCGAGAACCGATTGTTCGGCTTCAACATTTTGCGGTGGGAGTTTGTCCTTTATTGTTTTGACGTTTTGTTCCGAGGCCATATTTATTTTTTGACTATTTTCGGACCAGAATTCAGGTCCTCAATTAAAAATCCGGCTGTTTCTATTTTTTCTCTGATTTTGTCTGCTTCCTTCCAGTTTTTTTGCTGCCGCGCCAATTCCCTTTCTTTAACTAAAGCCTCAATGTCTCCCGGTACTTCTACGGGCGGAATGTTTTTTGACGCCTTTTCTATTTCTAATCCTAAAACCCTATCCCAGTCAAGCAGGAGTTTATATTTTTGTTCACTATTCAAACGGCCCCTGAGCATTTCCCAGACAATAGCCAGAGCTTGGGCCATTCCCAAGTCATTGGCAATAGCTTCTTCAAATTTTGTTTGCCATTCTTTTATTTCCGATTTCTTTCCTTTGGATTGATCTTTTTCTTGAAGAAGCGTTCGGCTGGCTTCGTAAAGCCGATTTAAAGCGGTTTGACTGGCTTCCAAACTTTTCCAGGTGAAATTAAGTCCTTGTCGGTAATGAGATGTTAAAATCAAATACCTCAAAGATAGAGGATTGAATCCTTTGGCTTCTAAGTCTGAAACTAGTACGTTATTTCCCAAGCTTTTGCTCATTTTTTCGTTATTGAATACCAGCCATTCATTGTGAAGCCAGAAATTGGCTGTTTGCTGGCCAAAGGCGCCGAAAGCCTGAGCAATTTCATTGGTATGATGCACCGGAATATGTTCTTTGCCGCCGGTATGAATGTCAAATTTTTTGCCGAGATATTTGACGGACATAGCGGTACATTCAATGTGCCAGCCGGGAAAGCCGTTTCCCCAAGGACTGTTCCATTGCATAATGTGGTTTGGCTGGTTGGTAATCCAGAGCAAGAAATCCCAGGGATTTCTTTTTTCCGGATCTATTTCCACGCGACTGCCGCTGAATTGTTTGTCCAGTTTCAAATTGGCGAAATCGGAATAGCCAGGAAATTTTGATGTATCAAAAACCAAGCCAGTTTGCGTTTTATAGGTAAAGCCGTTTTTTTCTATTTTTTTTATCAATTCAATTTGTTCCTGGATGTGTTCGGTGGCGCGGCAGAGAATATCCGGTCCCTCAACGTTTAATAATCTCAAACTTTCTTTAAATTGCTCAATGTATTTTTCTGCTATTTCCCAAACAGATATTCCTTCTCTTTTGGCGCCCTTCTCCATTTTGTCTTCTCCGCTATCCTCGTCGGAAGTTAAGTGTCCGACATCAGTGACGTTCATTACCCATTTTACCTTGTATTTAAAATAGCGCAGCGTTCTCACCAGAGAATCCCATTGAACATAGGCGTACATGTGGCCGATATGCTGATTCCAATAAACCGTCGGGCCGCAAGAATAAATCCCAACCCCTTCCTTTTTAATGGGTTGGAAAATTTCTTTTTGGCGGGTAAGGGTGTTAAAAAGTTTTATTTTCTTCATAACCTCTTATGTTTATTGTAGTAAAAAAATAAGCCTGAGGGAATTAACAGTTAATCAACATTTTATGCACCTTTCATGATAAGAGCCACTCTTTGATGTTTTTGTCAATTTCTGGGATGAGGGAGTTGAGTTTGGCGATTTCCGCCGAATTGAATCTTTTTAAGACGAAGTTTTCTGCTTTGGGCCGGTGGTCGGAAATCAACGGCCTGATACCGATGCGAAGCCGGGAAAATTCTTGACTTTTAAGAGCTTGAATCACCGAAGCTACGCCGTTATGGCCAGCGGAACCGCGATCGTACTGCAGTTTAAAGGTTCCTACCATCAAATCAGAGTCGTCGTGAACGAGTAAAAGATTCTGGGGGGCAATCTGGAATTCCCTCATGACTTTTTTGACCATGCGGCCCGATTCGTTCATAAATGTTTGGGAAAGAGCGATGATGAATTGGGGATTTTTCAGGATTTTCGCTTCCAGTTTCTTTTTTTGGGAAAAAGCAGTTAATTTCTGGTTTTCGCACCAGTTTTCGATTATCCAAATACCGGCATTGTGGCGGGTATTTTTGAATTTTGTTCCAGGATTGCCCAGGCCGATGATTAATTTCATAATCTTTCCTTTTGATTCTACTCCAGTTCGCTGAAATTGTAAAATTGTTTAAAAAATAATATAATAATAGCAATGGAGCGATTTTTCGTCTTTTATCTGTTAAAGCAAGCCGGTTTGCGTCTTATCCAGTTTTTGAAACACTGGTATGTTGATGGTTTCCTTTATTTGTGGCATAAGGTTTTCGGAATTTTGGGAGGGCTGGACCGGTCTTTGGCGGTAAAAATCACTGCTCGTCATTGGCTGAAACCGCTCTATCAGGATCGGACCGTTGTGGGCTATATTCTGGGCTTTATTTTCAGAACCGGACGCATCGCTTTGGGCAGCGTCATCTACGCCGTTATTTTTGTCATCGGCATCGGTATTTACTTGGCCTGGGCTTCGGTTCCGGCCGCTTTGATTTTAAGAAGCTTTTCTTAATTTATGGCTGAAAATAATTTCTTCGGAAACAAAAATATTTATTTTTACGATCCCAGATTGGAGATGGGTTTTGTGGGGCGTTTGCTAACGAGAATAATAATTTTCGTTTTTTACATCGCCCTGGCGATAGCCGCTGTTTTATTGATTCTGACCCAAGATTCCAGTATCCGTTATTTGGGGTTCTTCCTGGTGATTTTTTTGGCTGATCGTTTCGCGCATTTTAACGAACCAGCGAAAAAATTTGATAAAGGCTTTCGGAAGCAACTGGAAAGAGGTAAAGAAATTAATTTGGCCGATTATAGCCAGGATTCTTTCAAGAGGTTTTTGGAGGTGGCTATTGAGAAAACGCTTTTGGCCGGCGGTAGTTTTTATCTCAGATTACTGGATGAATTTTTGGCTTTAAGGGAATTCCAGAATGTTTTGGTAAAACTGGATGTGAAACCGGATGAATTTCGCTATCACGTTCACGAGGCTTTAGTTAAAAGCGAAAGCGCCAAAAAAACAAAGAAGGAGCTCATGGAAATCGCCGGCAGTTTAGCCCTTAACGCCCTTTCCTATTGCCGCAGTCAATATTTAAAACCGCGGGATCTATTTTTGGCCCTGTTTTTCATTAATGATCCGGAAGTTGGCCGACTTTTGACTTATTTCAATTTAAATCCGGAAGACTTGAAGGTGGCTATAGTTTTTAGCGAATTTCGTCATAAGTTAATCGGTTTGAAGGGCATCCCCAATACTTTAAATTCGTTCGTTAAAAAGTTTCCCAGCCGGCGGCACCGCATTATGAACAGGGCCTGGACTGCGAGGCCGACCGGTTATTTGGATTCAGTGAGCACTGATTTGACGGATTTGGCCAGAGAGGAGAAAATCGGATTTTTAGTCGGCCACGACAACGAGTTGAAACGGTTGCGGGACATCTTGTCCCGTTCCAGCAAAAATAACGCTCTTTTAGTCGGTGAGCCGGGCAGCGGCAAAGATACGGTAGTTGAACATCTTGCTTATCAGATTAGCAAAGATGATGTGCCGCCGGAGCTTTTTGATAAAAGGTTGGTGATGCTTTCCATCAGTTCTTTGGTAGCTGGCGCTGAACCGAGCGAAGTAATCAACCGCAGCCATAAGGTTGTCGATGAAATCTTGGCGGCCGGCAACGTCATTCTTTATATACCGGATATCCATAATTTAGTTCGGACCTCCGGCGAACATTATTTGAGCGTGGCCGACGCTTTAATTCCGGTTTTGAACCGCAGCGATTTTCAGGTGATTGGTGCCTGCGCGCCTCAAGATTTTAAAAGGGACATTGAATCCAAAACGGATTTTATTTCCGCTTTTGAAATGATTCCGGTTGAAGAAATTTCCGAGGAGGACGCGATTCAACTGTTAAGTTATGAGGCCCTGATTTTGGAAAAACAATTTAAGGTTAATATCACTTTCCGGGCCATAAAGCAGGCGGTTAAAATCAGCCATCGTTATTTCCGCGATAAGCTTTTGCCGGCGAGCGCTGAGGAATTGTTGAAAGAAACCGTGGCCAACGTTAAAAACCGGGGAGAAAAGAATTTGACCGAAGATGACGTTATTAGTGTCAGTCAAGCTAAAATCGATATACCGCTTAAAGAAGCGGGCGCCGAAGAAACTCAGTCTTTGCTGAATTTGGAAGAGAGGATTCATCAGCGTTTAATTGATCAGGAAGAGGCGGTTAAGGCTGTCAGTCGGGCGCTTCGAGAATATCGGGCTGGGCTTTCACGCAAAGGCGGGCCCATTGCCAATTTTCTTTTTGTTGGTCCAACGGGCGTAGGTAAAACGGAACTGGCTAAAATTTTGGCCCGTTTGCAATTCGGTTCGGAAGAAAATATGATTCGTTTTGATATGTCAGAATATCAGGACAGAAAAAGTATTTTTCGTTTTATTGGTACGCCGGAAGGAGAAGTGGGCGGGAGCTTGACCGAGGCCGTGCGTCAAAAACCGTATTCACTGGTACTTCTTGATGAATTTGAAAAAGCTTATCCGGATATCCTTAATTTATT
>JAKLFS010000006.1 GCA_022711075.1 Patescibacteria group bacterium | reverse complement strand
ACTTTTTAAGGCCGAAGCAGTGCCAGTGGGAGGCGATCAGCTGCAGCATTTGGAATTGGCTCGGGAAACCGCCAGGCGCTTTAATAAGCGTTATGGAAAGACTTTTCCGGAGCCCAAAGCTCTGCTGACCAAAGCTGCTCGCTTGATGAGCCTTAAAAATCCTTTGGAAAAAATGTCCAAGAGCGTCGGCGATTCTTACATCGGCGTTTTTGACGAGCCGACGGAGATTTTTGAAAAAATCCGGGGAGCGACGACGGCCTCAAACGATTTATTTGAAAAAATTTATTTAGTTCAAGGTGAAATTATTTTCGAGCCCAGCCGGCGTGGTATTGAACATCCGGAGTTTGAAAAAATGGAGGCGGCCGTAAACAATCTGTTACTATTGCTTCAAGATTTCGATTCCAACAAATTCAAAAGTTTGTTCTCCAATAACGGAATTGATTTGGATCGTCTGCGCTACAGCGAATTGAAAAACGATTTGGCCAAAGCGATGGTTGCGCATTTTGCTCCGTTCCGCCAAAAAAGAGCGGATTTAATGAGGCAAAAGAAAAAAGCGCTGAAGATTTATCAGGCTGGCGCCAAGAAGGCCAGGATAACCGCTCAGAAAACTTTAAAAGAAGTAAAGAAAAAAGTCGGCTTAATCTAAAAAGCTTGTCAAAAAGCCGCAAATCGTTTAAGATAGCCTTATTCAAGTCGTTTATCATCTAATTTATCCATCACTATTCACTATGGGAGGAGTACCAACTAAGCATCATACTCATGGAAAAACTGCGAGACGGCGGTCGCATTTGGCTTTGAAAAAAGGCAATTTGATTGCTTGTCCCAAATGCAACGCGGCCATTAGGCCGCATCAATATTGCGCTAACTGCGGTTTTTACAAGGGTAAAGAAGTAATTGATGTTTTGGCGAGGCTTTCTAAAAAGGAAAAAAGAACTCGCCAAAAAGAGCTTAAAAAATAATTATGGCTACGCGTCATCTTTGTCGTTCGGTTTTATTGCAATCCCTTTATGAGTGGGATTTTTATAAGCTTAAAGAGGGCAAGGATGCGGATCTGTTAGCGATCATTGATCGCAATATGCAGTCTTTGGCCGAGGGGATTGACGAGCCGGATTTTGTTTATCGTATCGCTAAGAATCTAATTGACCATTTGGATGAGATAAATAATATTATTCGGCAGGCGGCGCCGGCTTGGCCAATTGATCAAATCAACATTATTGATCGCAATATTTTAAGGATCGGACTTTCGGAATTGGTTTTCGGTAATCCCGAAGAGGTTCCACCAAAGGTGGCGATTAACGAGGCCATTGAGTTGGCCAAAACTTTTGGCGGAGATTCTTCCGGAAAATTCATCAATGGCGTTTTGGGAACGATCTATCGCCAAATCGCGGAAAAGCAAACTGGCGACAAGAAATCCGAAACTCCAAAAGAGACCAATTAAGTTTATGACGGATTTTTCGCAGCTTGAAGAACAATTGGAGATAAAGTTTCATAACCTTGATTTATTGAAACAGGCTTTTACCCACCGTTCCTATCTTAATGAGAATTCTCATTGGCGGTTGGGTCATAACGAGCGTCTGGAATTTTTGGGAGACGCGGTTTTGGAATTGGTAGTCAGTGAATATTTATTTGAGGAATTTCCCAACGAACCGGAAGGATACCTAACCAGTTTGCGCGCTTCTTTGGTTAATGCCGACACTTTGGCGAAAACGTCCACGGAACTGGGTTTCAATGATTTTATTTTGCTTTCCAAGGGTGAAGCCAAAGATACGGGTCGGGGACGGAATTATATCTTAGCCAATACTTTTGAAGCTTTTATCGGCGCGCTTTATCTGGATCAGGATTATAAAAAAGCCAAGAAATTCATTGATAAACATCTGATAAAAACTAAATTAACCGCTATCATTGAGGAAAAGAGATTCAAAGATCCGAAAAGTTTGTTTCAGGAAAGGGCTCAGGCAGCCGTTGGTTTGACACCGGTTTATAAGGTGGTAGAAGAATGGGGTCCGGATCATGATAAACATTTTAAGATGGCGGTTTATTTGGCCGACGAACTAGTCGCTGAGGGGGAGGGTCCGTCTAAACAGGCGGCGGAAATTAACGCCGCTAAAAACGGTTTAGAGACAAAAGGGTGGTAATATGCGTTTAAAAAGCTTGGAAATTTTAGGATTTAAATCGTTTGCCAATAAAACGATTTTTTCTTTTCCCGCCAATGTGACAGCTATTGTCGGTCCTAACGGCAGTGGTAAATCCAACGTGGTGGATGCCATTCGTTGGGTTTTGGGCGAACGGGATTTGAAAAGCTTGCGGGTGGGACGTTCCGATGAAATCATTTTCGGCGGTACGCCCAATCGTAGCCGGATGTCTTTGGCTCAAGTCTCCATTACTTTGGATAATGCCGAAGGCGAACTGCCAGTTGATTTCAAGGAAATAGTGGTGACGAGAAAAATAAATCGTGACAGCGAAGCGGAATATTTGATCAATCAAAGCAATGTCCGATTGAAAGACGTGGTGGAACTATTGGCCAAAGCCAAAGTAGGCAGTCAAGGCTTGACTATAATGAATCAAGGTTCGGCTGATGCCATTTTAAAGGCTTCGCCTCGGGAGAGGCGGTCAATGATTGAAGAGAGCCTGGGGCTTCGGGAATTCCAGCTTAAAAAAGAAGAGGCAAAACGGCGTTTGATTTCCACCGAAGAGAATTTGGAGAAAACGCGGGCGCTGCTTGAAGAATTACGGCCGCATTTGCGTTCTTTGAGGCGGCAAGTCGGCCGCTGGGAAAGGCGCGAAGAAATGGTAAATAATTTACAGCTCCTGGAACGTTTGTTCTTCAGCGCTAAATTCCAAGAAGTTTATCGAATTAAGAATGAGGCGGATGAAAAATTGCATAAATTCCGCGAATCAGCGGGTCAAGAAGAAAAAATACTGACTGAACTGGAAAAAGAATTCGAGCGTTTGGAAAAACAGCGGCCTGATTTTTCCCAGGAGTTTAAAAATTTGCGGTTCCAGATCGAAAAATTAGAGCAGGAGCGAAACGGGATCTCCAGAGAATTGGGTCAGATTGAGGGAAAAATTGAGGGAATGAAAAGATTGTCAGTTCCCAAGGCCGTTTCTCAGCCTAATTTTCAAGAATTGGAAAAAACTTTGCAGACTGCCCGGGAACTCTTAGAGAAAGTTATTGTCTTGGATGATTTGGAGGAAATTCGTCGGGAAATCCGGGAATTAATAGAAAAAATAAATCTCGTTTTCAAAATTGAGCGAAAAAATGACGATTTGGGCAGCGAGCAAAATCAATTGGAAGCGCAAAGGGACTCATTCTTTCAGAAAACAAAGCTGCTGGATGAGCGAATTAAAAGTTTCAACCAAAAATTGGACGAATTGCGCCAAAAAGACGAGCAAATGGGTGCGGATACCCACGATATTCTTATTAAAATTCAAAAACAGAGAATGAGCGTCAGTTCTTTGAATCAGGAAATGAATGATCTGCTTTTATCCAGTGAACGGGCCAAGCTGCGCGAGTCAGATTTACTGATGAAGTTAAAAGAATCCAATTTGGCGGCCGATGAATTTATTTGGGAAAAGATCAAAAACTTTGAGGTGGCCGAAGAATTATCCAAGGCGGATTTTGACGGCAGTTTGGATGATTTGGAAATGAAAACGTTGAGATTGCGTCATGACTTGGCGGCCATCGGAGAGGTTGATGAAATTCTTGTAAAAGAAGCCAGAGAAACAGAGGAGCGTTATGATTTTCTGTCTCGGGAATTGGAAGATTTGGAAAAAGCCGAAGTCAATTTAACCAATATCATTGAGGAGCTGACGGAAAAAATTGACACAGAATTCGTTTCTCGCCTAAAAATCATCAATGAAGAGTTTAATAAATATTTTCGTTTAATGTTTGGCGGCGGAAAAGCGAAATTACTTCTGGTTCAACCGATTCGTAAAACCAAAGAGGAAGCCGAGGGAGAGGATAAAGCTTTGGTTCCAGCCGGAGTGGAAGGAGAGGTTGCGGCTACTAGTGAAGTAAAGGTTGATAATCCCGAGGTTAAAAAAGAAGTTGAACCAGGCATTGATTTTTCCATCGATTTGCCAAAAAAGAAAATAAAAAGCTTGGACTTGTTGTCTGGCGGAGAACGCTCCTTAGTTTCCATCAGCGCTTTATTCGCCATTGTCGGCGTGATGCAGCCGCCATTTATCGTTTTAGACGAAGTGGACGCCGCCTTGGATGAGTCCAATGCCCGTAAGTTCGCTAAAATTTTAAGCGAGTTGAAATCCCAAACCCAATTCGTCATTATTACGCATAATCGTTCCACAATGGAAGTTTCGCAGATTCTTTACGGTATCAGCATGGCCGAAGAGGGAATTTCCAAGGCAATTTCGCTGAAACTGGAAGAAGCGGAGTAGCCGGCGTCAATATTGCTTTTTTTCAGAATCTGTCTATAATCAAAACATATGTTAGTTCTAAGATTGAAGCCAATTGGCAAGAAAAAACAAATCAGTTTTCGTTTAGTGGTGGCGGAAAAACGGTCCAAATTAGACGGCCGTTTTATTGAAGACCTCGGCTTTTACAATCCCAAGACCGATCAGTTTAATTTTAAAGCTGAAAGGGTAAAAGAAAGGATTAAAGAAGGCGCTCAATTATCCGACACCGTTTATAATTTATTGGTGACGGCTGGAATTCTGGAAGGCGCGAAACGGCCGGTTAAAATCAAAAAATCAAAAACTGAAGAAAAAGCGGAAGCAGTTGCTCAGCCGAAATCAGAAGCCGCGCCCGAAATCCCCGCGGCCTAAGCCGGTTTAAAATTTTTTATTTAGGTATGCCGGGAAAGAAAAGTGCTATTTTTATTATCGCTTTTCAAAACTTCCGCGATGAGGAATATTTTCGGCCTAGGGAAGTTTTAGAAAAATCCGGCTTTCAAATTACCGTGGTTAGTAACGAGAAAGGAATTGCCCACGGAATTGAGGGAGGCGAAGTAAAAGTGGATTCTACCGTAGATGGCGTTAAAGTCGCTGACTTTGACGCTTTTATTTTTGTCGGCGGCCCTGGCGCCGTTAAATATCAGGATAACAAGAGCTTTCATCGTTTGGCCCAGGAGGCGATGGGGCAGGGCAAGGTTATTGCTGCCATTTGCATTGCGCCGACTATTTTAGCTAAAGCTGGAGTTCTTGACGGGAAAAAGGCCACTGTCTGGTCCAGCGCCCTGGATCGCCGTCCAGTCCAATTGCTTCAGGAAGAAGGAGCGATTTTTGAAAATAAGCCGGTGGTTGTCGACGGTAAATTGATTACCGCAACCGGTCCGCAGGTTGCTAAAGAATTCGGCGAAGCGATAGTTCAAGTTTCCAAAAAGAAATAATTTTCGGTTTTTTCAAGCACTATAATAAAAATGAAAAATCCCGCCTTTAAGGCGGGATTCCTCATATGATTGGCATTCCAACAAGTATAAGCCGGATTCTGTCTGGGGCAATCATCTATCTAGATTCGTTGTTGCCAACGAATTCAAGCGGCCTACTTTTCGTCACCCGCCCGAGGCGGATGGTTTGGCCTTGCACCGGATAGGAGTTTTCCGCCCTTAATTGTCGCCAATTAAAGTTGGGAGCTTTTACCTCCGCTCTTTTCACCCTTACTCCGACGAAAACGTCGGGGCGGTATAGTTTCTGTGGCACTTTCCCTCTCAATTTATTCTGACTTTAGCAAAACAAATTGAGGGTTGTCGTTAGCAACTATCGCTAACCGTTACGAAATAACGGCTGGTGTCCGGACTTTCCTCTCCGACTTTTGCGTCGGAGCGATTGCCTGCTTGCCAAAATGCTGAATTGATCATAGACCAAAACGGGAAAATAGTCAAATATTCCTTTCTTGCCCAAAGGTCCAAATTAAAGTAGAATGGAATTAAGATGATTCAGAAATTGTTAAATCATGAATCCAAGACCGTATCCGGCGGTGCTTTTATTATCGCCATTTTTTATTTGTTAAACGGAATTTTGGCCTTGGCGCGTAATGCTTTGCTGGCCGGTCATTTCGGCGTCAGCCGGCAGCTGGATATTTACTATGCGGCTTTTCGCATTCCCGATTTTATTTATGTGATACTAATCAGCGGCGCTTTGTCCGCCGGGTTCATTCCTTTGTTTGCGGAAAAGCTTTTAAAATCCAAGGAAGAAGCTTGGAAATTCAGCAGCAATATTCTGACTACCCTGGCCTTTATCTTGGCGATTGGTGCGGCGATTGTGGCGATTTTTGCGCCTCTAATCGTTCCGCTGATTGTGCCGGGGTTTGATGCGGCCGCCCGGCAATCAGTAGTAAGTCTGGTTCGGATTATGATGCTTCAGCCGATTCTTTTGGGCGTTTCCAATATTATTGTCGGAATTTTGCAAAATTTTAAAAGGTTTTTCATCACTTCTTTGGCCCCGATTTTTTATAATGTCGGCATTATTATCGGGATTTTGTTTTTCGTGCCGCTCGTGGGATTGAAGGGATTGGCCTGGGGCGTTGTTTTGGGCGCGGTCCTGCACCTGTTGGTGCAATTGCCCAGTTTGAAAAATTTGGGATTTTCTTTCAGTTTTTTGCCCGATTTTCGCTCCGATAATTTTAAAAAAATATTTTCTTTGATGGTGCCCAGAACCTTCGGGCTTATTTCCACTCAAATTAATTTTTTCATCATTACCATTGTTGCTTCAACGTTAGCAGCCGGATCTTTGGCGGTCTTTAATTTTGCCAATGATTTACAAAGTTTGCCTCAGAATATTTTTGCCATCTCTTTCGCCATCTCTGTTTTTCCGGTGCTCTCGCAACTGATCGGGAAAAGAGAGGAATTTTTGGGCACTCTAAAAGAAACTATCAAAAACATTCTTTTCTTTATGGTGCCGATTGCCGTTTTTTATTTGGTGCTAAGGGCGCAGATTGTCCGGCTGACTTTAGGCTACGGCCATTTCGGTTGGACCGACACGATATTGGTTATTGATGCTTTAGGAATTTTTGCTTTGGGTATGGTAGCGCAAAGCCTTCTGCCTTTGATGGTGCGAGCTTTCTTTGCCATGAAAGATTCAATCCGGCCATTTTTAGCCGGTTTATTGGGCAATGGCTTGAATATTATTTTGAGCTTGCTTTTGGCGCCGCGGCTGGGTGTGCGCGGTTTAGCCCTCGCTTTTATGATAGCCGGATATTTCAACTTTTATCTTCTTTGGCGATTCCTGAAAAAGCGCTTTATTTCTTTGGGGGAAAATAAAATTTGGCCGTCGTTGATGAGAATCATCGCAGCCGCGCTCATAGCGGCTTTGGCCATTGTCGGCGTTTTACGACTGGCTGACATGTTTTTGGATACCCATACGGTTTTCGGTTTGCTGGCTCAATCTTTTCTATCTTTGGCCGTGGGTTTGATAGTTTATCTTTTTACGTTGTCTTTGATGCGAGCGCCGGAATTAAATTATCTGAAAAAGTTTTTCCGGTCAAAAAGGGGAGAACTAAAGACCGAGGAGGTCATAGATTAGGAATTTATGGAGAACGTGCGTAATTTCGTCATCATTGCTCATATTGATCACGGTAAGTCAACTTTGGCTGACCGTTTTTTGGAATTGACGAAAACCGTTGAAAAACGAAAAATGCGGGAGCAATACCTTGATCGGATGGATTTGGAACGGGAAAAGGGCATTACCATTAAAATGCAGCCGGTTCAGATGATGTATCATTCGCCAATTTTCAATTCAGAATATGTTTTGAATTTAATTGATACGCCTGGTCACGTTGATTTTACTTATGAAGTTTCTCGGAGCCTGGCAGCTGTGGAAGGCGCCGTTTTGCTGGTGGATGCTACGCAAGGAGTTCAGGCTCAAACTTTAGCTAATTATAAATTAGCTAAAGCGCAAAATCTGGCGATTATTCCGGTGATTAATAAAATTGATTTGGATAATGCCCGAGTGGCGGAAACCGAAGAGCAAATCATTGCTTTATGCGGCGCCGCCAAAGAGGAAATTATCGGTATTTCCGCTAAAACCGGAGAAAACGTGGATAGGGTTTTGGAAGAAATAGTGAAGAAGGTGCCGGCGCCTCAGGCGCGCTTAGAAAAGCCTTTGCGCGCTTTGATTTTTGATTCAATTTACGACAATCACAAGGGCATTATCGCCTGCGTTCGTATTGTCGATGGAGAAATGAGAGCCGGCGATTTCGCTTATTTAATGGCTGCGCATAATTCTTTTGAAGTGGGTGAGGTGGGCATTTTTAAGCCCAATTTCGTTAAGTCCGAAAAATTGCAAAGCGGCGACATCGGTTATGTGGCCACTGGAATCAAGGAGCCGGAAAAATTAAGAGTCGGAGATACGATTATTAAACTCAAAACTCAAAGCTCAAAACTTAAAACTTCCGATTTTTTAAACAATGGAGTGGAGTCGTTGCCGGGTTATCGTGAACCCAAGCCAATGGTTTTTGCCAGTATTTATCCGCATTCAGCCGATGATTTTGAGTTGTTGAAAAAATCAATTCAAAAACTAAAGCTTAATGATGCAGCTTTGTTTTATCAGCCGGAATTTTTTCAGGCTTTGGGACGGGGATTTTCTCTGGGTTTCTTGGGAATGCTTCATTTGGAAATCGTTAAAGAGCGGTTGAGCCGCGAATATAATTTGGAAGTGGTTTTGACCACGCCCTCGGTCAGTTTTAAAGTGCTTTTAATTGACGGTTCCAGTCAGGATATTTTTCGGGCTATGGATTTGCCGACTCCGGAAAAAATTGAAAAAATTTTGGAGCCTTGGGTGAGCTTGGAAATTTTGACGCCGCCTCGGTATTTTGGCGATTTAATGAAGCTCACCGATTCCTATCGTCTGGTTTTCGTGGCCAGCGAGTATTTGGGTGATTTGATGATTATCCGTTTCGAAGCCCCCTTAATGGATATCATTTCGGATTTTTACGATAAGCTCAAGAGTGTTTCCAGCGGATACGCTTCTATGAATTACGAAGTTTTGGAATATCGGCCAGGCGATCTGGTCAAGCTGGAATTTTTATTGGCCGGTGATAAATTTGAGGCCTTCTCCCGAATTATTCCGCGTCAGAGAATAGATCGGGATGCGCGGTTAGTCTGCCAGAAATTAAAAGAACTTTTGCCGCGGGAGAATTTTCAGGTGGCGATTCAGGCGGCGGTGGCTGGCCGGATTGTCGCTCGGGAAACGATTCCCGCCCTGAAGAAAGACGTTACCGGTTATTTGTACGGCGGCGATCGCACCCGGAAAATGAAGCTTTGGAAAAAACAGCAAAGGGGTAAGAAAAAACTGAAGGAATTGGGCCGGGTGGAGGTGCCTTCCAAAGTTTATTTGGAGATTCTAAAATTGTAATTGCTTGGTTTTTGTGTTTTAATAAAAGCGGCTTATGAAAGTTTTTAGCTCCAAATGGTTTTTCTGCTTATTGGCCGTTATTTTGCTGTTAATGGCTTGGTTGTTGTATAAGCAACTGATTGCTAAAAATTATTTGCAAACCAAATTAAATAATTTGGAAGCCAAGGTTTCTAGTCTGGATAAAGAAAATAAATTACTGGAACAGGAGGCCGAGGGGTTGGACGATCCGGATCGTTTGGAAGAGGCGAGCCGGCGTTTATATGTCCTGAAAAAACCGGGTGAACAGGCGATGGTCATGCCCGAAGAATTACTAGTACCGAGCCCAACGCCCGAAACCGTTTCCGAGCAGAGTTTTTTCGGAGCTTTTTGGCAAAAAATTAAAACATTTTTCAGTTTTTAAGCAAAAGATAAGCGGGTGTAGTATAGTGGCAATATGCAACCTTCCCAAGGTTGAGACACGGGTTCGATTCCCGTTACCCGCTCAAAATTCTTTTAGAATTTTGAGCGAGGCTGCCGTAAAGGGCTGGCCCGCTCATTATCAACGGGTAAAATTATAAGGCGACTAAGAATAGTATGTTTGCTCCAAATGAGTCTTTGGTGTCATTGACAAATATTAAATTATAGTAGATAATATCAATTGGAATACTTAACAAGGAGGACTTTATGACTAAAGTGTTGATGGCAATCTTTTATTCGCTGATCGATCTGGTCGGCGAGAAGAAGGCCGTGGACAAGATTAACGAGCTTTATGAGCTCGTCTGAACAAGTCCTGAGGGTCCGGCGGACGCGCTTGCGCGCCCGCCTTTTTATTTGAAAATAATTGCGATCAGAGTAAAATGGAAGAAGCGCCAGTGTAGCTCAGTGGTAGAGCGATCGCTTCGTAAGCGATGGGTCGTCGGTTCAAATCCGACCACTGGCTCCTTAAATGTTTTTTACGTAATTTTGTGCTAAAATAAATAAATGGATAATTTTCAGGAAAGATTAGACGAATTGACCAGGCGCGTCCGCCGAGCAGCGGACTGGCTTTGACTTAGCTAATAAAGAAAAAAAGATTAAAGAATTGGAAGCTGAAACGGCTCGGCCTGATTTTTGGGGCGTTCCGGAAAATGCTTCACGGATTAGCCAGGAATTGGCGGATTTGAAATCGGAAGTTTCTTTTTGGCGGAATTCCGATAAGGAAATTGATGATTTCAAAACCCTGTTAGAAATTGCAGCCAGAGATGAAGAGATTAGAAAGGAATTGGAAGGAAAGATCGGTGTCCTCGAGGCGAAAATCAGGAAAGAAGAGTTGAAAGCTTTACTCTCCGGCCAATATGATAAAAATTGGGCGGTGTTGACTATTGCGGCCGGTCAGGGCGGTCGGGACGCCGAGGATTTTGTTCAGATGCTCTTAAGAATGTACACCGCTTATTTTGATAGACAGCAGTGGTCTTATAAAATTTTACACCAGCATTTTTCCGAAGAGCCGGGTGGATCAGACGAAGCGGCGGGCGAACGCGGCCTGAAAAATGTCTCTTTGGAAGTTGAAGCGAATTATGCCTACGGCTATTTGAAAAATGAAAGCGGGGTTCATCGTTTGGTGCGCGTTTCTCCGTTTGACGCCAAAGAATTGCGGCACACCTCTTTTGCCTTAGTGGAAATAATGCCGGAATTGAAGGATGTTGATTTGAATGACGTGGTTTTAGAGGACAAAGATTTGAAAGTAGATTTTTATCGTTCTTCCGGTCCGGGCGGCCAGAACGTTAATAAACGGGAAACGGCAGTGCGGGTGGTGCATTTGCCAACCGGTATGGCGGTGAGTTGTCAAAGTGAACGTTCCCAAGCGCAAAACAGGGATAAGGCCCTGCATCTTTTAAAATTAAAGCTTTTCGATTACATTAAGGACAAAAAAATCGAAGAAAAAGAATTATTGCATAAGCGCGTTGAACCTTCCTGGGGCAATCAAATAAGAAATTACGTTTTGCATCCTTACAAATTAGTTAAAGATGTGCGTACTGGTGTGGAAACCAGTCGCATTGATGCTGTTTTGGAAGGGGAAATAGAAGATTTTATTCAGGCGGAGTTGCAATTGAAGGAGGGAAATGTTAAAATTAACGATATTAAATAATTTTGCTTCAATTTTATGATTTTCTTTCAAAATGTTTCTAAAATTTACAACAGCCATTCGGTGGCGTTGGATAATGTTACTTTTAAAATAATGCCGCAGGAATTTGCGACCTTAGTTGGTCGTTCCGGCGCCGGCAAATCAACTTTGATTAAGCTTTTAATCGGTGAAGAAAGACCGACTAAGGGCCGGATTTTTTTGGATAAACAAGAAGTCAATAAATTAGAATCAAAGGACATGCCGAAATTGCGTCGTAAAATCGGCATTGTTTTCCAGGATTTCAAATTATTGCCTCAGAAGAATGCTTTTGAAAACGTAGCTTTTGCTTTGGAAGCGGCTGGTTGTTTGCCTAAGGAAATTCACGAATTTGTTCCGCAGATTTTGGATTTAGTCGGCTTAAAGGATAAAATGCTTAATTTTCCGCGCGAGCTTTCCGGCGGCGAACGCCAAAGAGTCGCGATTGCCAGAGCGATGATCAATCAGCCCGATATTTTGGTGGCTGATGAGCCGACCGGCAATCTTGATCCGATTAACTCCAATGACATCATCAAATTACTTTTGAAAATTAATGAATTGGGCACGACCGTTCTTTTAGCAACCCACAATAAGCAGATAGTCGATTCTTTGAATAAAAGGGTAATCAGCATTGAAAGCGGTCGTATTATTCGTGATGAAGAAGAGGGGAGATATATTTTAAGCTAATAATATGATAATTTTACTTTCCCGAGTTACCAAATACGGATTACAAAATTTTGTGCGCAACGGGCTTTTGTCCAGCGCTACGATTGCGGTTATGATTTTAACCTTAGTGCTCTGTACTGGTTTGCTTCTTTTCGGTGCGGCCGGCAGTGATACTATCAAATCATTGCAGGAAAAAATTGATATCAGCGTTTATTTTAAAACCTCCACCGATGACAACCAAATTCTGGCAATGAAAAAATCTCTGGAATCATTGGACGAGGTCAAAAGCGTGGAGTTTATCTCCCGCGATGACGCTTTGGCTCGTTTTCGGGAAAAGCACAAAGACGATCCCAATATCATCCAATCATTGGACGAATTGGGCACCAATCCTTTGGCCGCCTCCTTGAATATCAAGGCTAAGGATCCGAAAAGCTATGCCGGAATTGATTCCTACCTAAAAACCGAAGCGCCGCAAGATATTATTGATAAGGTGAATTATAGCGAGAATCAGTTGGTTATTGATCGTTTGGCTAAAATCATCAATACGATGCGTAATGGCGGATTGATTTTGGCCTTGGTTTTGTCTGCGGTCGCTTTTTTGGTCGCTTTCAACACCATTCGTTTGGCGATTTATTCCAATAAGGAATCAATAGAAATTATGCGTCTGGTTGGTGCTTCCAATTCTTTGATTCGTGGCCCCTACATCGTGGAAGGTATCATTCACGGCTTGATTGCCGCCATTATCACTATGATTATCTTTATTCCCTTCGTTTACATTATTAATCCTCATGTTCAAAGCTTGGTTCCGGATTTCAATATGCGGGCTTATTTCTGGCAGCACTTTTTGGGATTATTCGGAATTCAGAGCTTGATTGGGATTGCCTTAGGAGTGATTTCCAGTTTAATTGCCATTCGCAAATACTTGCGAGTCTAAAGATATGTTTCAAGAGAAAATCAATCAGGATATTAAGACGGCGATGTTGGCCCGAGACGAGGTGCGACTTTTGGTTCTGCGCGGTTTAAATGCCGCTATTGGAAATAAAATTATTGAGAAACGAACTAAGCTTAGCAAGACGGAGAGCGATGTGGCGAAGTTAGAAGAAGCCAGCAAACTGAATGATGAAGAGATTCAGGATGTGATTATTAGCGAGGCGAAAAAAAGACGGGAGTCCATTTTGGAATTCGGTAAAGGCGGTCGCCAGGATTTGGTGGACAAAGAAACGAAGGAACTGGAAATTTTGCAGGAATATTTGCCGGAGCAGATGTCCGAAGAAGCGGTTCGTGAAATCGTCAAAAAGGCGATTGCTGAAACCGGCGCTACTAACCCAAAGGATATGGGTAAAATTATGTCCAAGGTGATGCCGCAAGTCAAAGGAAAAACCGACGGTTCAATCGTTGGCAAGATCGCCGGAGAGCTTCTGAAGGGCTGATTTGTTTGCTTTTTAACTGGATTCCTGTTATAATTAAAATATAGGGTAAAACCCTCGCGAGGGGGTTTTTAATTTAAATAATAAAAGAAATGGAATTGAGGAACATCGCCATTATCGCGCACGTTGATCACGGCAAAACCACTTTGGTTGATGCCTTATTAAAGCAATCCCTTAATTTTAAGATTAAAATGGATGCGCCGCAGGATTTGATTATGGATTCCAATGAATTGGAGCGGGAGCGGGGTATTACGATTTTTTCCAAGAATGCTTCGGTTAAGTACGGCGACATTAAAATCAACATCGTCGATACGCCGGGTCACGCTGATTTCGGCGGCGAAGTGGAGCGGATTATGCGCATGGTGGACGGAGTTTTGCTTTTAGTGGACGCCAAAGAAGGTCCGATGCCGCAAACCAAATTCGTTTTAAAGAAAGCCATTGAAGCCGGCCATAAAGTTATCGTGGTCATCAATAAAATTGATAAGCCGGATGCGCGGCCGGAATGGGCCTTAAACGCCACTTATGATCTTTTCTTTGAATTGGAAGCCAGCGAAGAGCAGATTGATTTTCCGGTTGTTTATTCCGCTGCCACTTTAGGCAAGGCCGGTTTTACGAAAAATTTAGGGGAAATGAAAGACATTAAACCGCTTTTTGAAACGATTATCAAATATGTTCCGGCGCCGGTTATTCCGAAAGATCAGCCGCTGCAAATGCTTACGGTTAATTTGGCTTATGACAATTACAAGGGCAAAATTGCCGTGGGCCGGTTGTATTCCGGAGCTTTAAAAAGAGGAATGACTGTGGCGCATATTAATCGTTTGGGCGAAGTGAAAGACGCTCAATTAAGCGCCGTAATGCTTTTCGACGGATTAAATAGAATTGACGTGGAACGGGCTGAAGCCGGCGACATTGTGGCTATTGCCGGAATTTCCGATATCAGCATCGGCGAAACGATAGCGGACGCGGAAAATCCGGTGGCCTTGCCGATTATCGCCATTGATGAGCCGACGATTAAAATGATTTTCGGCATCAACACCTCGCCATTTAAGGGTCAGGAGGGGGATTATACCACTTCCCGAAATTTGAAGGAACGTTTAGAGCATGAGTTGGAAACCGATGTGGCTTTATCGGTAGAATCTTTGGGCGCGACCAGCGACCGCTGGATAGTTTCCGGCCGCGGCGAGTTGCACCTGGCAATTTTAGTTGAAAAAATGCGGCGGGAAGGATATGAATTGGAAGTTTCCAAGCCGCAGGTCATTTTCAAGGAAAAAGACGGGAAGAAAATGGAACCGATGGAAATGGTGACTATTGAAGTGCCGCAGGAATATTCCGGCGTAGCGATTGAAATGTTGGGGAAAAGATTGGGTATAATGAAAAATATGCGCACTGATAAAGATACGGCGATCATTGATTTTAAGGTGCCGACGCGTGGCTTAATTGGAATTCGGGAGAAATTCTTGACGGCTACCCGCGGCACCGGAATCCTGAACAGCATTTTTTTGGGTTACGAAGAATATCGGGGCGAGATGAATGCCATTAATCACGGTTCTATTGTGGCGACCGAAGCGGGGACAACCACTAATTATGGTTTAGTAACAGCTCAAGGCCGCGGTAAATTGTTTTTGGGGGCCGGTGTTCCGGTTTACGAAGGAATGGTGGTGGGCGAAAACGCGAAAGTCGGCGATATCAGAGTTCATGTTTGTCGGACCAGGCAATTGACTAATTTTCGGGCGAAGCAGGAGGCTTGCGAAGACCAATTGGAAGTGCCTCTGAATTTAACTTTGGAGCAGGCTTTGGATTATATTTCCGATGATGAGTTAGTGGAGATTACGCCTAAAAGCGTCAGAATCCGCAAGGTTTATCTGACGGAGATTGAACAAAAACGCGCTAAGCGCCAAAAAGAATAATTTTATTATTTGCTTTATTATTTTAATTTAGTTAAAATTTTATTATCAATTGTTTCTTTGAAAACTGATCCGAAAGATAAAGGTCGAATAAATAATAGCTACCTTGTGGTTCTGAAGAATTACGAGTGTGGCTCAAAGACTATGTACAAATGTCCTAAATGCGGTTATGAGAGCGCAGAAGCGGGAAATTGTCCAACCGATCAAGAAGTTTTGGTGGCAATCGTTGAGGCGCCGGCCGTTGAGCCCCAGGCCCCCGTTGAAGCGCCTGATCAAACTGAAACCCCGGCCGCTTAACAAGCGCCTTTCGTAAGAATCCAGGCGAGTTTATGACCTCGTCTTTATATTAAAAACCCCAGTCGGTAATCATCATTGCCAACCGGGGTTTTTAAATCACAATCTTTAAAAATTAAGGATTGGGTGATTCGCTGGAATTTTGAGCGGGGACGATACAGTTGATATAGTTTTTTTCAACGCCATTTTCAAATATTAATGCTCCGTCTCCTTTGCTCCAAAAAATAAAAGATTCATCATCATTTGCGTAACGTCCTCCGTCGGCAGAAATGGTTTGGGGTAAATTAAAGATTCGTCCATCGCTTAAAATAATTTTTACGCTTCCTGAAGGAATTGGTTGTTCGCCCGGTTTTACCGCTATTGTTTCCCCTTTATAAAAAACAGCATCTATTGTTTTATTGCCATTACAAATATAAGTAACTTGAGCGATGGGAGATGGGGACGGTGAGAGCGAAGAATTTTCGTTTTTCCTACTGCCAATATACCATATTCCGGCAACAGCCAGAAGAATTACTATTAAAACAATAAATATAAAATTTCTTTTCATATTTTTAATATAAATTAACTCAACACCTTCATTTATTATACCAGAGAGTCGTTCTAATGGCGATTTAAGGTGTGCCTGACGCACTGAGAGTGATCGATCTTATACCGCCAGCATATTCCAAACTTATGGTAGTGTTGGTGGAATTTGAGGTCGATTGAGATTTAATGTTCTGGCCATCCACAGAAGCCGTGAAGTTTCCGCCGGCAAGCGTTGTCGGTATGGTTATCACGGCACTGCCCGTCGTTCCTTTGGAGCCGGCAACTGTGAAGGTGATTGTACGTGTACTCGGATTGAACGTCAGGGCCGAAACAGAGGAATCAGAACTTACGGAAATGGAATAGCACTTACCACCTGACGAAACCGAATATACATAAGAGGGTTTTTGCTCCTTCAAGAAGAGCCCTCGGGCATTACTGCTTAGGATGTTACGAGCAGAGTTGTAATCCAGACAAGAAAGGAGGGATTTCCAGTGTCCGACAGCATCACCCGTGGCAAGATCACTTGTATTACTCGTATAGTTAAGCCATCTCTCTAGGCTATTTGCGCCTCCTCCAGCATCTGAACCGAATAAGATGCGGGAATTCCATGTTTCAAAGAATTGCCTCCATTCCTCGGTCAATCGACCGTTATTAGATTGGTCTGCAAGTCTCGCCCAATTAGAGTTGGGCTGTGAAAGAGGGTTTTGCATGTTTTGAATCCCTGCCGTGTCGAAATATAAATTAGGATATCGTAAAAGGAAGTCATTGAGCGTGGCGCTGTTGAGCGTCATATTGTTGAATCCGAGATGAGCCCAGATGAAAATCGTATCCTTGTTGTAGCTCAACATTCTTTCAAAGGCGGTATTCGCAGTAGCGTCATCGGGTATGAAGTGAAACGAGATGGGAACGTGATATTGGGCGGACAGGTTCACTAGTTGAAGCCAAAGCGGAGCATCTGGCGCAACATAGATATTTGGAGGCGGAATAATGGCCCCACCGTTGCCGGTGTAATATCTCAGGTTGGCTTCGCCTATGCCGTAAAATTTCCCCGTTTTCAATTTTGCCTCGACAGAGGTAACGAATGATTGACCTTGCGTTAACCAGGTAGAGGGTTGCGGCGAATCGGGAGTGTCTACGAACGTCACGAATCTGCCGGGGTATTGAGATGCGGTATCAAGCGAACCTGAATACAGGTTGGCCACACTCACACCCGCCTTATTCATCTCTGAGATTATCTGAGAGGCACTAACTTTGGACGTTATGTGGACATGAGAATCGAAAATATCCATCTGCCCCGTGTCAGTAGAACTGGTGCATGAAATGTTGGGCGTGGATGGGGTGGAAGGTAGTGCTACGTCAGTTTGTGCGGGAACTTGTGCCATTGGAGAAGGCGATTGTGTTGTCGCGGGCGCGGAAACAGTCGACGCTTGCTGTTCTGTCTGTTCAGGCGAAACAGAGGACGCTTCATTAAAAGACGGTTCCGGTGTAACTTCCGTTCCTGGGGCAGATTTATTTTGCCCGGCCGGTTGTTGATAATGCCAAAAAATTCCTCCCGCTATAACAATTACCGCCCCAACAATAATTGCTAAGATAAGTTGTGAAAATCCTTTTTGGTTCATAGTTATATTATACACCTAACTGACTGATGCTGCGGGACTTGGATTCGAACCAAGATTACATGATTCAGAGTCATGTGTCCTGCCATTAGACGATCCCGCAAGAATAAACTTATTTTAATGATTTTTTCCTGTTTTGGCAAATGAATCCAGTTTATTTTTGAGGCAGAATATGCTAAAATATTCTAACATTATTAGTTAAAATTAAGAGTTAAATTTTGTCGATTATTCGAATAATTGTATGGCAATGAAGTTTCTAAACCAATTTCTCGCTTTCGTAAAGAAAAGGTGGATTCTTGTGTCCATCGGAGTCGTTGTGCTTGTGATTGTTATTATTTCGCTGTCCGGTGGCGGCAAAAGTTCAACCGAT
>JAKLFS010000005.1:3768-19170 GCA_022711075.1 Patescibacteria group bacterium | reverse complement strand
GCGCCGGTCAAAGAATGCCTAATCGCTGGTGGAATAACCGGCACGGCGATAATCTGCAGATGCGGATGATAAAGCGAGGCGCCGGCGCTGACTCCCCAATTATGAAAAATGGAAATGTATTTATTTTTCTTGTCCTGGCTGATTTTTTGGTAACGTTCTTGTAAGGCCGCCAAAACAACCTTGATTTCCTGAATTGAATATTCGCTTAAGGGCTTACTGTGATTGCGCAACAATAAAAGTTCATGATAGCCTCGGCCGTTGATTACTCCATAAGGCCCGAATTTGCGCTCTTCAACCGAAACATTTTCCGGTTGCAAAGCCGGATGCTTATTTTCAAAAATCTGCAAAAACCAATCTTTTTTAGCGGGCAAAAACTTGATTAATTCCGGCGCCTTATGACCGGTGGCCTGCGGATTTTCAAACGGACAATTCTTCGGTGGCGGTATCTGACGCTTTTGGGACTTGATGAACAAATCCCTGAATTTTTTGTTTCGGGCCGTGGCAATCACAATCCAATCTCCGGAAGCCGGATCTTGCCGCAACTCGGAAATATAATGCAAATGATTATCGTCTTTTTTCTTTCTCATAGGCTATTCCTGTTTCCGTTTCCGTATTTTTTCCACCAAAGATTCACTCTTATTCTGATAGTTTCCAGAAAAACTTTTAAATAAGATGACGGCTTAACACGAGAATCAGGATTATTAACCCATCTGATTCCAACCTCTTTAATCCGATAACCCAAAAGTTTGGCAATCGCCAAGGCTTCAATGTCAAAACCCCAACCGAAAATAGTTGTACGCAAAAAAACTGCTTCGGCCGCTTCTTCGGTGAAAGCTTTGAATCCGCACTGAGTGTCTTTTACCCCAGGCAAAACCATCAGCCGGATGAATAAATTCCCCATTCTCCCGAGCAGGAATTTCCAAAACGGCTGTCTGACGGCCAGCTCCGCTCCCTCAGCCGCCCGCGAACCGATCACCACCTGATAATCTTCTTTGAAATGCGGCAGGAGTTTATTAATTTGATCAATGCTCGTCGCATTGTCGGCATCGGTGAAAACTCTTATCGTACCCTTAGCCTCAAGCATTCCCTGTCTGATCACGCCGCCTTTGCCTTTGTTCTGCTGATTATCAATCAGAACCAGATTTTTAATAACTGGAGTAAGCTTATCAACAATCTCAGCGGTGTTATCCTTGGATCCGTCATTAACAACAAGAATTTCGTAGGAATAATCCATCTGCGCCAAATACTTATCAATGTCAAAAAGCGTTACCGCAATGCTTTTGGATTCATTATAAGCTGGAATGATAACCGATAAATAGGGCTTGGCCATAATTATTTTTTATTAATCTTACTAATTATATCACACTGAAACAGTAAAAAAAATGGAGCGCCAGTGCAAAGCACGGCGCTCCAGGGGGCGAGAAACGATGATCTCCGAGGGCAGTAAACTTCTGCGTGAGAAGAAGCGACAATCTCCTGCGTGTTGGGATATATCTGCTTTACTGTCCGGAGAGGTGGCCCCCACCGTTGGCCCTATCGGAGTAAGAAGACGCTGGCTGTTTAGGAATCGGCGAACTGATGGATTTTACTGCATTTTTATGGCTATTGGATAAAAGAAGTCGTTAACCGAAATTTGGAAACGCGGTTAAACGATTGCTTTTATTGGCAAGCTACCCCGACGAGTGTCGGGAGGAGTAAAATGCATCAGCTGGACTTTGCGGAACGATCCGACAAAGACAGTGCCGCCGAGATTCGCGCAGCTATAAGCTTTTAACTTATATTCAGCGCCTTCTTTTTGACTGAACAAGGGCAAAATGTGAAAGACCTATTCTTATTATAGCTCAGGTTAAATCGCTGTCAATTAGCAAAACCGGCAGCTTTCCGATGAAAATAACTTTCTAAGATAATGGCCGCTGCCTGACTGTCCAAATCAACCTCCTTTTGCGGAGCGCGGCTCTTTATCTTGCGAAAAATGACACTTTTTTGAGATTCCGCTTCTTTGGTTGATAACAATTCATTCTCCAAATCAATCGGAACGGAAATAACCTTTTTTAACTTATCCACAAATTCCCGAACTTCTTGAGAAATTTGCGTTTCCTGAAAAGACAAAGAAATCGGCAATCCCACCACCACTTGATTGATTTCTTCTTCCTTAATGAATTTTTTTAAATAAGAAAAAAGCTCTTCTTTATCTTTATAATGAAAAGTTGGCCGCGGTATGGCAATTTTCAATTCTCCTTCAGCCGTGGCCAAACCTATTTTCTTTGACCCATAATCAATTCCCAGAAATCTCATAATAAATTATTTTGTTAAAATAACCGGGCCTTCAGCCGTAACGGCAATGGTGTGTTCAAAATGGGCTGATAAACATTTTTCCTGCGTGAAGAAACTTCCGTCCATTTGTTCTACTGCTTCGCCTGAACCAGCGGAAATTATCGGTTCAATGGCGATAACCAAACCTTCATGAAGTTTCAGGCCCCGATGCGGGTCGCCGTAATTTAAAACATCCGGATCTTCATGCGGCTGATAACCGACTCCGTGACCGGTTAAAATCGGCACCTCCCTGAAACCGCGAGAACGAACATAGCTTTTAATGGCAAATCCGATATCCCCCAACGTGGCGCCAGGCTGACTGGCTTCTATGGCCAGTTCCAAAGTTCGTTTGGTGACTTTGATTATTTTTTTCGCCTCTGAGGAAATCTTACCGACACCGACAGTGACGGCCATGTCCGTAAAAAGACCCTTGTATTCCAAACCCAAATCCAAACTGATTATATCGCCGTTCCTTAACGGCCTATTATCCGGAAGTCCGTGAACAATAACGTCATTAACGGAAGTACACAAAGTTGCCGGAAAAGGACGCGAAGCATAACCTGGGACATAATTTTTAAAAGCCGGACGTCCTCCGGCTTTTTTTATCAAATTTTCCGCGAGCCAATCCAACTCTCTCGTCAAAACTCCTGGTCTTACTTTTTGAACCAGCTCTTTCATAATCTTGCTTAAGATCTTTCCGCCTTCCCGCAAAGTTTTTATTTCCTCTTCGGATTTAAGTTTGACAGCCATATTTTTATTTCATCAAAGGATCAAGTTTTTGGAAAATTTCCTTCGTCACTTCTGGCGGCAACGGCTCGCCGTCAATTTTCATAATCTCATAACCCCGCTCGCTCAAATAATTCAAAATGGGTAAAGTCCTTTCCTCATATTCCTTCAGGCGAACCTTAATCGTTTCTTCTTCGTCCAGTGAACCGCGATAAACCAAAGGTCCACCGCATTTCGGGCAAGTTGTTATTTTTTCTGTTTCAGCTGAATAAATAATCGGGAAACGGCAATCAGCGCACATCCGACGATGACTATTCCTAAAAATGGAAGTTTCCGGTTTGATTTTTATTTCCAAAACATTGATATTTTCTTTTCCGTACAATTCTTCCCATTTAGGAATCTCATTTTCGGCTTCATACATCGTGCGCGGAGAGCCGCTAAAAATAATCCCGCGCTCTTCAACGGATAGCTGCGCTACTTTTTCGTTAATAATCTCCGTAACCCAGGACGGCGTGCAAAGCTTTCCCGCCTCAAAAAGCTGTTTTTCTCTCTCGATAATCAGATCGGCTTGCAAAGCGGGATTAAAAATTTTTTCTTCAATCAGTTTGGAGCTACTTAATGAAAAAAGGTTGAACTTGGCCGCTATTTGAGCGGATTGAGTATCCTTCCCAGCGCCTGGCGCGCCATACAAGATAACAATTTTCTTTTTACTCATACCTGGATATTCTAATACAAAATTCCGATTTTGAGTAGAGTTTGACATTGGTTTGACTCCGATATTGGTTTTATCAAAAAGCTGGCTTTATTTTGCCATTTTTCAATAACTTTTGCAATAAAAAACTCCGCCCAGTGGGCAGAGTTAGCATTAATGCCTGAGGAAAACCTAAAACCCTTCGTATTCACGCATTACTAATTGCGATTCAATCTGTTTCATCGTTTCCAAAGCCACGGACACAACAATCAATAAAGACGTACCTCCGATGGAAAGAAAAGAAGCTCCGGTTACGCCTTTCATTATTGACGGCAAAACTGCGATTACTCCCAAAAATAAGGCGCCGACAAAAGTAATGCGGTTCAAAATCTGCTTCAAAAACTGAACAGTGGGCTGGCCCGGCCGAATACCGGGAATAAAACCTCCGTTTCTCTGCAGATTCAAAGAAATTTCTTTCGGATCAAACGTGACCATCGTATAGAAATAAGTAAAAATCAAAACCAGCAAGAAATAAATGAGTGAATAAACGATATTATTACTGAAAATGCCTGTCATAAATTTTGAAGCTGACAAAGCCCAAGTTGTTTTGAAAGCAGCCAAAATTTGCCCTAAGAATTGCGGTAAAAGCATAATGGAAATGGCGAAAATAATGGGAATCACGCCAGCCTGGTTGACTTTCAACGGCAAGTAGCTGGAAACGCCTCCATACATCTTTGTGCCCCGTACCCGCTTAGCATAAGAAACAGGCACTTTTCTTTCCGCTTCATTGACAATAACTACGCCGGCGATAATAATTACCGCGAGCACGGCGAAAACCAAATAACTGGTCAGCATTGCCGGATTGTACGAAATGATGGCGGAACGAACGCTGCTGGGAACGCTGCTGACGATACCGGCAAAAATAATCAGGGAGATGCCGTTGCCTATTTTGTATTCGCTGATCAATTCGCCGATCCACATCAGAAGCATTGTGCCGGCCGTAACCAAAATGGCATTGCGGATCATAGCCAGGGGCGCCAAATGAGCAATGACATTTTGAGAAATCAAAATATTCAAAAATCCGTAAGCGTTCAGAAGTGCCATAGGCACAGCAATAATTCTGGAATACTGATTGAATTTCTGCCTGCCCGCCTCACCTTCTTCGTAATACATTTCCTTCATCCGCGGAAAAACCATTGTCAAAAGCTGCATAATAATCGTAGCCGTAATATAGGGGCCAACGCCAAGCATCACAATGGATAAATTGCTGTAAGTTCCTCCGGAAAAAACATTAAGCATCCCCAATAATTGATTGGAAGAGAAGATCGCTTTCAATCTTGTCAGATCAACACCCGGCACCGGCACAGCGGCAAACAAACGGAAAATAACCAGCAAAGCCAGAACCGCCAGAACCTTTTTCCGCAAATCCGGAATAGTGAATATTTTCACAATTTGAGTGATGATCCTATTCATTGTTTCCTTTTAATTATATCACTTTTTCGCGATTTTTCTCTGGGCCTCTTTTGAAAACAAGCAATTTTGGAAGATTAACTTCTTTATTACCTCTCCCGAGCCTAAAATCTTAACTTTTGGCAAATTACCTTTGTATTTCTTGATTAATCCTTTTTTCAATAAAGAATTGGGGGAAACAATTTCACCAGTTTTATAGAACTTGGCTATGATATCCAAATTGACCGCTACCGGCTGAACCTTGATGACTTTAAACTTAAAACCGCGCTTCTTGGGCAATTTAATTATAAAATCGCGAATCGCCGGCCGAATCTTATGTCCGGCGCGCGATTTCTGACCCTTCTGACCCTTGCCAGAATAAGTACCACGCTTGCCGCCTCGGCCGATGCGCTTGGCTTTTTTATCTTTGTATTCTTTTTTAAGTTCGTGAAGTTGCATATTTTTATTCGTTAATTGGTTGTTCTTCTGATTCAACGGAAACCTTTTCTTTTACGACCGGATCCATTTCTTTCACCGGTTCTTCTTTTTTAGCCATTATTTTTATTTTCTTCAAGGCTTCCAAGGTAGCGCGCGCATTAGTCAATTTATTCGGCGTCCGTCCCAGAATTTTAGCGCTCAAATTTTTAATGCCGGCTAAATCGCAAACAACTCGGACCGGACCGCCAGCCACCAATCCATGCCCCTCTCTGCCCGGTTTCAAAAGTATTTCCGAAGCGCAATATTTCGCCCGCACCTCATGGGGAATCGTTCCTTTAATTACCGAAACGGTTATCAAAGATTTCTCAGCCACGCGCTTCGCTTTTTGAATAGATTGCGCGACGTCCTTGCCTTTGGCCACGCCCACGCCAACTTTTCCCTGACGATTGCCGATGACAACGGTCGCGCGAAAACTAAACCGCTTTCCGCCGGCCATCACACGAGTCACTCTTCTTAAATCCAATAGCTTCTCATCAAAACCGTTATCTTCTTTTTTAGAATAATTGCCTCTGTTCATAAAATTTTAGAAAATTAAACCGCCCTTACGCGCCCCTTCAACCAATTGTTTGATCCGACCGTGATATTTAAACCCTCCTCTATCAAAAACTACTTTCTTAATTTTCAAAGTCTTGGCTTTTTTGGCAATCAACTCGCCCACTTCCGCAGCCCGATCTGATTTCTTACCTTTCTTAATGTCCAAATCAGAAGCGCTAGCCAAAGTTTTCGCGCTGGCGTCATCTATCAATTGCGCATAAATATGCTGATGAGATTTAAAAACCGAAAGCCGAAGCCGCTGATTAGTGCCTGAAATTTTGGCGCGCAAACGCAAATGCCTTTTTGTCCTTCTTGCCCTTTTAACTTGAAGCGTAATGTTGGTAGCCATTTTAAATTAATTATTAAGCGGGGGTGGTTCCGGCAGCTTTCTTACCGGCTTTCCGGCGAATAACTTCGCCCAAATAATGAATTCCTTTACCCTTGTAGGGTTCGGGTTTCTTTAGGGAACGAATCTCCGCCGCCGTCCGACCGACTAAATCTTTATCAATTCCGCTAATGGTGATTAAATTTTTGACAACTGTTATTTTCAAACCCTGCGCAATGGGAAATTTAACCGGATGGGAAAATCCCAAGTTCAAAATCAAATTATCTCCTTCAACTGCTGCTTTGAAACCGATTCCTTCCAATTCCAGTTTTTTTTCATAGCCCTGAGAAACACCGACAACCATATTGTTAATTAAAGCCCTCAAAGTTCCCCACAAGGCCGGAGTTTGTTTATTGGCTTTAGCTGGAGGTAAAATTTGCAGTTCCTTATCAGTTAATTCCGCTTTAAAGCCCGGAAAAATAGCCAATTTTAATTCGCCCTTAGGTCCTTTGGCCATAAGTTCGCTAACATTGATTTGCACTTCCACGCCAGCCGGTAGATTGATTATTTTTTTCCCTATTTTAGACATATTAGAAGATTTCGCCGATTATCTCTCCGCCCAAGCCCTTCTTTTTGGCCTCCATATCGATCATCAATCCTTGCGACGTGGAAACGATTAAATGGCCGAGCCCCGACTTAACAGGCTTAATTTTATCTTTAGGCAAATAAATCCTTTGCCCCGGCTTGCTGATTCTCTTAATTTCTCTAATAGCCGGCTCGCCGTCAGCGTCGTATTTCAAATCAATTTTCAAAAACTTTTTAACGCCGCGGCCCGCCCGGCTCATGCTCTTCAAATAACCCTGATCAATCAATAATTGAATGATTTCCTGCTTAAAATTTGAAAGTGGAACGGAAACCAGCGGTTTTTTGACCGCCAAAGCGTTTCTGATTTGAGTGAACATATCGCTAATAGGATCCATAGGTGTAAAAATTTACAAATTCAAACGAATTTACCACGAAGCTTTTTTAACTCCTGGGATTTCTCCATTCTTGGCCATTTCCCTGAAACAAATACGGCACACTCCGAAAGCCCGAAGGTATCCCCTTTTCCGACCGCAACGAAAACAACGTCGCACGCCGCGCGTAGAATATTTTAATGGTTTTTTGGATCGCGCCACAACAGATGTTTTAGCCATATTATTTAGCCAACGGAAACCCCAATAATTTGAATAACTCGACTGCTTGTTCTTTGGTTTTAGCGTTGGTCACTACGGTAACTTGCAAACCGAAAGCGTGTTTAGAACTGGTGGCAGGTATCTCCGGAAAAACTACCATTTCCTTAATGCCCAGATTCAAATTGCCATCCGCGTCAAAAGCGTTCAATGGAATGCCATGAAAATCGCGCACGCGCGGCAAAACTATGGCAATCAGTTTCTGCAAAAAATCATTCATCCTTTGGCCCCGTAAAGTAGCGGCTAAACCGATAGTCATACCTTCTCTCATTTTAAAAGCGGCAATGGATTTTTTAGCCTTTGTTTCTTTCGGCAATTGACCCGTGATTAAACTAAAATCCTTTTTCAATTCCTGCAGCAATTCATCACGCACCTTGCCTTGGCTCGTTGCAATCATTGTCCGTCCAATACCCGTATTCACTACGGTTTTAACAATTTTCGGCACGGCCATTGGATTCTTCAAATTAAAAGATTTCTGCATGTGCGGAATGACTTCTTTGACGTACTTTTGATTTAATTTTAAATTGGTTCCTGACATTTTCGGCAAACCCTTAATTTTTTATCGTCCGCCAAACGATAACCGATTTTCACCGGTCGATCGCAACGCGGACAACGCAGGGCTACATTAGAAGCGTCGACTGCTCGAGGCAAAAGAATCATTTCGCCTTTTTCGCCTTGTTTTTTGGGACGGCGATGTTTCTTCACTAAATTCAAACCCTCCACAACTACTCGGCTGCTTTTAACCACAACTTTCAAAATCTTTCCCTTCTTTCCTTTATCGCGACCGCACAGCATTATCACTTCATCGCCTTTCTTAAATTTTATTTGTTCTTTGGTCATATTTAAATCACTTCTTCCGCCATGGAAATAATAGTATCAAATCCTCTTTCTTTGATTTCCCGGGGAATAGGTCCGAAAACACGGGTAGCACGCGGCTCACCTTTGGCGTCAATCAAAACTACGGCATTATCGTCAAAACGAATATAGGAACCATCGGAGCGACGAAAAGACTGTTTTTGGCGGACCACCACACAGCGAACTACCTCTTTTTTCTTAACAAGCTTCCTCGGCTCCGCCACTCTCACTGAGGCAATAATAATATCTCCTATTCCGGCATAACGGCGGCGCGAACCTCCCAAAACCTTAAAACACTGGACGATTTTGGCGCCGCTATTATCAGCCACTGGTAAGATAGAACGAAGTTGCAACATATTCTTGTTTTAGGCGCCGACTTCCGCGGAACCGGCCTTATCCGACTCTAAATTTTCATTAGCCGCTGTTTTCACAATTTTAACGAGACGCCATTTTTTATCTTTAGATAACGGCCGGCAACTTTCAATTAAAACCAAATCGCCGATCTGGCATTCATTCTTCTCGTCCTGAGCTTTGAATTTCTTAGTGATATTAATCCTTTTCTTGTAGCGAGGGTGCTCTTTAGAACGATGAATCTCAACGACAATGGTCTTGGCCATTTTATTAGAAACCACTCTCCCCTCTAATTGATTGTGAATTTTTGTTTTAGACATGGATTTTTCTTTCCTTAAGAAGCGTGAGGACTCGCGCAACGGTTTTTCTCGTTTCTCTGATTTCACGAACATTTTTCACTTTACCGGAAGCCAAATCAAAGCGCAAGCTGCGCAGTCTTTCCTGATTCTGCTCTAAAGCTTTCTTTAATTCCGCATCTGTTAATTTTTGCAATTCTTTCGTCTTCATAAATATTAAGCGCTTTTAACAAATTTGGTTTTAACCGGCATCTTGTCGCTGGCTCGACGCAAAGCTTCCCGAGCCGTTTCTTCAGAAGTTCCATCAATTTCAAAAAGCATTCTGCCCCTTTTTACCGGAAAAGCATAATATTCCACATTGCCCTTGCCCATACCCATTGTTACTTCCGGAGGCCTTTGGGTAATTGGTTTATCCGGGAAAACCCTGATCCATAACTTTCCACCCTTTTTCAAATAATTGACAATGGCGCGGCGGCCGGCTTCAATTTGCCGACTGCTCAACCAAGCATTAGACAAAGCCTGCAGTCCATAGGCGCCAAAAGTCAACGAGATTCCTCGTGTTTCCACCTGGCGCTTTCTTGATCTTCCCTTTTGCCATTTTCGATGTTTCACTTTCTTTGGTAATAACATGTTGCTTATCTTATTTATTCACTTTTGATGGCTTCGCGGTTAGTAGTGGCGAAAATATCGCCTTTATAAATCCAAACCTTGATTCCCACTATGCCGTAGGTGCAATGGGCTTTCGCTTCGGCGTAATCAACATCAGCTCGAAGAGTTTGCAAGGGCATTTTCCCCCAATCCAGCCACTCCCGACGGGAAATTTCCGCGCCGTCCAAACGGCCGGACATCTTAATCTTTATACCCTTCGCTTCTTTTTGCTGGCTTACTTGCTCAATCGCCTTCTTCATTACTCGCCGATAAGGCATTCTTTTTTCAATATTTTCGGCAATACCCTGAGCCACAATCGCCGCACTGCTGTTCGGCTTTCTTACTTCTTCAATATTAATATTCAAATTGTAGTTGGTTTTGATTTTCTTTTCCAAACGATGCTTTTTAATAGTTTCATCAAGCTCATTTTTTATTCGCTCAATTTCCTTTCCGCCTCGGCCGATAATAATACCCGGCCGCGCTGCAGAAATAGTTACTTTGAGATTGCTGCCCAATCTTTCAATTTCCAGATTTTCAATGCCAGCGGTTTTTAAAGATTTGAGAATATAGCGGCGAATTTTAAAATCCTCTTCCAGTATTGAAGGAAAATTCTTTTTATGAACCAACCAGCGCGAATCCCAGGTCTTAATGATTCCTAATCTTAATGATTTCGGATTTACTTTTTGTCCCATAGTATTTTGCTTTAAGCTTTAACCGATTGCTTTGCGGCGGAACATCTTTTTGCCGAATCCGCCCTTCGCTGTTTTCGACGGAAGCTCCTTACCGGTCTTGGCTTTTTCCTTTTCTTTGACCGAATGATCTTTTTCTTGATGAACCTGCTTTTCCGACTGCGTTAATTTGGCCGTCGGCACCTTATAGCGCATGACTTGGGCATTGTCCTTTTCCGACAAGGTTAAGGAGACATGCGATAATTTTTTGTGAATCGGCGTAGCGCGGCCTTGCGCTCGCGGCATAAAACGCTTAAGCATCGGCCCCTGGTCAACTCTGATTTCCGAAACAAACAGCTTCTCTTTATTTAAATTCAAATTGGCCGCGTTGCTAATCGCCGAGCGCAACAATTTCAAAATCGCCTTGGCTGCCCGATGCGGCCGATATAATAATTCCGCTTCTGCCTCAACCGCATTCATTCCTTTAATTAAATGGGCAACTAAGCGCGTCTTGCGAGGAGCGATTTTCAAATAGTTAAGTTTGGCGACTGCTTGTTTTTGTTTCTTCTCCATAAATTTATCCCTTATTTAGCCGGCGGAGTGGCAGCAGCTGGCGCAGCGCCTGCACCTACGGCAGCGCTCTTTTCCATTTCCCTCTGCATTTTGCCTCCATGTTTGGTGAATTTGCGAGTAAGCGAAAATTCCCCCAAGCGATGGCCAACCATATCTTCAGTGACATTAACGGAAATAAAGTCCTTGCCATTATGAACGCCGAAAGTAAATCCAACCATTTCCGGGCTGATCATAGAATCACGGGACCAAGTTTTAATTATTTCTTGGGAGCCGGACTTCAATTTAGCTATTTTCTTCAATAGTTTCGGATCAACGTATGGACCTTTTTTTAGACTTCTGCTCATAAGTTTTTATTACTTAGACATTTTTCTCCTTTGGAGAATTAAAACATTGGACCACTTCTTTTTCCGGCGCGTCTTATGGCCGCCGGTTACTTTACCCCAAATGGTCTTAGGTCGACGGGTGCCTCGCGGCTGCCGTCCTTCACCGCCGCCATAAGGATGGTCGCAGGGATTCATAGCGGTTCCGCGAACGGTCGGACGGACGCCCAACCAGCGATTGCGACCGGCTTTTCCGATATTGATAGTTCGAAATTCGGAATTGGAAACCGCGCCCACTGAAGCATAACATTCAGCTAAAACTTTTCTCACTTCGCCTGAAGGCATTTTCAAAATCGCATAATTCCCTTCCAAACCCATGACAATGGCGGCAGAACCGGCGGCTTTAATAATTTTTCCTCCTTCCTTAGGCAATAATTCAATATTATGAATTTGCGTGCCAACGGGAATATTCTTCAAAGTTAAGCGGTTGCCGGCTGTAATTTCTGTTTTTTCCGCAGTCATTATTTCACCGCCCACCGCCAATCCTTCCGGTAAAATAATATACCTTCTTTCCCCGTCTTTGTAAACAATGAGGCCGATGAACGCATTGCGATTCGGATCGTATTCAATGGTTTCCACCCGAGCCGGAATATTAAATTTATTCTGGCGAAAATCAATTTCACGATACATCCTCTTATTGCCGCCGCCATGATGGCGAACCGTAATTCGGCCGCTATTATTGCGACCGGCTTTTTTAGCGAGCGGCTTTAACAAGGCCTTGTGAGCAATGCCGGTACTCGTTACCGCTTTATAGTCCAGGCTGGTCAGTTGCCTGCGTGATGGAGTTGTGGGTTTATGACTTTTCATGAATTATTTAAATACTGCTTTATTGGGGCATTAATTCCAAAGCATAGCCCTTCTTCAAAGTTACTATCGCTTTTTTATATCCTGCTTTTTTACCGACTGCCCTGCCCAATCTGCGGGCTTTCGTATGAATAATAACAGTGCGCACCCGTTCTACTTTAACGTTATAGATGCCCTCGATAGCCTGTTTGACTTCGCTTTTATTGGCATTGGCCTGAACGTTAAAAATGTACTGCCGATACTTGGTCAAATCATGAGCTTTTTCGGTGATGTGTGGCGGATTAATCAAGAAACTTAATTTATGCGGCAATTTAGCGCCGGTTCCGGCGACCGCTTTTTGTTTTGTTTCTTCCTTAACTGCTTCCTGTTTGACCACTTGAGTCTTGTCATTTCCGTCTTTTTTAGTTTTTGCTCCTCCAAAAATACTCATACTTCAACTAATTTTTATAAATCGCATCCAAAGCAGCGACTGATTTCTTCAACAAAAGAATATTCTTATATTTCAAAAGGTCTTCAACGGTTAAATTATTGGCTGTGGTAATTTGGGCAAAAGACAGATTGCGCGTTGCCCGAATCAAATTGTTATTGCTTTCCGGCAGAATTACCAATCCGCCGTTATTTCTGACGGGAAAGAAATTTCCCAGAACTTTCGCCATAATTTTAGTTTTCGCTTCGGCGATTTTAAGGTCATCAACGATTTTTACCTGCTCATCCTGCAACTTTCTGGACAAAACGCTGGCGATCGCCGCCTTCTTCATTTTTTTGTTTATTTTTTTGGAAAAAACCCGTTCTTTGGTCGGTCCGAATGTTACACCGCCTCCTTTCCACAAAGGCGAGCGAATGGAGCCTTGTCGGGAACGACCCGTTCCTTTTTGTTTCCATGGTTTTTTACCGCCGCCCCGCACTTCACCTCGTCCCTTGGCATGAGCCAAGACCTTACGGCGATTAGCTTCCTGGGCAACTAAAACCTGATGGACCAAAATCGGGTTCCACTTCACTTCAAAAACACCTTTCGGCAAATCAATCTCTCCTATTACTTCAGCTGCTTGATTGTAAATCTTAACTTTCATAATTTTATTTACCGGTAATTTCCAATAAATCGCCCTTCTTTCCCGGCACGGCGCCTTTAATCGCCATTAAATTAGTCTGACCGTCTACTTGCACAATTTTCCTGTTTTTCAAAGTTATCCTCACTCCGCCCATGCGGCCCGGCAAACGCCGGCCCGGCATAACGTGCTGCGGATGGGTGGCGCCGATTGATCCTGGGGCCCGAAAACGATTTTTCTGACCGTGAGTTTTGGGACCGCCGTGAAAACCATGACGCTTGACTACGCCCTGAAATCCTTTGGATTTATTCGTTCCGCTGATTTTCACTTTCTCTCCAACTTGAAAAATAGAAGAGTCAATCTTATCGCCTACTTTTAAACTCGCCAACTGCTCTTCACTCAGTCTATATTCTTTCAGCCACCGGAAATTCCCCAAATCTTTCATATGCTTTTTCAAAGCCTTAGATAATTTTCCCGGTTTCTTGGAACCAAAACCAACCTGCGCCGCATTATAACCGTCTTTTTCTTTGGTTTTTAATTGGACAACTACAACCGGACCTGATTCAATCAGGGTAATTGGCACCATCTTGTCTTCCATAAATATCTGACTCATTCCTATTTTTTTGCCCAAGATAAATTTGGTCATAATGTTTGATACTATCGTTTCTAATTAAAATGCCGGGCTAGCCCGGCATTTTAATTCCGCTAGTGAAAAGATAATTAAGTGTTAATGGAATTGGAAAAAGTCCATATTACTTTACATCTTTTTGCGATTTTTCAATCGTCTCCCAAAAACAATTTAAGAAAGAACCTACATTTTGATTTCGATATCCACGCCCGCCGGCAAATTCAGATTCATTAAGGCATCGATGACTTTCTGATTAGGATTAAAAATGTCAATCAATCTCTTGTGAATCCGCAGTTCAAACTGCTCCCGCGAATCCTTATCAACAAACGTTGAACGGTTCACGGTATAGCGATGAATGTCGGTCGGCAAAGGGATGGGCCCGATGATTTCCGAAACATAACGCGCTGCAGTTTCCACAATCTGCTTGCAGGAATTGTCCAGGACTTTGTGGTCATAGGATTTTATTTTTATCCTGATTTTTTGCTTGGGTTCTTCTTTTTTTGCCTTGGTCATTTTTAATGTAAAGAGCTGATTTGACTTACTTGATAATTTTTGTCACCACGCCGGCGCCTACGGTTTTGCCTCCTTCGCGAATGGCAAAGCGCTGTTTTTCTTCCAGAGCGACCGGAGCAATCAAATTGATTGTAAGATTAACGGTATCACCCGGCATTACCATTTCCATTCCTTCTGGCAAAATCACCTCACCGGTAACATCAGTAGTTCTGATATAGAACTGCGGCTTATAGCCCTTGAAGAAAGGAGTATGACGGCCGCCTTCCTCTTTAGTCAAAACATAAACTTCGGCCGTAAAATCAGTATGCGGAGTGACGGAGCCCGGCTTGGCAATAACCTGTCCTCTTTCCACGTCTTCTTTTTTCAAACCGCGCAAGAGAATGCCAACATTATCGCCAGCTTGTCCTTCGTCCATGGTCTTGTTAAACATTTCCACGCCCGTGACAACTGTTTTAACGGTCGGCTTTAAACCGATGACCTCCACTTCTTCGTTGACTTTAATAACACCACGGTCAATCTTTCCGGTAACCACCGTACCTCGGCCTTCAATAGAGAAAACATCTTCGATCGGCATCAAAAACGGCTTATCAATGGCTCGAACCGGATCAGGAATATAAGAATCCAGGGCAGCAATCAAATCCCAAATCGGCTTGGCATCAGGATCTTCAGCTGATTTAGTGTTCAAGGCTTTCAAAGCGGAACCGCGAATGACCGGCACTTCTTGGCCGGGGAATCCATTCTTCGTTAAAAGTTCACGGACTTCGCTTTCTACCAAATCAATCAATTCCGGATCGTTCACTTGATCAACTTTATTCAAGAAAACAATAACAGCCGGAACGGAAACCTGGTGCGCCAAAAGAATATGCTCTCTA
>JAKLFS010000005.1:0-3671 GCA_022711075.1 Patescibacteria group bacterium | reverse complement strand
TGGTTTGAGGCATCGGTCCGTCTGCGGCCGAAACGACGAGAATAGCGCCATCCATCTGAGCGGCGCCAGTAATCATGTTTTTAATGTAGTCGGCATGGCCCGGAGCGTCAATATGGGCATAGTGCCTTTTTTCTGACTGATATTCGGAATGGTGAAGGGCAATGGTAATGCCGCGGGCTTTTTCTTCCGGCGCATTATCGATTTGATCCACGCCTTCAACCTTATCAACCAAACCCTTAAAACTCAGGACATGCATAATGGCCGCGGTTAAAGTAGTTTTACCGTGGTCAACGTGTCCAATAGTGCCGACGTTAACGTGAGTCTTTGTTCTTTCAAATTTCTTTTTTTCCGCCATTTTTTTACGAGACACAGAACAAACAATAGATGTTATTTTCTAATTTTGCGCTGGTCCTAAATTAATAAATGATTTCGACTTCGTCTTACCCCGGCGCCCCTCAGAATTATTTCTAATGCTGAAAGAACCGAAGCCTTGACGATAATTATGACTTTTTAAAATTTTAATCTAATTTAAAATAAAGTCAAGGGCCTGACCTCCACTCTAAATATAATACATGTGGATTAAGCGATTGAAGTTATTATAGCAAAAGAAATGCGAAAAGCAAGACAATCTTGGGGATAACCGCTGCTAACCCCGAAACCAAAACAAGATTGCATTTCTGATTAATTTCGGTAGAATGTAATTAGCTAAAAATTAAAAAATTAATAAGGAGTGCCGATGCTTCTGCTCATCCTCTTAAAGCCCGTTGCTTATGTTATCGCTGCTCTCGCTAAAGGCAAACCGCTCTGGGAAACATTCATCATCTTCATGCTGGCCTCAACCGTACCGAACGTTTTGATTTATTACGCGCCTGATTTTTTTATGAAAATAAAAAACAAAATCAGGAAAACCATGCCCATGCTGAAAAAAGAAAACGGCTTCCGGCACAAAGCTCACGCGGCCGTTTGGAAACGAAGCCAAAATTTCAGAATGCTGCCCGTTCTTCTGTTCTTTCTCGGTCCGCTTTTCGTGATTCCACTTTTCGAACAAGTCTGTCTGGTTATCGGACGGATTTCAAAAATCCCCTTCATCTTCTTCGCCGTTATGCCGGTCATTCAGTTTTTCCTGATTTACTTTTTACGTCAACAATTTTTTTAAACCCCCGCTTTTCCACGAAGAAAGGCAGGGGTTTTCATTTATCTTTTAATAATTTTACGTTCTAGCGAATTTAACTAAAAATAATTTTCTTTATTTTCGCCGTTATTTCCAACGGTTTCGGATGCTGCCAAACATTGCGACCGACAGCCACGCCGCTGGCACCAGCCTGCATCACGTTTTGGATCACGTCCAAAAACTGCGTCTCTTGCTCCAAACGTGGTCCGCCCGATAAGACTACTTTGGTTCTGCCTGCTGCCCTGACTGCTTCGCGGAAGTTTTCCGTGGAACCGGAATATTTTATCTTAACCATATCCGCGCCCAATTCCAAGCCGATTCGAGCCGCATAAGCGGTCATCTCCAGCGAATCATCATCTTTGACGAATTCGCCTCTGGGATAAACCCAGGCAATCGCTCCAATTTTCAAACTGTGCGCCTCTTCCACGATGCGGCCAAAATCCTGAAACATTTCTCCGTCATGAGCCGAACCAAGGAAAATAGTATAGCCGACAGCCGACGCTCCGAGTTTTTTGGCGTAAGCCACCGAACAATTCTGCCGCGAATACAAATCCCCTCCTTTCCAAATGTCAGCCTTGCCGTTAATTTTTAAAATTAAAGGGATCTGCTTTTGATAAGCCGAACCGGTGTAATATTTCTCCGCCAAACCTTTTTGCAAAATCACGGCGTTATATCCTCCCTGCGCGGCAATATCCAAAATATATTCCGGCTTTATGGATTCGCCCGGCAAATCTTCCGGCCCATGCTCAAAGCCATGATCATAAGCCAAATACATTGCCCGGTCGTTAGTCATTAAATTTTTCAAATAATCAATCATAATAAATTTTATAACTTAAATGCGACTCCTTAATGATTATAGCATGACCGATAAATAAATTAAGGATAAAGGGTGTCAATAATGTAATCAACGAAGCGGCTGATGGCGAGGGAAAAAATCAGAACCGCTACCAAGAATATCCCCAGCGTTTTCAAATCCCTAGTGACGATGCTGATGGCTGAAGAAAATAGATAACCGATTCCGCCAAACAGCAGCACCCAGACCAAAGAACTCCAAAGCTGGTTTTTAACGACTTTTTTAATCGGCATTTTGGCTGCGCCGGCGGCTAAAAGCGTCAAATGGCTTAGACCATAAATAAACTTAGAAATAACGAGAATCCAGCGGCCGCTGGTCTGAAAAATCTTTCTGACTTTGGCAAAGCGTTTGCGCGGAATAAAAACATATTTCCCGAATTTATCCACTACCGCATCTCCGTATTTCCAACCCAGCCAGAAAAAAAGCAGATCGCCAGCATAAGCGCCGGTCAAGGCCACCAGCATCATTATCCAAAAATTCATAAATCCCAGATGGCTGAGCATACCGGCAAAAAGAATGGCCTCCTCACCCATTACTATCATTGCCAGAAATAAAATGCCGTAAATAACGAGAAAAAACATATTATTCTTTGATTTTACCATTTTCCCGAAATTCCTCCAATGGTCCGGTGCAACAAGACCATAACTTGATTACTTTGACAAAACTTGCTAATCTTAAATCAGCAAAATAACAATTAAATAGGAGGAGGATTATGGACAAATTATTGAATGCGGAAATGCCCGTTTCCGAAGACGGCAAGGTTTATCATCTCGGCCTGGGGCCGGAAGATAACCTGCCCCAGAACATTTTTCTGGTTGGCGATCCGAATCGCGTTTTCAAAGTGGCGAAATACTTCGATTCCGAACCGGTTATCCGAAAAAACCGCGAATTCGTAACGGCCATCGGCAGTTATCAGGGGTTAGCCCTCGCCGTCATCGGCACCGGCATCGGACCGGATAATATGGAAATCGTCGCGAATGAATTGCACATCCTGAACGAATACGACCACAACAAAAAAAGTTGGACCTTGCCGAAACGACGACTGAACATCATCCGCTTAGGAACCTGCGCCACTCCGCAAAAAGACATCACGGTCGGCAGCTTAGCCGTTTCTTATCTGGCCATCGGCTTTGACAACCTGGGTCAGCACTATCCTTTTTATTCCAACGCCTGCATCATCAAAAACATTGCCAAGGCCATTTCTAAGTCAACGGGTAACGCTTATTCCTACGTAACAATGCCTTCCTGCGGAATGCTCTATTACCTGACCGAGGGCTGCAAAAAAATCGGCCTCGAACTGCAAACCGGAAAAGGCTACTACTGCGGCATCACCGCTTCCGCTCCGGGCTTCTACAAGCCGCAGGGCCGGAAAATCGGACGGCTGCCGAACGGACCTTTCGACGAAATCCAGAACATTTGGGCTGATTTCCAATGCTTTGCCCTGAAAGTCATCAACATCGAGATGGAAAACGCGATTCTGTTCCGCATCTTGGGCGAATGCCTGAACTATCGCGTCGGAGCAATCTGCGCCGTTCTGGCCAACCGCGCCACCGGCGAAATCGCTTCGCCGGAAGAATACGACGCTTCCATCGACCGCTGCATCCGAACCGGACTGGAAGCCATGAAACTCCTCAACGAAAAATAACG
>JAKLFS010000049.1 GCA_022711075.1 Patescibacteria group bacterium | reverse complement strand
AATTCTTGTACCGACCCCTTGCCAAAGGTCTTCATGCCGACTAAAGTCGCCTTGCCCCAATCTTTAAGGGCTCCGGCAACAATTTCTGATGCTGAGGCACTGCCCTCATTAATCAAAACTATCGTTTTGTAATCTTTTAGCCGATCACTAATATAAGCTCGATGAAACGTCTCTAATCCGTCACGATTTTTTTCAGAAACAACCAAGCCATCACCACTCCATTCGCCCGCCATCTGTACTGCCACTTCTAAATAACCGCCAGGATTATTGCGCAAATCCAAAATAATACTTTTAACAGCCGAACGCTTTTTAATATCATTAATAGCGTTTTCAAATAACGGCAAAGTATCTTGATTAAATTGCCTTACTTCAATCAAAGCGGTTTGCCCGGAATTAACATAACTCCAAGATAAACTCTTAACAGTGATTTGATCCCTAATAATCTTAAAATCCCTTGGTTCATCCCAGCCATCTCGATAAACAGTCAAAACAACTTCAGTACCTTTTGGCCCGCGAATCAACA
>JAKLFS010000048.1 GCA_022711075.1 Patescibacteria group bacterium | reverse complement strand
CCAGAGGAAGGCACAATGGCCATAGTCGCCGCTCAGCCACCGGTCACCGTCGTAACCAACATTGAAAACCCCGGGGTCGTCGTGCCGGTCAAAGATTAATTCCATGGCAATCCTCAGGCATTCCCCTTGGGGTTGATCCGGGTAAGCCAGACGCAGAGCTGGACCCACTTCGGCAGGACAGAGCTCTAAACCAAGCTCCTTGGCTCTGGCATAGATCTGATCCGGTTGAGCGGCTTCTTTGAAGCCGAGGTCGGCAACTGACAGGACCACCAGATCCAACTGGACTTGAGACTGCGATACCTGAATCCCATTCAGGACATCGCTGGCCCAGGCGCCGATCTGAAAGCCGGCTTTGGTCAAAGCCTCACGATAGGCCTTGACCGACCCGTAAACGCCCAGGGTGATGGTTTTGAAAATGGGTAATTTCGGCAAAAAAAGTTTCACCACCATCTCCGCCATTCCAGATTTCGAATCGGCAATTCGCTTAAGCATCTCCGGCGCAAAACCGAACTTGCTTAAGATCGCCA
>JAKLFS010000047.1 GCA_022711075.1 Patescibacteria group bacterium | reverse complement strand
ACCGGCATTCTTTACGGTAAAAAGGAACTATTGGACAAACTGGAACCGTTGGTCGTTGGCGGCGGCAATTTGGAAACTAGTTTTTACGACAGTTATAAGTTTTTAGGAGCGCCGCAAAAATTTGAAGCCGGGCTTCAAAATTACGCCGGTATTTACGGTTTGGGAGAAGCCATTATTTATTTGGAAGAGTTGGGCTTTGACAACATTAAGAAACGAGAGTTAGAATTGAATAAATTTATTACCGAGGCCATCGGCAACTTCCCGCAAATTAAAATGATTGGGCCGAAAGAGCCGGGTTTAAGGGGCGGCATAATTTCTTTTTACGTTGATAATTTTGATTCTCGGGAAATTGCTTTACTGTTTGATCAGTTGTCTAATATTGCGATTCGTTCCGGACAACACTGCGTTCATTCTTGGTTCAACCATCAACACCTTTCCGGTTCGGCCCGAGCCTCATTTTATTTCTACAATACCTTGGAGGAAGCAAAGATTTTCGTCGAAACATTAGAAAAAATTTTAAAACTAAAAAAATAATTTATGCTTTGTTTGGCATCATT
>JAKLFS010000046.1 GCA_022711075.1 Patescibacteria group bacterium | reverse complement strand
CGAGGTAGCCTCTTTTTTGATGTTCAACTCGCCAAAAATTTAAGAGTTCATTGATAATGATGGTTCCCTTTGGAAGCCAATAAGGCATACCAGGAGCAGTTTCGTCAAGGAAAAATATGCCTAGTTGTGGGCCAAGTTTACGATGATCGCGTTTTTTGGCTTCTTCGAGCATTAACAAATATTTATCTAAATTTTCTTTTGAATCAAAAGCGGTGCCGTAGATGCGGGTGAGCATTTTGTTTTTTTCATCGCCATGCCAGTAGGCACCAGCAATGGAAAGGAGTTTAAAAGCTTTTATTTCACCAGTTGATTCGACATGTGGACCGGCACAAAGGTCGGTAAATTTATCACTAGTTTTATAAATAGAAATAATTTCATTTCGATCGGTTATCGAATCGAGCCATTCGAGTTTATAAGGGTTATCTTTAAATAACTTTTTGGCCTGGTCTAAACTCAGTTCTTCCCTAACAATAGGTAGATTGGCCTTAATAATTTTTGTCATCTCGGCTTCTATTTTAGGAAAATCTTCTTCGGAAATTTTTAGGTCGCCAAGGGGTTCAAAATCAAAATAAAAGCCGTCATCG
>JAKLFS010000045.1 GCA_022711075.1 Patescibacteria group bacterium | reverse complement strand
AACCATTTTAATCTTTTAATTTTGGTAATCGTCGGGGCTTTGGGCAATCTGTTCGGTTCTCTGATTTCTTATGGTGTTGCTTTAGCTGTCGGTAAACCGCTTATCGGATACCTGAAAAGAATCCCATTTTTTAGCGACGATTACGAAAAAGCGGAGAGATTTTTTTCCAAGCACGGCAGCGCTTCTATTTTTTGGGGTAGAATGATTCCGGTCATCAGGACTTTCATTTCTTTTCCAGCCGGAATTTTTCGTGTGCCCATCGGGAGATTTTCTTTTCTGACTTTCAGCGGATCATTTTTGTGGTCGGGTCTTATGACCCTCGTGGGATTTTACTTGGGGGAAAACTGGACGGTTTTGGGAGGGTACCTCAGGAAATTCGATTATTTGGTAGTAGTTATCATCGTTGTTCTTTTGACATATTATATCTATAATAAAATAAAAAGTCGCAAATAATTCCATAACTTATTATGTCTAATTTTAAAATTGTCATTACGCGTCGCATTCCGGATGCCGGTATCAATTTTTTACGTCAAGCTGGTTTGGAACCAGTAGTCAGTCAAAAAGACGGAGTTTTAACGCGGGAAGAACTGAAGGAATTTGTTAAGGGGGCGGATG
>JAKLFS010000044.1 GCA_022711075.1 Patescibacteria group bacterium | reverse complement strand
CGTTTGGTGCTGAGCGAAAAGACGCTCCTGCGCGATGAACTGGAAGTCAAGAAAAGAGGAACGGAGAAGCTGCAATTTATTAAAATAAAAAAGGCGTTAAGCTTCATAAAAAATACAGCCGTTAAAAATAAAAAATAAAATTACCAATATGTTTCGAAAAATATTTTCATCATTATCGCCGTCATTAGGAATCGATCTGGGAACTGCCAGTACTTTGGTGTATCTTAAAAAACAGGGAATTATGATTAATGAGCCCTCGGTGGTGGCGATTAACCAAAAAACCGGAGAAATTCTGGCCATTGGTAGAGAGGCACAGCAGATGATCGGCAAAACGCCGCCGCATATTTTAGCAGTTCAGCCCTTGGTGAACGGCGTAATTTCCGATTTTGAACTGACCGAAGAAATGCTCAGATTTTTCTTCCGTAAATTCCGCAAGTCGGCTTTGGGAGTGCTGCCTTATCGGCCGACGGTGGTTGTCGGTGTGCCTTGCGGTGTGACAGAAGTGGAGAGAAAAGCAGTGGAAGATGCGGCTTATAACGCTGGCGCCGGCCAAGTTTATCTGATTGAAGAGCCGATGGCTGCGGCTGTCGGGTCGCGTTTGCCGATTTTTGAGCCGAG
>JAKLFS010000043.1 GCA_022711075.1 Patescibacteria group bacterium | reverse complement strand
CCAAACAAATGGCTGGCTGGAAATTGGAATTTTCTTTGAAAGTCGGCGATGATAAAAGCGTTTTTGGCGCAGTCAGTGAAAATGAAATAGCCGAGAAACTAAAAGAAAAGGGGATTAGCATCACTTTAGACCAGGTAAAAATGGAGAAACACCTCAAAGATTTAGGCGAGCACATCGTTAAAATAAAATTCAGCCCCGAAATCGAGGCTGACTTGAAAATCGTCATCAAACCGGAAAAAGAAGAAAAGACTAAAACTTCCGCCAAGAGCAAAAAAATTAAGCTGGTTAAATAATGGAAATTTTCTTAACCGCTCTTTTTTTACCGTTAAAGCCGGTTTTCTGAAGGGTGGAAAATTTAACAGTACCGGGCCTTAAAGCGTAAAGGGTGTCATCTTTTCCGATTCCAACGTTATTCCCAGCCAAAAACTTGCTGCCGCGCTGACGAATCAAAATAGCGCCGGCTCGCGCTGTCTGGCCATCATATAATTTGACTCCGAGCCGTTGGGCGGCGGAATCGCGTCCTAATTTAGTTGAACCTCCTGCTTTAGTATGTGAAATATGTTTAATGTTGCCATTTTAACAAAAGTTTTAAATAAAATCAAGAACAAAAAAAAACCGATGCCGCCAGAATGGT
>JAKLFS010000042.1 GCA_022711075.1 Patescibacteria group bacterium | reverse complement strand
CAGTTTGCGGCGATCTGATGAAGTTCTGGCTTTGGATTGACCCGAAAACGGAGAAAATAAAAAAAGCGAGGTGGCGAACTTTTGGCTGCGGCTCGGCCATCGCCTCTACTTCGGCCCTTTCGATATTGATTACGGAAAAAAACGGAATGCCAATTAAAAAGGCAATGCTTATCAAACCGCAAGACATCATTAAACGCCTCGGCGGTTTGCCCAGTATCAAAATTCATTGCTCCGTTTTGGGCGACGAAGCTTTAAGGGAAGCGATTGAAGATTTCAAAGGAACCAAAATAAAAAATAAATAAAGCGGCTCCTTTTTAACCCTTACAATATTATTTTTAACTCATACTTTATTAGTATGAGTTAAGGGGAAGAATAAATTAAAATTTTAGTCGTTTAATTAAATAAAGGTCCGAAAAAATTATGACAAAAATAAAAAAAATAGAAGTTGATAAAAATAAATGCATCGGCTGCGGCACTTGCGCCGCTTTGGCGCCGGAAGTTTTTGAATTGGATAAAAATAACAAATCAACAGTAAAAAATACCAGCAATGCGAAACTAGAAACGATAAAATTGGCAGCTGACTCTTGTCCGACTAAGGCCATAAAAATAGAAACGGAATAAAGAAAATTTTGGAGAAATTAAAAGGGGGCACCCGAGGTACCCCCTTTT
>JAKLFS010000041.1 GCA_022711075.1 Patescibacteria group bacterium | reverse complement strand
ATTCAGGTTAAAATGGGGAAAAACAAAGTAGATATCCGTGTTTCTATTATGCCAATGATTTATGGGGAAAAGGTTGTCATGAGGTTACTTGAGTCTGATACGGAAAATATTGCTCTTGAGGATACAGGTTTAAGAGGACACGCATTTAAAGTGTTTACTGATGCATTAAGTGTTACAAATGGGATCGTTCTTGTTACTGGTCCAACTGGTAGTGGTAAAACTAGAACATTGGCTTGCTCTTTGATGAGGGTAAATGACCCTAAGGTTAATATTATCTCCCTAGAAAATCCAGTTGAAATTAGAATTCCAGGTATTACTCAGGTACAGATAAATGACGATGTTGGTTTGACTTTTGCCAACGGCTTAAGGTCAGTTTTAAGGCAGGACCCTGATATCGTTATGGTCGGAGAGATTAGAGATGGGGAAACGGCCCAATTGGCTGTTCAGGCATCTTTGACAGGACATTTGGTCCTTTCCACCCTTCACACAAACAGTGCTGCTGCGGCAATTCCCAGGTTAATGGACATGGGGATTGAGCCATATCTTTTAGCCTCAACTATTCGAGCTGTTGCTGCTCAAAGACTTCCTAGAAAAGTCTGTAAACACTGTATTGAGGCATATCCTGTTTCTCCAGAAGTTTTGAGAAATATATCTGAAACGATTAAAGGAATTAAAGATTTTGATTTGATTTCATATTTAAACCGAGTTGTTGCATCAAAAAATAGCTTA
>JAKLFS010000040.1 GCA_022711075.1 Patescibacteria group bacterium | reverse complement strand
CAACTCAATAAAGTGAGCGAACGTCAATTGCCGGAATTAAACGACGACTGGGCAAAATCCCTCGGTCGTTTCAATAATCTGGAAGAATTAAAAAAATCAATCAGCGACGGCTTGCTGTTTGAAAAAGAATCCAAAGAGCAGGAGCGCTTGCGGGCTCTGACGCTGGAAAAAATCGTCAAGGAAACTAAAGTGGAGCTGCCGGAGGTTTTGGTGGAAAACGAGATTGAGCATCGTCTCCATGAAATCGGTCATTTGGCGCAGGATAACGGGATGACGATGGAAGATTATCTGAAGAAAATCAATAAAGATGAAAAATCTTTACGTGAGGATCTGCGCTTGGAGGCGGAAAAAACCTTAAGAGGTGCGTTGGTTTTAAGGCACATTAGCCGCTTGGAACGGCTTGAGCCGAAAACCGAGGAGATAGAAATAGCGATGAACGAATTTTTGAAGCATTATGGTGAGCAAAAAGAGGCGGAAAAGAGCATTGACAGAGCCGCGCTTTTTGAATACACTAAGGAAAGATTAACTAACGAAAAGGTCTTTCAATTCTTGGAAAACCTAAAGTCCTAAAAACATGGAACCATCGGAAAATTACACGTTAATCCCGACCGTTATCGAAAAGTCGCAATTCGGCGAGCGCGCTTATGATATTTATTCGCGGCTTTTAAAGGAAAGAATAATTTTTTTATCCGGACCGATTAATGATCAGGTGGCTAATATTGTTATTGCCCAATTGTTGTTTTTACAGCACGAAGATTCCAAAAAAGATATTCAACTCTATATTAACAGTCCAGGCGGTGTGGTAACCGCGGCTTTGGCGATTTACGATACGATGCAGTACGTTAGACCCAATGTTTCCACCATCTGCATTGGTCAAGCTGCTTCTGCGGCTGCTATTTTGTTGGCTGCTGGAGAAAAAGGAAAAAGATTTGCCTTGCCCAACGCTGAAATTTTATTGCATCAAATTATGGGCGGCGTGGAGGGTCAGGCTATAGAAATTGAGATTACCGCCAAGCAGATTTTAAAGATTAAGAACAAAGTAAATGAAATTTTGGCCAAACACACCAATCAGCCGTTTGATAAAATTGAAAAAGACACTGATCGCGACTTCTACCTCAGCGCTCAAGATGCCAAAGCCTACGGCGTGATTGACGGAATTATCAGTAAAGCTAAAAATTAAAAAATTTTCTAAAACAAACCCCCGCATTCAATGAGATGCGGGGGTTTGTCAAACTCAATCTTTTGTGGTAAAATTTTAGTTCCTATGGAGACAGATACTGCTAAAAATTTAATAGTTCGTCCGCCGATTGTGGTGGTGATGGGACACATTGATCATGGCAAGACCAAGCTTTTGGACGCCATCAGAAAAACCAATGTCGTAGAGAAAGAATCAGGGGGCATCACCCAGCACATCGGCGCTTATGAAATCAAAGTGGCGAGTTCCAATCCGGAATATAACGGCCGCCGGATTACTTTTATTGATACGCCCGGCCATGAAGCCTTTTCCAAAATGCGGGCGCGCGGCGCTCAGGTGGGCGATGTGGCAATTTTAGTCGTAGCTGCCGATGAAGGCGTTAAGGCTCAGACTCTGGAGGCTTTGAAAAACATTCAAGAGGCGAAAATTCCTTTTATCGTGGCTATCAATAAAATTGATAAGCCCGAAGCTAATCCCGATAAGGTAAAGCAGCAATTGGCTGAAGCTGGCGTTTACGTTGAGGGCTGGGGCGGAAACGTTCCCATTGCTTTGATTTCCGCCAAGGAAGGCAAAAACATTGAAGAGCTTTTGGAATTGATTTTATTGGTGGCTGATTTGGAAGGTTTAAAAGCCGACCCCAAGGCAGCGGCTTCGGGCGTGGTCATTGAAGCGAAAATGGACAGCCGTAAAGGTGCGGTTGTAGTTTTAATCATTAAAAACGGCTCTTTAAAAGTTG
>JAKLFS010000004.1:5872-19525 GCA_022711075.1 Patescibacteria group bacterium | reverse complement strand
TGCCTCCGGGCTGCTGTAAAACTCCACATGCACCGGTATATCGCCAATAGCTGTAATCACTCCGATATGGGGTTTGGCGATATCGGTCAAATATTTGATATCGCCGGGCCGATCCGCCGCCATCTCCAGAATCAAAACTTCGGGATAATTCTTATCGGCCACTATCAAGTGTCCGACAGCTTGAATGATTATTTTCGGCCAAAAAAGAATTCCGCTGACTTTATCAGCCTCGCTTAAAATGGTAAGCGGCAAACCCAATTCATTATTGAAGTTTCCTTGATTGCGGCGGACTATCCGTTCCTGTTTCAAAACGGCATAGAGCGTTTCTTTGGTGGAAGTTTTTCCGGCGCTTCCGGTAATGCCGATGATTCCCGGCTGATATTTCTTTAGGGTGAGGACCGCTAAAACTTTCAAGATTTTTTTGAGTAGTTTGCGCATTTTATTTAAGATTTAAGAGGCTGGCGGAATTTCATAATAATTCAAAATATATTCGGCCAGTTCCCGGAAAACCGGAATAACGGTGGTGCCGGCCAAATCGGCTTTCTGCGGCTTATCCAGTTTCACTAAAATGATAAATTTGGGATTATCGGCCGGAGCGAAACCGATAAATGAATGAATGGTGTCTGAACCGTATTTCCCCGTTTCATCGGCCACCTGGGCAGTGCCGGTTTTTCCCGCTACCTGGTAGCCAGGGATAACCGCCACCTTGTTCGTTTCCACCGCCTTAACCAGCATTATCCGCAACAACCTGGCATTCTCTTCGCTCATCAACCTGGCTCTTTCCTGAGGCTCCACCTCCTCCTCTTCATTATTCTCGGAATTAATCAATTTATCAACAATGTGCGGCTTCATCATTACGCCCTTATTGGCCACGGCGCTCATCGCGCTAAGCATGGCCAAAGGCGTTACCGTAATGCCCTGACCAAAAGAAGCAGTGGCGAAATAAATATCCTGAAATCCCTTGAGGTTATCGATTTTCCCCTTTACCTCGCCAGGCAAATCAATTCCGGTTTTCTGGTTGATTCCGGTTTGGGATACGAATTGATAAAAAATGTCATGGCCGATTAATTTCTCCGCGTACACGGCCCCCACATTCAAACTTAAAGCCAGAACGCCAGCCATCGTCTGCGTGCCATGCGCCTTTTTATCCCAATTTTGGATAACCTTGCCGTCCACTTCCACTTGGCCACTATCATAATATTCCGTTTGCGGCGTCAATTTTTTATTTTCCAGACCCGCCGCAATAGTCATTACCTTGAAGACCGACCCCGGTTCGTAAGTCAGTTCCACGGCCGGATTAATAAAGGTATCAAGTGAAAATTTGGAATAATTATTGGGATCAAAATTGGGAAAATTGGCTAAAGCGAGCAAGCGGCCGGTTTTCGGCTCCAAAACGATAATGTTGCCGGAGCCCGCTTCCCACTTTTCCGCTGCCGCCTTCAGCAACTCCTCAGCCTTAGTCTGAATATTGAAATCAATGGTGGAAATCAAATCGAAATTATCGCGGCTGAAAAGAATGTTCTTCAACGAAAGAAGATCCAGAATGTTATCCGATTGGCTCGCAGAAGAAAGATTCTTGTCATAATATTTTTCCAGTCCGTATTGCCCGTGGAAATTCTGAACATCATCTTTGACGAAACCCAAAACCTGGGAAGCCAAAGTCTGATACGGATAAAAACGGCTGGTCACTTCACTGACGTAAATCCCCTCCAATTTCAGATCTTCCACTTTTTTAACCGTAGCAACATCGGCTTTTTTTTGGATTAAAGAAAAAAGGTTGCTGGAATTGGAAAATTTTTCTTCCAACTCGGCCTGGGGAATCTTAAAAATTTCGGCGATGGCTTGGGCGGTAACAGCTGGGTCTTTTATTTCCTGGGGAACGGCGTAAATTTGGGGAAATTCCTTATTGATGGCCACGGGGACCAACTCGCCGCTTTTGTTCTGAAAATAAATCTTCCCCCGAACATATTGCCAATCAGCCTGTTTGCTTTGGACCTGAGAGGCCGCCCGAACGGAAAAATCCTCATGCTTAAGCACTTGGAGGTTATAAAACCGGAAAATTACCACAACAATCAAAGAAAAAAAAGCAAAAAAAATAAAATACCAGCGCCAATCCCGAAAAATATTTCTTATTTTTTTATTCGTGCGTCCCATTGGTGCTCTGATTGAAACCAATAGAATTAACGGACTTTTGATTGGCGAAATAGGCTGGCCGGTTTTCTTTTACTAAAGTGGTGCCAGCTAAGACTTTTTCCAAGTTGGCGGACGCGCTTACTTGATTTAATTGGATTTCCAAATCGGCGTTTTTCTCCTCCAGAGTTTGAAGGCTTTTTTCGGTTTCCTGAATATCCAAACGGATGTCGGTCATTTGAGCTGTCCAAAAAACATAAAAAACTAAAGCGCTAATAATGGCGGCCAGGACCAAAAAATTCAACAGCCCGATCGCCCGGGCGCCAGCCGCATTGAAACGGCTGGATTTCTGCCAGGTCGCTTTGCTGGCATAGGCATTAAAATGATTGGCCTGATAACTTAAAACTGTCATAGAATTGGGTTTTAGCTTATTTTTTAAAGCTTTTGAGTAGCCCGCAACTTAGCGGAACGAGCTCTCGGATTATTTAAAATCTCGACTCTGGCCGGAATTACCGGTTTTTTAGTGATTATCTTTAAAGAAGCTTTGTGATCGCGGAAGAAATTCTTGACAATGCGATCTTCCAAAGAATGGAAGCTGATGACGATTATTTTTCCTCCGCTTTCTAAAATTTTTAATCCCGCTTCCAAACCGCTTCGCAAATTATTCAATTCGTCGTTCACGGTAATCCGTAAGGCTTGAAAAACGCGGGTAGCGGGATGCAAGCGGCCGGATTGATATTTTTGGGGAACGGCCGATTGAATTACCTCCACCAGATCGAAAGTAGTCTTAATCGGTTTCGTTTGACGGCTGACAACGATTTTTTCGGCGATCTGCCGGCTGAAACGCTCTTCGCCGTATTCCTCAAAAATTCCTTTCAAATCATCGGCCGGCCAATTATTAACTATCTGTTCGGCAGTCACTAAAGCATCTTCTCCGAAATTCATCAAAAGCGGTTCATTTTTCCGGAAGCTGAATCCCCGACCGGATTCTTCAAGTTCACGCGAACTCATTCCCAAGTCAAAAAGAATTCCGCTTACTTTTTTGAATTTATATTCGTCAACAATGCTTTCTAAGTTTTTGAAATTATTTTTAACCAGGATGACGCGATTGTGGTAGGCTCTTAATTTTTCTTCGGCGATTCTTAAGGTCTCGGCATCTAAGTCGATTCCCAGAACTCTTCCCGAGGGATCGGTTTTCTGCAGAAGGCAAAGGGTGTGTCCGGCTTCTCCTAACGTAGCATCAATAAAATTTTCGTTAGATTGCGGGTCAAATGTTTTTATTACTTCGTTTAAAAGAACTGGGACATGCATAGGATTAAATCGAAGGTAAAATTATTTTAAATAAAATCTCCGAGCTGTTCTGCGATTTCCACGGCGTTTTTTTCCGTTTTAATCCGGTAATCGTTCCAAACCTCTTCGTCCCAAATTTCAATCCGGTCATAAAGACCGACCACCACCGCTTTTTTATTCAAACCGGAAAACTGACGAAGACTATCCGGAATCAAAACCCTTCCCTGAACGTCAAATTCCACTTCGGTAGCGCCGGAAAAAAACGAGCGGTTAAAAGCGCGGGCATCGGATTTAGCCGTCGGCAGATTCTTTATTTTTTCGGCAAAAGATTCCCAACCCTTTCTGGTGAAAATAACCAAGCATTTCTCAATACCCTTAGTGATTATCGCGCCATCATCGATATCCTTGCGGAACTTAGCTGGAATGGCCAATCTACCCTTAATATCCAAATTATGATGAAATTCTCCGATAAACATATGATTAATTTGATTAATTCGCAATTTGCAAGTTAAAACTTAAAAGTGTTTCAGTAAGCGGACTTTTCTTCACATTGTGGATAACTGGCACTTTATCCCCATAGTTATCCACTCCTCCCCACTTCTATTTTATAATACACCACAAATTAAAAAACCGCAAAGTATCTCATCTTGGCTGAATAATAGCTAGATTTTCAGAGAAGAATTAAAAAATCCGCATTCTAAGCGGATTTTTTAAAAAACTTGGTTTTAAAGATAATGATTTAATCCACAACTTATCCACTCCGTTAAATTATTTGGCTTTACATAATACTTTCCCGATTCCCCACTGAAATTAAGGAAGTGCCTGATGGAGGAAAAATTTCTAAACTACTTAATATCATCTTTACCATCAAGAGCATTCCAAGCTTCTTCCGGAATATCCGGCACGGTTCTAATCGGGCTAATACCCGGGTATCTCCAGGCGCTGATTATTCTGATCTTTTTACTCAAAATATTTTTGCCTTGCTGATTACGAATTTTGATTCTTCCTCTTTCATTTTTAATTTCCTGAATCATCACCCAAATTTCCGTGGGGTGTTTCAAAGTTCCGGTTGATTGCATCACCGCAATCGTCTTCGGCGCAATCCCCTCTTCTTTTCTTTTGGGCGTATGCAAAACTCGCCGGATTCTTTGTTCAGACAATTGATATTGTTTCATTTTATCAATGGAATGGTTCGTCCAAACTAATTGTTCGGTGTTTTTCGGAATTTTAAAACGCATAGATTTTATTTGTGCACCTTGTAGGGATCGGACCTACGACCTTTCCGATGTGAACGGAACGCTCTACCACTGAGCTAAAGGTGCAATGATTAAATGGTCTTCATTTTTTCTAGGCCTAATTTATCAATTAAAACATTTTTTTCCGATTCCAGTATCTCACGGATCAAACGGTCCATCATTGAATAACGATATTGAAAATCTTTTTCGCTTAAAACCAAATAATTCAATTCCTTCCCGAAATCAGCTTCTAATTCGTTCACTAGGTTGGCCAGCTTCTTTTCTTTTATTTTATTACCAACCAGCAAGAGGTCGGCCTCCGGCATTTTATCATCGCCGGTCAGAATGCCAGTGAGGATCAATAATTTGATCGCGCCGAGCTTCTGAAATTTTTTTATCATTTGTTCTTTATACCAAAAAGACGGCGTCAAAATAAAAGAACGCAGCAATCCGTTCATTGGGAAAGCCGGATTCAAAGATATTTTTTTTCCTTTAGCTTTCAAGAAGCCTATGCTTCTCAACTTTTTCAATTCCCTCTTTAAAGGTTTAACGTTCTTTATTTGCAGCCTTTTCCGGATTAGGCTCGAATCAAAGTTGCCCTCCGCCTGCAACAAGAAAAAACGGATAATTTTAATCCGTATTTCACTGCCGAAAAACACACTAAAAATCAAATCTTCCATAAAAAGATAAAATCCCGAATCTATCGGGATTTTATCACACTTTGCGTTGAATTTCCACTGTCGGAAAAGACGCCGGTTCTATTTAATTTCTACGCTCGCGCCGGCTTCTTCTAATTTCTTTTTCATCTCTTCGGCCTCTTCTTTCTTAACCCCCTGTTTGACGGCCTTCGGCGCTGCATCAACTAAATCCTTAGCCTCTTTCAAACCCAAGCCGGTAATCTCTCTGACAACTTTGATAGTTTGGATTTTCGCTTGTCCGCCATCTTTCAAAACCACGTCAAAAGCGGTTTTTTCTTCAGCGGCGCCAGCGGCTGCTCCGGCAGCCGGTGCGGCAGCCATCATAGTCGGCATAGCGGAAACGCCAAATCTTTCCTCCAAAACCTTAACTAAATCGGCTAATTCCGCCACATTCAGTTTTTCGATGGCCTCAACTAATTTTTCAAATTTTTCCGGAATATTTTTTTCGCTCATTTACCCTGTTAAATAAGATTCGGGAATTTATCATCATCTCCCTTCACCTTATTTAAAATTTGTTTAGACCTTAACGACTTTTATTGTTTATCAATCCCCCGAATCCATTCCGCCAAGAGCGGAATATTTAACGGGGTGAATTTTTATTTTGTTTTAGATATCTGATCTAAGGCAATTACTAATTTGCGAAGATTTCCCTGCAAAACCCCGACTAAGGTTCTGGGAAGAGAATTTAATACATAAACCAACTGACCAAGCAACACTTCGCGGGAAGGCAGTTTCGCCAGTTTTACAATCATCTCGGCGTCAATAAAATTCTTACCGATAAAACCGCCTAAAATTTTCAAAGTTTTGCTTTTTTTGGAAAAATCATAAACGTTCTTGGAAACGATAATGCCCTCTTCCGGACTGAAAACCATCGCCAAAGAAGCGGGATATTGAAAGACATTGAAAGCGGAAATTCCAGCGCCCTTCAGAATTCGCTGTACCAAAGTTTTCTTGATTACTTTCATTTCCACTCCGCTTTTCCTCAATTCCCGGCGCAAGGACTGGATCTCCGACATTTTCAAGCCGGTAAAATCAACCAAAAGAATGGACTGACTGTCTTTGGCTTTTTTGGCGAATTCTTCCGTTATTTGCACTTTTTGATCTCGAGTAAGCATATTTTTTGTGAGTTTAACCGAATAAATAAAAAGGTCTGCGACAAGACCGCAGACTAAAATAGCTTTATGCCACCTGAACAGGACTTATTCCTTTTATCCGGAAGCCTGCTCCAACATTTCTGTCGGAGCCCCAACCATAATAGTCGGAGTTGTCTACGGTATGATTCCATTATATGCCTAAAAATAATAATGTCAAGGCCGCTTTGACAAAGGAAATAAAATCAGTAAACTTGACGTTAGCGTCCTTAAAAAATCAGAAAGGAGCGAAAATGCCGTCAAGAGCTGGCCGCCTGCTGCTTTGCCTTATTGCTTTCATTTCACTTTCTCAGTGGCCGTCTTCTCGCTGGACTAATCTGCTCAAGGCAACCAGAACCGTTGCTGAAACCAAACATCACCGCTTGATTCTCAAACCGTTAAGAAGTTGCGGCTTGGGCGTTTGGCAAACGCCGGCCCAACCGCAAATTCGGGGACCGCCCTGTCAGCTTGCTCATTTCGCCACCCATGAAACTCGCGCCGTGTTTGACGCGAGTTTGTTTTTTAATCTGATTTCTTATATAATGGAATTAATTTGACTATGACTGAAAATGAAATAGAAAAGCAACGCGAACGTGTCAAGCATTTTGCTCTGAAAAAATTGGGTACGCCTTACAAATACGGCGTTAAAAAATCGGAAATTGGAAAATTTTTTGATTGTTCCAGCTTTACGCAATATTTGTACAAAAGAATTGGAATCGATATCCCCCGCTCCACAATCCTTCAGGCCAGCTGCGGTCGCGTTGTTGGTAACCCTCGTCATCAACAAAAATTTCAAGCAAAAGACTTACAAACCGGGGATTTGCTGTTTTTCAAAGGAACCAAAGGTCATTTCACCCCGGAATTCCCTAATGGCATTGGCCACGTCATAATGTATTTGGGCGATTCCCGCTTTATTCACGCTGGCGGAAACGGCGGAAAACCAAAAGTCAAATTGGAAAAATTCCAGAAAGTGATTTCCCGGCCCGACTTGCAAATTATCAAAAGAATTTTAAAAGGTTAAAAACCTCGGATTGGTTAACTCAATCCGAGGTTTTTTATTGATTAATTAGACCTAAGGCGCTTTCTTTAGCCAATCAAGCATGGAAAGGCTATTTTGTTTACTGTCCAAACAATAAGGAAGAATGCCTAAATCGTCCATAATCGTGCCGGCTTGAGTCTGGCACCACTCATAAAATTTTTGCAATTCCTTCTTTTGGAACAATTCTTTTTGCAATCCCAAAGTTTTAGCTTCCGCTTTGGTCAATTTATCATTGGCTAAATCTAAAGCCTTCTCGGCATTCTTGCTGATAACGTCAAAGCTGTTAAGATTCCGGATGGCCTGGTCAACATTATTATCTTGCCAATTGGCTTTGGCGTTTTCCAATTCTACGGTTGCTTTGTTGAACAAATCAAAAATTCGGAAATAATCATCTTGATTGAATTGTTTGGCCCGTTCAAGTAAACCGGCCAATACTGCTTCGGCATTCTTGATTTGACCGGTAATTTCCGCAGGTTGAGATTTTTCCAAGATTCGCTGGGCATTTTCCAAAAGAACACCGGAACTGTTGACCAAACCGCAAAATGTCCCGGCTTGCGTTTCGTCGCTTGAAATTTCTTTAGCTCTTTTCAAATGCCCCTCGGATTGTCCCAAAAGAGATTTGACGCTTTGAGGAATCTTGGCTAAATCAACTCCGCTTTTAAAAGATAGAAGTGAATTCTCCAAAATGCCGATTTCCTCTTGGCACTGTTTTAAGTTTGAGCTCGAAACCGGCAACTGCTTCAGCTTATCTTCGATGCCCTGAAAAAATTCAGTTTGGCCGGAACGCTCTTCCAGACCGTAAATAATTTTCTCTTGGAGCAATTTATTGCCGGGCAAAAAGGCAACAACGTCGGCTATTTTATTCTTATCCAGCTGACTAAAATTCTTCAGTTCACTTTCCGCCTGAAGATAAAGATTTTCCTTTAAGCTTTTAGTCCCGTTAGCGGATAAGCCGGTAAGGATATTCTCAACGGTCAAAACCGCTTCCAAGGAGCGGAAAGAATTCAATAATCCGCCGTAATTTTTCTGAGTCTTATCGCTAAAATCATTAAAAACACTTTCTTTATCAGCCAATTTTCCCACCGCGGCGGTCAAAAGCGAAACTCCTTGTCCGGTTAGTCCCTTGACCCGATTCTGAAGCGTTTCGGAAATATTTTGAGAAGCAACGTCATTAAAAATCTTTTCATATTCCAAGCTGGCACCGGCTAATTTATCCAAAAGAACGCTATTTTTAGAATTCGGCTGGCTGACTGGCAAATCCGTTAAATGCGTTTTTAACCGGATCAGCGCTGCCTCATAATTGGCTAAAGCCTTGTTTAAAGCAGCGACTTGATCCGGTTGCTGAAGAGCCAGTTTTTGCAATTCCAGTAATTTTCCGGAAACAGAATCCACATCCCACTGCAATTGTCTGATGGGATCGGAAATAAAACGATACCGCAATGCCCAAATAAGATTCTTGATGGGGTAAAGAATGCTGCCAGGCAAAATTTTAGGCTCAGCCAAGCCCAAAGCCTGATTATAAACTACTCCTTCTTCAATCAATTCAGCCACGGCTTCGTCTGGCGTTTGACTGGGAGAAACGGTTTGACCCATGGTCAAACTGGGAATGGTCCAGATTAAAAGACAAATGATAAAAACAAAAATCATTATAACGGTGACGATTTTTTTTGTTTTCATAAAATTTAAAATTAATAGCGACTTTTTAAATTTCCTCAATTTTTTTAATCAAATGATGTTCCCGTAATTTTTCCAAGGCCTTAGCCTCAATCTGGCGGATTCGTTCGCGCGTCACGTTAAATTCCTTGCCGACCTCCTCTAAGGTATGCTGAACGCCGTCTTCCAGGCCGAAGCGCATGGCCAGGATCTTTTGTTCGCGCACGGACAAATCAACGAGAATCTGCCGCAGCTGATCCCGCAGCAGGCTTTGGGAAGCGGCTTGCGAAGGGGAAACGCTTTTCTCATCCGAAATGAATTCTCCCAAAAGCGATTCGTCATCGGAATCAGCGATGGGCGCTTCCAAGGATAATGTTTCCTGGGCAATTTTTATCAAATGGTGAACTTTCTCTACGTCCACGTTCATCTCTACGGCAATTTCTTCGGGTAAGGGATCGCGACCCAAGTCCTGCGCCAATCTCCGGCGTACCTGGGAATATTTGGAAAGCGTCTCAATCATATGAACAGGAATCCGGATAATCCTGGTCTGGTCGGCCAAGGCCCGGGTAATGGCTTGACGAATCCACCAGGTAGCGTAAGTGGAAAATTTGAACCCTTTGCTGTAATCGAATTTTTCCACTGCCCGCGCCAAACCAATATTACCTTCTTGAATCAAGTCTAAGAGCGTTAAATTCGGACTGCGATTGACGTATTTCTTGGCGATGGAAACCACTAGACGCAAGTTGCTCCGGATTAACTGCTGCCGCGCCTCTTCGTCTCCGGCCTCCACTCTTTTGGCCAGCTCCTTTTCTTGGCTGGCGTTTAAAAGAGATATTTTTCCGATTTCCCGAAGATAGCTTTGAACCGCATCGGACATACTGCCATAATCTTCGATTTGATTGGCTTTTTTCAAATCCTCCTCGGTAATTTCTCCCTCCGGAGAAAGCTCTATTAAATCTTTTGTTTCAATCACTTCCACATTGGCTTTTTCGCACAGATCATAAATTTTCTCTAAAAAGGAAATGTCGGTTTCAATATCCGGGAATTCGCTTAGAATTTCCGTTTCGGTGATGAAACCGCGTTCCTTCCCCTTTTTAATCAGCTTGACCAATTTTTCATCCCAAAGAGATTGAATTTTTGAACGATGCTGCTTTTTCTCTTTTTTCTTTAACGCCAGATTGGACTTGCGGAATTTTGTCTGCGGTTTTTTCTTCAAAGCCTTTTTCTTTGTTTTTTTATTCTTCTTTTTATTTTTCATTTGTTTAAAATTGGGAGAATTCTTTAAGCAATTCCCCGAATTCGCTTAAATGCCTGTTTAATTCTTCCAAATCGTTGACCTTTTCCGATTCCTTAATCAATAAAGTTTTCTGGAATATTTTATCACGCAACAGTTCCTTTCTTAATTCGCGGACGGCAATTTCGAAATCCTCGGCCAAAGCCTCTTCTTCGGCCAGTTCATAATCGGCCAAAAGTTTAAAATAACCGATTCTCTCCGCCAAGACATTATCAGTTATATCATTAAATTGATTGTTTATCAAAACCTCGGCAACAGCCAAATAATCGGGCAGGACGTACTGCTTAACCTCCACCAGGCGCACACGCAGCGCTTCGTCTTTGGTGGCCAAAGCCAAAATCCTCTCGTTAAGCAGGCTCTTTCTGGTTTTCACTTCTTTAAACGGTTCAACTTCAATGGAGTTTTCAGAAAAAACGCGATTAGGTTCGCTTTTCATTTTCAACAGTTCTTCTTCTAAATACGGTTCCTTAATCTGCAAATCTGCGGCTATTTTCCCGATCCAGTGAGAACGTTCAACGGCGCTGGAAAGCCACTTAATTTTGGAAAGAAGAAAATTAACCGCTTTCTTTTTTGCCTCCAGATCGTTCTTATCCAGATTGGCCAAGGCAATCCGATAATAATAATCCCCGGAGTCCTCGGCCTGCGCCAATAAATTCTTTAATTTTCCGGGCTGAACCAAAACGAAATCAGCCGCATCCTTTACTCCTTCGGGCAAGGTCAAAACCTGCACCCGAAAATCAGCGCTTTTCGCCAGGTCAATCGCCCGTTCCGTAGCCAAACGGCCAGCTTCATCCATATCATAACCGATTAGCAAAGTTTTCGTTACCCTCTTCAATATCTTAAGTTGTTCTTCAGTCAAGGCCGTACCGGAAGTGGCCACCACGTTTTTTATTCCATCCTGCCAGGCCATCAAAAAATCCATCTGACCTTCAACTAAAATCGCCTGTTCTTTTTCCCGGATAATCTTTTTATTCTGGGAAAATCCGTAAAGCAGCCGGCCCTTATTGAAAATGGGGCTTTCCGGAGAATTTAAATACTTCGGTTCATTGGGGTGCTCTGGCTCGTTAAAAATTCTTCCGGTAAAACCGACGACCCTGTCTTGAGCGTCAAAAATCGGAAAAATCACCCGGCCGCGAAAGCGATCAAAATAAGAATTGGCTTGCCTTTGCGATTTAATAATCAAACCGGTTTTGGCGACATCGTCGCTTTTGAAATTATGCTTGATTAAATACTGCAGCAACCCGCCGCCTTCCAAGGCGAATCCCAAATGCCAGTAATTTATCGTTTCCTTTTTTAATCCCCTCTTGCTCAAATAATCAAAAACATCCGGCTTCACCTTTAAATTATTTTCAAAGTATTCCATCGCCTTCTCGCAGATGCCGTAAAGTTTCAACATTTCATTCTGAATCCGCGGATCTTCCTTCTTCAATTCCACCCCGGCGCGCTTCGCCAGCAATCTTAAAGCCTCAGGAAACTCTACGTTTTCATACTTCATTACGAATTTGAAAATATCTCCGCCTTCACCGCAACCAAAACAATGCCAAATCTGGCGCTCCGGCGAAATCATAAAGGACGGGGTTTTCTCTTTATGAAAAGGACACAACGCCCGATAATTGGCGCCGGCCTTGGTCAATTTAAGATAGCCGCTGAGCACTTCAACGATATCCAAACGATCTTTGACATCATCAATAATCGTCATAGATTAAATTTTGGAATGTTATTTCAATAAAAATTAGCCTGGATTAATACTGATTATACAATATAAAAAGCCAAAGCTCAACTCGGCTGAAAACAAAAACAAGAGATTTTTAGTCTCTTGTTTTTGTTTGATGAATAATTTTAATTTTTATCTTCGGTAAACGCAATGAATTGAGGATTGGGCGCCGCTTCCGGATTCGCGCCGGGATTGGCGTTATTTTGGCTGCTGGTTTCCGGAATAATTAAAGAGGCCACGGATAAGCTTTTTGCGTTTTGACGGGCCAATTTCCTTTCTTGGCTTTGAGCCTTATAATCTTTCCAAGCTTTTTTCTGGACCGAGGCGAAAGCCGCGAAACTAACGGCGATAGCTCCAAAAAACTTTTTGAACCAATTCTCGCGTTTGATTGAAGGCGCTATAGAAACTGGCGCTTCTGGCTGTGGGTCATCTTTCTTTTTAGGATTAGAATCAGTCAGCCATTTTTTTCCGAGAGCCAGCCAAAACAGCAAAATAATAAGCAAAAGGTTGAGGAAGGAAATGAATTCGCACCAGCTAATCTTGAAGTTCTTAAAACTGTCAATGAGCGAAGCCACAAAAAATGATTCTATTAATTCCGCGTCAGTCGGCCGAGCGAGAACGGAAGGCGTCGGAGTCGGCAAAGTCGGACAAAGCGGACTGGGAGTCGGTGAAGCCGTAGCTGTGCCTAAAACTATTGGGGCCAAACGGCCGAAAATTCCGAAATATCCTAAATTCCTGGTAACACTCACCAGGGAATTTACCGCCGTGTTTCCACTACTAGGCAAAAAACTCCAGGGGCTCAAAGCGTTCTCAACCATAAAAGAACTTTTGAGGTAGCCGCGGCTATAACTATTCGGATAAACAAACGTAATAATTGCGTCTTTTAAGAAAGTGGTCGGTTGGCAATTCTCATCTTGGGCGAAAACATAAACGATTTTCGGGCCAATCAGCTTGGATGCGCCAATGGTGCTACTCAATTGGGGATAATCAGCGGGATTATGAATGGATAAATCTATGACCGAATCCGTTTCTACGGCATCAGCCGGAACATTTAACCGAACAGTAAAGCCGTCATTGTTGGTTAAAACGCAAGTGCCGCCGTTTTCCACTGTAATTAAACAAAGGGTTTCGGGAATAGCCGGACCAAAAGGAGCGCGGCTGCAGGCGGCAAGGACACTGGGAGTAGGCGTAGGAGTTATTTCAGGCGTTGGAGTAGGATAACAACCTTCTTGCCAGAAACTGCAAGCGCCACCACCGCCGCCACCGCCGCCGGTTGTAGTCGGAGTGGGGGTCGGACTAACGGTAGGACTGACTGTTGGCGTAGGACTGATGGTCGGAGTAGGACTGATGGTTGGCGTAGGACTAATTGTTGGAGTGGGGGTCGGTCCGTCATAAACAACAAAAGAAATGTCGCCATAGGCCACCTTAATAGCTGTGCCTTCACAAATATCCGGCACAGAAGAAAAAACA
>JAKLFS010000004.1:0-5773 GCA_022711075.1 Patescibacteria group bacterium | reverse complement strand
TCTACGTGAATGCTTTTACTTCCGCTGCTGGAAAAGCTGGTGGAAAATTGACCATCAGGCTTATTGGTAGTGTTGGAGTTAACACTGCCGGACCAACGCCATTCACAAGAAGCAGAAGCTAAATGACACTCCGGAATATCAGTGCCGATGGAAACACTGGCATTGATTTGCGGAGCGCTTGGATTAACCTGAATGTTCGTTTGATGAGGCGGCATCACCGGACAACCAGTCAAAGAAGCTAAGGCAACCTTTGACTGAATTTGATAATTTCCGCTAATCAAAGCAGCGGCCAAAAAACCGGTCGCTAAAACTACGGAAGAAATAAATAAAATTTTTGCTTTTTGCATGGTATTTTTATTTTGATAAAAACGACGAAATTTCAGTGATTTTTAGTAAAAATAAAAGGGCCTTGTAAGCTTGGCCTTATTATATCAAAGATAAATTGGCTTGTCAACCCCGTTAGAAGGAAAGCCTAAGCAGCAGCTGCTTTTGCCCGGTCTAATGCTAAATCTATTATCTTCAGCAATAAATCCTTGTAGCTTAAACCGGCGGCTAAAGCTGCCCTGGCCATTCCAGCATCAGCCGAAATATCAGGATTAGGATTGACTTCTAAAACATAAAGTTGATTGGTTTTGTCGTCATAGCGAAAATCTATCCGCGAATAGCCATGGCAAGCGAACGCCTTAAAACATTTCTTGGCTGTTTCTTGGATAAGATTCGTCAGTTTTTCATCAACTTGAGCCGGGCAGATAACCGGAGTCTTTTTGAAGGCAACACTCTGTTTCACCCACTTCGCCCGATAGGAAACAATGCGCGGCATATTTGACGGCATACCGCTGAAATCGATCTCCGCAATCGGCAAAGCAGTTAATTTTTTATTTCCCAAAAGAGCCAAATTAAACTCCCGACCATCAACAAATTCTTCCACCAATGCTTCTTGTTGATAAACGTCCAAAACATGATTGACCTGTTCCCTCAATTGTTCTTCATTATTCACGACTGAACGTTCTTTGATTCCGACGCTGCCATCCTCGCGCACCGGCTTTACAATCAAAGGAAATTTCAAATCAGAATTAAGTTTGCGATTGGCATTGGTAAAAACCTGAAATTTTGGAGTGGGAATTCCCTGATAAGACAAAATCTCTTTGGCCCGGGCTTTATTTTGACACAAAGCCAAACTGAAATAATTATTACCGGTATAAGGAATGTTTAAAATATCGAAAATGGCGGCGACGTGCGGCTCTAAAGTCGGGTCGCCGCGAAAGCCGTCGTCTCCCAAATTAAAAACCAAATCCGGCTTCTCGTTTTTCAATTCCAGATAAGTTTCTTCAGTGGCCGGAGAAATTTTCACTTCATGAACATCTTCCAAGGCCTTCTTGATATCTAAGGCGTCGTTGATGTTTTCCCGACCGTAAGTATCAACGTCGTTTATTTTTTTGAAGTCGCGGGTAAGAATGGTTATCTTCATCTCAATTTCATTATATCAGAATTTTTTCTTTTTCAAATATTTTTTGGAATTTTTACCGCGCCCGGACGCAAAACGGATACCTTATTATTTTTTATTTCAATCAAAGTCGACGGCCGGCCAACTAAACAACCGCTGTTATTATAAAAATCCACTTTGCCGCCGAAATATTTTTTCGCTTCTTTAATGCTCGCCGCCGGCCTTAATCCTTGAGGATTAGCGCTGGGCGCCACTAATGGCCCGGCTGCGATTAACAGATTGCGCAATCCCCTATCGGCCGGCAAACGAAAAGACAAAGTTTTCCCGCCGCGGTGTAAATAGCGGAATTTGTTCTGAGCGCACGGAAAAATTATGCTGACTTTGCCAGGCCACAATTTTTTCAATATTCTTTTCCAACCAAAACTGAGTTTTATGCCGAACATTGTCAAATCCTTTAGAGAACCGATTAAGATAATAAAAGGCTTATTTTTATCGCGCTGGCGCAAGCGATAAATTCTCTCCACGGTTTTCGGATTTAACGCCGAACCGACCAGGCCGTAAATCGTGTCCGTCGCTATTACGCCGACTCCCCCGCTTTTTAAAATGGAAACTATTTTTTCTTTTTGTTTCTTAGAAATGCGCATATTTTTTTCTTTGTCTCCGACTGAAATTTAGGGCGAAACGGTGCGCTTCTTCCCGCGCCTGCAGCAAAACTTCCTTCATCGTTTCAGCCATATTTTTAAGAACCGAACTACTTTTAACCGGAAAAACCAGTTTATCGCCCTGCAACTTGGAAATGCCAACCAAAGGAATATTAATCTGGCGATTTTTTAAAACCGGAAAAATAAAATCTATCTGCGGCTTGCCGCCGTCAATCAAAATAAAATCCGGCCAAGGCCATTCCGGATGGTTAAACCGACGCTCAATCACTTCGGCCAGAGACCGCAAATCGTCATTGGCCGGCGCTTTTTTAATTTTAAATAAGCGGTACTGGCTTTTATCCGGCTGACCATTGATAAAAACCACCATCGAGCCGACGGTTTCTTTACCGGACAGATGAGAAATGTCATAGGCCTCAATACGTCTTATGCCATATTTGATATCTGATTGCTGATTCCCGATATCCGATCTTTCCAGCAAAGCCACATCTTGAATATGGTTTAGGGCCCTGGCCTGCTCCGGATTGTCTCTTTTTAATTTCCGAAGCAGCGCTTTTTTCTTTGCGGATAACAAAAGAATGATATTGTTAATGTTCTTTTGATAATCTTTGACGGAAATAGCGGAAACGCAGGCGCCCGGACACAAACCAATCTGATAGTCAAAGCAGGGTTTACCGGAACCGATGGCACACGTGCTATAAGGAAAAATCCGGCGAATAATCTTTAAGGCATGGTTCAACAAAGACAAGCTTTGATACGGACCGAAAATTTTAGCGTTAGTATTGGAGAATCTTTGCAATTCGTGACCGCGAATCAAAAACGGCCGGGTATATTCTTTTTTCGGGATGACCACATAAACGAAGGAGCGATTGTCTTTATCCTTAATATTGTATTTGGGCCAGTATTTTTTTATCAAATTGGCCTCTAAAATAACGGCTTCCAATAAATTTGCGGTTTTAATTAATTTTATTCTTTTCGCCAAAGCAACCATTTCCGAAATACGCGGATCCAATTGTTTCTGAAAATAATTCAAAAGGCGGCGGTTCAAATTAACAGCCCGGCCAACGTAAAGAACTTCATTGTTTTTTCCTATGAATTGATAAACTCCGGGGGTTTTCGGAAATTTTTTATTTTGTCTTAGGAATATTTTGTTCATTAAGGATTTTTCAAATATTCTTTCAAATACTTCCCGGTATATGAATTTCTGGCTTGACTGATTTCTTCCGGCGCGCCTTTGGCCATTACTTTCCCGCCTTCTTCTCCGCCTTCCGGACCCAAATCAATGACGTAATCCGCACACTTGATAATCTGCATATTATGTTCAATGACAATAACGGAGTTTTGTTTCTCCACCAGCTTGTTGATTACTTTCAGAAGCATTTCAATATCATAATAATGAAGGCCGACGGTCGGTTCATCCAGCAAAAACAAAGCGCGCTTGCCCAAAGGATGCGCCAACTCTCTGGCGAGTTTGACCCGCTGCGCTTCGCCGCCGGAAAGCGTGGTGGCTGACTGACCAAGCTGCAAATAGCCCAAACCAACCTCTTTCAAAACCTTCAATTTGTCAGTTACTAGATAAATTCCGTCAAAAAAATCCAAAGCTTCTTCAATGGTTAGATCCAACACTTCGCTGATATTCTTATTTTTGTGTTTGACCTGCAAAGTTTCCCGATTGAATCTCTTGCCGCGGCAAACATCGCACTGCACCAACACCGGCGGCAGAAATTGCATTTCAATCAGATTGGAACCGGCTCCCTGACAGGCTTCGCAGCGGCCGCCGGAAACATTAAAGGAAAAACGCGAAGCTTTGTATCCCCTTTCCCGCGCTTCCGGTAAGGCGGCATAAAAATCCCGAATCGGCGTGAAAATTCCGGTATAAGTGGCGGGATTGGAACGCGGGGTGCGACCAATCGGCGACTGATCCACCATAATGATTTTGTCCAAATATTCGGTGCCCAAGATTTTACTAACGCCGTCCAACTCATGATTAAAATGGCTTTTAATGGTGTTTACGTTTTTATACAAAACGTCATAAAGCAAAGTTGATTTCCCGCTGCCGGAAACTCCGGTTAAGCAAACGAATTTTCTCAAAGGAATGTCAACGTTGATGTTTTTCAGATTGTTCGCCTGGGCGCCGATAATTTGAATTTTCTCGCTGTCTTTACTGCGGCGCTGCGGAATTTCTATTTTCTTTTTCCCGATTAAATACTGCAGGGTTAAGGCTTTGGGATTAGCGGCTTTCAATAACTTTTGCGTTTCGCCATGTGCTACCACCTCGCCGCCCAAGCGGCCGGCGGCCGGCCCCAATTCCACGAAATAATCGGATTCTTTAATGGTTCGTTCATCGTGTTCAACGACAATGACGGAATTTTTCTGAGCCTTCAGCGATTTTAAAGTTCCAATCAAACGCTCTGTATCCCGCTCGTGAAGGCCGATGGTCGGCTCATCCAAAACATACAAAGTGCCGGATAATTGCGAACCGATTTGCGAAGATAAGCGAATCCGTTGGGCTTCGCCGCCGGATAAAGTCTCCGCTTCGCGAGTCAAAGTCAGATATTCCAAACCAACCTGAAGTAAAAATCCCAAACGGCCGACAATTTCTTTCAAAACGTTAGTGGCAATTATTTTTTTCTTCTCGCTTAATTTTTCCTGATATTCTCCGAAAAATTCAAAAACTTTAGAAATGGGCATAGCACCGACTTCATAGATATTTTTCCCGTGAATTTTAACGGATAAGGCTTCCGGTTTTAAGCGCTTGCCCTGACAATCCGGACAAATCGTTCCTAAAAACAAATCGGTTTTCCCCAGGCCATGGCAAGTTTCGCAAGCGCCGTAAGGACTGTTAAAAGAAAACAAGCGCGGCTCCACTTCCGGAAAAGCAAAACCGTCATTGTGACAGCTCCACTTACTGGATAACATCAAATCAACTGACTGCGATTTTCCCGCTTTATTATCGATAAAAGAAGCAACGACTATCCCCTTGCTGTATTGAGTGGCTGTTTCTACGGCCTCAGCCAAGCGCGACTTATCCTGAGGCATCACCTTATCAATGACAATTTCTATGCTATGGGCTTTATATTTCGGCAGAACGATTCTCTCGTGCAAAGAATAAATCTCTCCGTCAATCCGAACTTCGCTGAACCCTAAAGACAAATAATCGTAAAAAAGCTGATAATATTCTCCTTTCCGGCCTTGTACCACCGGCGACAAAATCATTACTATTTCCTTTTTTAAATCTTTCGCCTTCTCAACTATCATATCAACCATTTCATCCACTGAAAGTTTCTGGATTTTATCGCCGCAAACCGGACAATAGACATCGCCGACGCGCGCAAAAAGAACGCGCAAATAATCGTAAATTTCCGTCAAAGTTCCGACAGTGGAACGCGGATTATGGGACAAAGCACGCTGGTCAATGGCGATGGCCGGCGACAAACCGATAATTTCGTCCACGTCCGGTCGGTCCAGCTGCCCTAAAAACTGCCGGACATAAGGCGATAGTGATTCAATATAACGCCTCTGACCTTCGGCAAAAATGGTATCAAAAGCCAAAGAAGACTTACCGCTGCCGGAGACGCCGGAAAAAACCACCAATTGATTTTTGGGAATTTCCAAATTGATATTTTTTAAATTGTGGACACGGGCGCCCTTAATGATAATTTTTTCTTCC
>JAKLFS010000039.1 GCA_022711075.1 Patescibacteria group bacterium | reverse complement strand
ATAATTGCCAGGATTATCCAAAAGCCCAAGGGATGATTGGCAAAAGGCATATAGTCGAGATGTAAACCAAAAATACTAGTTATCAAAGAAAGCGGCAGAACGATAAAGGTTGTGACCGTAAGTACTTTCATCGTATTATTTGTTTTGCTGTCAAAAAGGGTGTTGTTGGTTTCTTCCAGCGCTTCGGCTGTCTCTTTGAGATTATCCAAGGCGTCCCAGATTTTTTCGTAATCGCCGAGCAGATCGTTAAAGTAAATCTCTATGTCTTTGCCGAAAAATTTTGTGCCTTTTGACAAGAGTGATTCCAAAATTGATTTTTGGGGCCGGGTAATTTGGCGTTGGTCCAGAATATCGCGTTTGATAACGGATATTTCTTTTATCATTTCTCTCTCCTTTTCCTTGAAAATAAATTCCTCCGCTTTTAGTATTTTTTCCGTGATATGCGTTAATTGACGAAGCGAAAAATTAAGGCCGCCCTCCAGAATTTCATAAAGGAGATGGCCGGTGGTTTTAGCCATAAATTGTTTTTGGCCGGACAAATCTTTTTGCATTTTGGCGAAAAGCTGGTCAATCGGTTCGATGCGGGCGTAGCGGACGGTGATAACGGCATCCTTAGTGATAAGAAAGTCAATTTCTGTCGGCTGCGAAGTCTGGCATTCCGCATTGTAAACAGGCAGGTAATAAACGATAAACAAATAGCCGTCATAAATTTCTACTTTGGAGCGGCTGGAAGCCGGAATGAGTTCGCCCAGGATTAAGGGATGAAATTTAAAATGCTTGGCCAAATAGTCAATATCGGACTGTTTGGGATTGATGATATCGATCCAGCTTATTTTTGATTGAATTTGTTGTATCATATGAATAATTATATAAAAATTACGGGCTGAGGGCAAGGGAACAAGATGGGGTTGACATCGCCATTTTTATTTGCTAAATTATTTTCAATGCCGCTAAAGATTGCGAGCAATCTTTTCCGTGTGTTATTTGTTTTTTATGCCGACCATTAATCAGTTGGTAAAAAAAGGGAGAAGCAAAAGTGTTAATAAGACCAAATCGCCGGCCCTAACTTTTGGTTTCAATTTAAAGAAGAATCGGCCGACTGATTATCCCTCGCCGTTTAAAAGAGGAGTTTGTTTGAAAGTTTTCACGACCACTCCTAAAAAGCCGAACTCGGCTTTGCGGAAAGTAGCCAGAGTAAGGTTGACCAACGGCATGGAAGTAACAGCGTATATTCCGGGCATTGGCCATAATTTGCAGGAACACTCGGTAGTGGTTTTACGCGGCGGACGGGTAAAAGATTTGCCTGGCGTGCGCTATCATATCGTGCGCGGTGTTTTGGATACTACCGGTGTCGAAAATCGCAAACAGCAGAGATCAAAATATGGCGCTAAGGCGTCCAAGAAATAACATTTATGCGAAGAAATAAAAGCACTAAAAGATCATTTGAACCAGACGTTATTTATTCCCGGCCGGAATTCAGCCGGTTCATTAATTATTTAATGGAAGAGGGGAAAAAAGCGGTGGCTGAGCAAATTTTTTATCAAGCCTTGGAAGCGATTAAAGAGAAGACTAAGAAAGATCCGATTGAGGTGGTAGACGTAGCCTTGAAGAATGCTTCGCCGCTTTTAGAGGTAAAATCGCGGCGAATCGGAGGCGCTAATTATCAGGTGCCGCAGGAAGTTCGCGGCGAAAGAAAGTTCGCTTTGGCTTGTCGTTGGATTATCGGAGCAGCTCGTTCCAAACAAGGAAGGCCGATGTCCGAAAAATTAGCGGAAGAATTTATCGCGGCGGCCAATAACGAAGGCGCAGCTATCAAAAAGAAATTAGACACTCATCGCATTGCCGAAGCGAATCGGGCTTTTGCTCATTTTTCCTCGTTTTAAAAATTTCTTAATCCCGGCGCCGGGATTATTCATCCGCTCCCAATTCGGAGCGGTTTATCAAATAATTTATTAATTATGTCCAGACAATATCCTATAGAAAACACTCGCGATATCGGCATCATCGCTCACATCGACGCTGGCAAGACAACTGTTTCCG
>JAKLFS010000038.1 GCA_022711075.1 Patescibacteria group bacterium | reverse complement strand
GGGCAGTCATTGCCGACCAATAAAAAGATTGTGGCGGAAAGGTCAAAATCACTGTATAATATTGATGAAAGAAAAACGATCAAATGCGCGCACGAAAATCCGGATGTTAAAAAAGTCTACGCGGAATTTTTTACCAGTGAGGAAACGCGCAGGAAAATTCTGCACACTAATTTTTCTCCAAGAAATAAAACTTTAATAAATAAAATAAAAAATTCAAGAGAAACTTATGAATAATCAAAACGTGTTAGCGATGGACAGGAGCAGGATCATTTCGGCTGTTTGGGTTGTCACGCTTGTTGGCGTGGCCATGCTGGCGCCGCTTTTGCACCAACAATTGATTACGGGGACTATCGTCAATGCCACTCTTTTTGTCGCAGCGATAATCCTAGGCAGGCGGATGGGAATTATGGTCGGAATCATTCCGAGCGTCATCGCGCTGACCGTCGGCACGCTGCCGGCAGTTTTGGCGCCGATGGTACCATATATTATGCTCAGCAATGCTCTTTTAATTCTTGTTTTCATTTTTCTGAAAGATAAAAATTACTGGTTGGCAGTCTGCGCGGCCAGTTTCTCTAAATTTATTTTCCTTTATATGGTCAGCGCATTTGTTTTTGGTGTTCTCACGCAAAAAGTCTTGGCAACAATGATTGCTCAAATGATGAGTTGGCCGCAGCTGATCACGGCCTTGGCCGGCGGAACATTGGCGTGGATAGTCTATTACAAAAAAGCAGAAAAAGGATACAAATAAAATGCTATGAATAAAAAAACAGATTTTAATACCGAAAATATTGATATAGAGCAGCTGAAAAAGATGAAAAGCCCATTGATTATTTTTGTCTTAATAATGTTTTTTTTGAGTCCATTAATAAATTTAATTAAAATAATAAACAACACTATGGGACCAATAACAATGCTAATTATTTTAGCAATCGTGATCCTGCTGATTTCCATCAAGCAGATCAATCAATATCAGCGCGGGGTAAAATTTACTTTAGGCAGGTATACGGGCATTATGGAACCGGGCTGGAGAATTATTATTCCGATTTTTCAGAGCTATCAAAAAATTGACATGAGAATCAAAGCGGTCAATGTGCCTGATCAGGAAGCTATCACTAAGGACAACATCTCCGTGACGGTTAACGCGGTTATTTATTACAAGATCAAAAGCGCTGAAAAAGCTATTATTGAAGTTGAAGATTTCTACTACGCGGTTTCGCAGTTGGCGCAGACAACTATGAGAAATGTGGTTGGAGAAGTCAATTTGGACGAGCTGCTTTCCAATCGCGACGCGATTGCGGAAAAAATCAGGATGATTGTGGAAAAAGCCGCTGATGCTTGGGGAGTCGAAGTCAATTCGGTGGAACTAAAAGATGTGACTTTGCCGGAAGAAATGAAAAGAGTCATTGGCAAGCAGGCGGAAGCGGAAAGAGAAAAAAGATCGGTCATCATCAAAGCTGAAGGAGAAGTGGTTGCTTCAGAAAACTTGGCCAAAGCCGCCAGAACTCTTTCCAGTGCCGATGGGGCATTGCATCTTCGAACACTGGCCACTCTAAACGATCTAAGTTCTGATCAGTCCAACACGGTAATTTTTGCTGTTCCAATTGAGGTTCTTAAAGCGCTGGAAGGTTTCAAAAAGGGGTAGGCAATTTTAACTGGCATAGATTATTTTTCCAAAGCACCTTCTTTTCGAGGGTGCTTTTTCTTTTTTTAATAGCATGAATGGTAAAATACAGAACTTGCGTTTTTATTAGATAAAAAAGTCAAAAAACGGAGTGTGGAAACTTCGTTTTTTGTGGTATAATTATAACAAATAGGGTAAGTATTAAACGTGAGCAAATTCTCGCATTTTTTGCTATATAAAAAACAATTTGTGTTCAGTAATACGTTCAGTAACAAAATAAAAAAATATTTTAAAAAAATTTAACCCATTAAATCATTCAAGTTTTCAGAACAAGATTATGTTTAGCAAAAAAACAAAAAATTATCACAAAACTAAATTGGAATCATATTTGACCGGGGCTATTTTCTGCCTAATTTTCTTC
>JAKLFS010000037.1 GCA_022711075.1 Patescibacteria group bacterium | reverse complement strand
CTTCTCGGGCTCGGGATTTTTGAGCGCCGGGATAATGGGCGGAGGCGATTGTCTGATTTGATACAGGACGATGTTGCCGCATTTCTGGATCACGAACATGTGATAGAGCTTTCCGGCATGCGCGGCTTCAAAGCCAAAGGCCTTGAACGGCGCTTCGCCAGCCCATTCCACGTTCTTGATGTTGCGGACACGTTTCGCGTAATCGCGAAACAGCATCCATTCCATGCGCTCGCCCACCGCGATGCTTTCTTCCCGGAAAACGAGCTTGTCCACCTGATCGGCCAGGTCGAGGATGAACTCATCTCCCTGAAGCTTGCGGATTTCTTCGATGTTGTCCTTGATGGCCTGCCTGGCGGCTTCCGCCTGCAGGACCGGCTTGGAAAGCGGCGCCCGCCCCAAGACCTTGAGCTTGATGGTGCCCGGAGCCGCGAAGGCCAGCGAGCACATCAGAACCAAAACCACCACCAATCCGAATACCGTCTTTTTCATCACTTTTCTCCTTTCTTATTCTATTGTTAAAAGATTAGACATTAACTAGCCTATGGCCAGTTTGCCCAATCCTGACTAATAAGTTTACCGCTTATATTATATCAAATAGCTTTTAAATGTCAAATCCAATAGCCCCATCCATATCCGAATCGCTTTTCTCAGAAAAAACTGGAATTTTAAGCGCGTGGAATCCTGGGTTTTCATTCATATGATATTTTTCCTGTTTCCCAGAAAATCTTTGAATTCTCCCTTGTTAAATTCCCAAAAATCCAGGGGCACGGGAATTTTTCCGTTTCCTTCGGCCGCGTCAATCACATAAGTCGGCCAGGCTAAGCCGGATAAATTTTTCCGCAAGTTCGTGGCGATGGCCACTTCTTTTTTAAACGGAACGCGAAAATGGCCGATGCCTTGAACCGGATCACAGCGATAAAGATAATAGGGCCGGACTCCGATTTGAATCAGCTTGGTAAAAAGTTCGTATAAAATTTCGTAAGAATCGTTAACGCCTTTCAGAAAAACGCTTTGGCTGTATAAAATCGCTCCGGCTTTGCGCAATTTTTCGCAAGCTGAAATAGTTTCCTTAGTAAGTTCGGCCGGATGCTCAAAATGAATGCCGACGTAAACCGGCTGTTTTATTTTTTTGATTGTCAACAACAAATCCTTGGTGATAAATTTTGGATTGGAAACCGGCAGCCGCGTACCGATTCTGATAATTTTAATTTGCGGGAGACGGCTGAATTCTTTCAAGGCGTATTTCAAAATTTTCGGACTGGTCAGCGGGTCGCCGCCGGAAAAAATCACCTCGTCAATCTCGGGATTTTTTAAAAGATAAGCCAGCATCTTTTGGATGTCGGCTTGAGAAATAATGCCTTTTTCAATATCGGAAACCTTGCGACGGCGAGTACAAAACCGGCAATACGCAGCGCAAGTTAAAGTCAAAAGAATTAAAACGCGATTTTTGTATTTATGCACCAGTCCTTTGGTTTTTTCGTATTGCTCTTCCAGAAGCGGGTCGCTGAAACCAGACGAATTAAAACTATCCTCTTTTTGAAAAAAGCGAAGTTCTGATTCCGAAAGATAAAACTGTTTTCTGACAGCGTCGTTCTTTTTGGATAATTTTTTGAGATGACCGGAAATTTTTACTGCGAGCATTTCTTCTTTAGTTTTGATTGAGATTTAATCTCTAATTTAAATATAACAAACTAGCGACGAGATACAAGTGTGGATAACAAAAAATCTGCAAATTTTCGCTTGCGGATTTTTTGAGCTCTTTAATTTTTCTAAAAATTTAAGGCGTCACCGATTTGAATGCCATTTTTTTGAACAAAACCGGCATTCACCTCCAAAACATATTTAGCCGCGGCCACCGAACGGTAGCTCGGACAACTCCCCTCGCGACACGGTTCAAAATTTTGTTTGATTTCCGCGACTTTTTTGTCAGCGGAGATGAAAATCAAATCCAGCGGAATTTTTGTATTTTTCATCCAAAAAGTTTTCGGGCTTTCGCTGGAAAAAATAAAAAGCATTCCGGCATTTTCCGCCAAAGATTCACGGAACATCAGACCCTTGGCCTGTTGCGCAACATTTTGAGCCAGCTCCACATCAACTTTTAAATTGCGGCCGGGAAATTCCACGGATGATTTTTTTGTTTTTCCGGTCAAAAGAAAAGCTGCCGCTACCAGCAAAATCAAAGTCGAAATTATAGAGATTATCTGCATCGGTTTTAATTTAGACATTATAGCTTATTAAAGTCGGGCCGCTGGGAATTGAACCCAGTCTACATGCTCCCAAAGCA
>JAKLFS010000036.1 GCA_022711075.1 Patescibacteria group bacterium | reverse complement strand
AGGCCACTGTTTCTCAGTCGCCTTCTCCGTCTTTAACGCCGACGCCTCAGGAAATTTCCGGAGCGGAAAATTCTTCTTCTGATTTTCTCTCAACTTTTGTCCGCGGATTCAAAAGAACCGTTTCCGGTCTGATGTCTTTCCTTCGTCCGATTGCCGCGGCCGCAGCCAGATTTTTTGTGACGATTTTTTCCCTTGTTCTTAAGGCGGGCGATTGGCTGGTCCGTGAGCTGGGCGGAATTTTCAACGCCGCCAAAGTGAGCTTGCAGTCTCAGCTCTAATTTCGCAAAAATAAAATTATGGAAGATTTTAATTTTAAAACGCAAAAAATTCAAAAAAAGGAAATAACCGAAGAGCTTCAGGAATCCTATTTGGATTACGCGATGAGCGTCATTATTTCCCGCGCCTTGCCTGATGTGCGCGACGGCCTGAAGCCGGTTCACCGCCGGATTCTATATTCCATGTACGAATCCGGTTTTACCCACGGCACCAAGTTTCATAAATCCGCCAATGTCGTTGGCGAAGTGCTGGGCAAGTACCATCCGCACGGCGATGCGGCGGTTTACGATGCCTTAGCGAGAATGGCCCAGAATTTTTCTTTGCGCTATCCGATGATTGAGGGCCAAGGGAACTGGGGTTCAATTGACGGCGATGCCCCAGCGGCCATGCGTTATACCGAAGCGCGGCTTTCTTTGATTGCCGAGGAAATGCTTAAGGATTTGGATAAGGAAACCGTGGACTTTTTGGAAAATTACGATGCCACTCGCAAAGAGCCGCAGGTTTTGCCTGCCAAGCTGCCGCAGCTTTTGATTAACGGCACTTCGGGTATTGCCGTGGGCATGGCCACCAATATTCCGCCGCACAACCTTTCCGAAGTTTCCGATGCTGTCAGCCATTTAATTGAGCATCCGCAGGCGACCACTAACGACCTTTTGGAATTCGTCAAAGGCCCTGATTTCCCAACGGGCGGAGTAATTTACAACAAAAAGGCCATTTCCGAAGCTTATTCTACGGGCCGCGGCCGCATTACCCTTCGGGCTGCAACGGAAATTCAGGAAAAAAAGCACGGCCAGTATGAGATTATTGTTTCGGAAATTCCTTATCAGGTGAATAAATCAGAACTGTTGTCCAAAATCGCCGATTTGATTCAGGAGAAAAAAATAGAAGGCATTAAAGACATCCGTGATGAATCGGACAAAGACGGTTTGTCCGTCATTATCCAATTGAAAAACGACAGCCACCCCCAGAAAGTTTTAAACAATTTATTCAAGCATACCGATTTGCAGAAAGATTTTTATCTGAACATGCTTTCCTTGGTTGACGGCATTCAGCCGCAAACTTTGTCCTTGAAGGCGGTTTTGGAAAACTTCATCAAGCATCGTCAAGTGGTCATTCGCCGGCGCTGCGAATTTGATTTGAAAAAAGCCGAAGCGCGCAAGCATATTTTGGAAGGCTTGGCCAAAGCTCTGAAAAATATTGATGCCGTCATCAAGGCCATTAAGAGTTCCAAAGACAAGGAAGAGGCGCAGCAAAAATTAATAAAGAATTTCAAATTAAGTCCGCTTCAGGCTGACGCCATTCTGGAAATGCGCTTGCAAACCTTGGTTGGTTTGGAGCGCCAGAAAATAGAAGACGAATTAAAACTCAAAGAAAAGGAAATCGCGGAATTAAAAGCGATTTTAAAGGACCCGAAGAGAATCTTAAAAATAGTCAAAGAAGAAACCGAAGACATTAAAAAGCGTTTTGGCGATGAAAGGCGGACCAAGGTGGTTGCTTCGGCAGTGGGCGAATTCAAAGAAGAGGATTTGGTGCCGGCTGAAGAAAATATCGTGATGATGAGTCAGGATGGTTTCATTAAGCGTTTCCAGCCGACAATGGTAAAAAGTCAGAAGCGGGGCGGCCGGGGGGTGATGAGTTTTGAAACCAAAGAGGAAGACAATATCCAGCACATTTTGCAGGTTAACACTCATGATAATCTTCTTTTCTTTACGACCAAGGGCCGGGTTTTTCAGTTGAAGGCCTACGAGATTCCCCAGGCGCCGCGCACTTCCCGCGGCAAGAGCATTTATAATTTTATTGAATTGCCGCAGAATGAACCGATTGCCGCCATCTTATCCTATAATAGTCAGCCCAAAGAGATGAAGGAAACGCATTTAATAATGTTGACAAAAAATGGTATAATTAAAAAAGTTAGCTTGGAAGAATTTGGTTCCGTGCGCCGTTCCGGGCTGATTGCGATGAAGCTTCGGTCGGGAGACGAATTGTGCTGGGCTAAATTTGCCAGCGCCAAGGACGAAGTGATTATTCTTACTGCCAATGGCCAGGCCCTGCGCTTCAAAGAATCGGATTTGCGGCCGATGGGCCGTAATGCCAGCGGCGTCACGGGTCTGCGCCTGAAGAAAGGCGATGAAGTTTGCGGTTTTGATGTTTTGAAATCCGGAATGGAAAAAACAGCCACTTTGTTGGTGGCCATGTCTAACGGTTTCGGCAAACAAACGCCGGTTAAAGAATATCGCTTACAGCGCCGAGCCGGTCAAGGCACGAAAACCGCCAAGGTAACGGAAAAAACAGGCAAAGTGGTGGCGGCGCAGATTGTTCCGCCGGAAACCAAAGAAGTTTTGGTGATTTCCAAAAAGGGTATTCTTATCAAGACTAATTTGGAAACGATTTCTCAGCAATCCCGCGTTACGCAAGG
>JAKLFS010000035.1 GCA_022711075.1 Patescibacteria group bacterium | reverse complement strand
TCCCAAAGAAATCCTGGAAATTCCCAAATTAGGCTGTCTTAATGTTCATCCCTCGCTGTTGCCCTGCCATCGTGGCGCTTCGCCTATCCAAGCTACTATTCTAAGCGGCGAAAAGGAAACCGGCGTTACTATTATGTTGATGGATGAAGAAATGGATCATGGGCCGATTCTGGCAAATTCCCAATTCCAAATTCAAAACCTTAAAATAACTTTCAAAGAATTGGAGGAAATATTGATTGCCGAGTCGTCCCGGCTTTTAATCGAGACGTTGCCGAAATGGATTAACGGCGAAATCAAACCAAAGCCGCAAGATAATAATCGGGCGACATTTTGTAAGATTATCAAAAAAGAAGACGCCAAAATAAACTTTAATGAGTCGGCTGCGGTCATTGAAAGAAAAATCCGGGCCTTCAATCCCTGGCCCGGAACTTATTTCGAAATTAACGCTAAAAAATTCAAAATCTTAGAAGCGGATGTTCTGGCTGACGCGACCCCAATCGCTAAAAAAACCGGCGATATTTTCTGTTTCAATAAAAAACTGGCTATCCAGTGCAGGGAGGGCGTTTTAATAGTTGAAAAAATCCAACCCGAAAGCAAAGGCCCTATTGGAGGTTACGCTTTTTGGTGCGGTTACCAAAATAAATTAAAATGATAAAGGCGGAAACAAGGTTCCGCCTTTCTTGGGTTTTATCCCCGAAATTTGTTGAAGATTACCGCTGCGAGCGCATACGCTCGCCTTTTTGTTTCTTTGGAGACTTTCCTGTCCGGATCTTGCGTACTGGAGCCGTGGTCAATCGTTCCTGCCAGAAACGGCGTCAATGAATTGCCCGTTTTCCTGGGTCGGGCAATGAAGTGGAAATCGAAGTCGCCATCCCTGACAGTCGCCTCTATCACCTGAGCCATTTCGCCTCCTTTTTAAAGTTTGTTAAATTGCCTTAACTATATTATAGCACAATATTATCTTTTTCGTCAATTAAAAAATGGAAAACCGAGAGTATTCTCGGTTGTCAAAAGAAATATCCTTTCTGAGTTAAGAATAGTGGCCAGGGCCTGGCTAAAACGTTAAATTAGGAAAGCAGCTTGAAAATGATTACGGCAATCGCCCAAACGATGCTGGCCGCCAACACTCCGGCGACAAAGCCGCTCAGGGAAGAAGCAATGGCCTTTCCCAGTTTAAAACGGAAAGTTCGCGGCTCGTTGGAAACAAAATCGTCTCTACTCATATCTTTATTGTAAGAAACCCTGCCTTAAAGTCAATGGTTAAGAAACCGGGTTTATAAAAACTTATCAACGAAGAAAATTATTAGGCCGAAAACCGTAGCCACGGCTGATAAAATCCAAAAACGCATTGTGATTTTCGTTTCCGGCCAGCCGATTGCTTCAAGATGATGATGAATGGGGGTGGATAAGAAAACTTTTTTATGCCTGATTTTTTTACTGGTCATTTGGATGATAACGGAAAGCGATTCTACCACCAGAATGAATCCGAAAAATGGTAAAAGCAAAGCGGTATTGGTGAGCATCACCAAAATTCCCAAAGTAATGCCTAGAGCCATTGATCCCGTATCGCCCATAAAAAAGCGGGCGGGATAAACATTGAACCACAAAAAGGCTATGAGAGCGCCGCTGATGACGCCGGTTAAAGCGGCTAAATCGTATTTCCCCTGAACAAAGGCCACGACGCATAGAGCCAGATACGCAAAAAGTAGAACTCCGCCAGCCAATCCGTCCAAACCGTCAGTTTCGTTGGTAGAAAAAGCCGTGGCAATAATCATAAAAAAGAATACCAGAATATACCAAGGCCCTAAGGCAATATCGCCCAAAAAAGGAATATGAATGAAATCCCAACCCAATTTGAAATAAAACCACCAAGCGCCCACTGCGGCAATAACGGCAAAAAGCACGAGCTTGTGCCGCACCTTCAATCCCCCGCCTTTCGGACCGATGTGCAAAACTCCCATCAGATCATCGGCAAAGCCGATTAGCGCGGCGACCAACAAGGAAAAAATCGGCAAATAAGTTTGCGGCCGGCTGACAAAATTTAAATAATTCCAAAATCCGTCAAAAATCAGGCTTAATATCCAAAGCAGCAAGGCAATCGCTCCGGTAACAAACCACACCAAAATACCGCCCATTGTCGGTGTACCGGATTTTTTCTGATGCATTTGCGTGAAAATCGGCGCACCTTCAGTCCTGATTTGCTTGCCGATTTTGTATTTATAAAGAAAGTGGCTGAGAACCGGCGTCAACAACATAGCGGCTATAAAAGAAACGGCAGTCAGACTTAAAACTCGAACCACTTGGCCTAAAACTTCAGAATACATAAGCGTTTTTTACCCATCTTAACAGGGTCTCTACATCATTATATCGGGAACCGGAGTTTAAAACAACAATCAGCAAGCGTCGCTCCTGGCCGGAAAACCTGGAACTGGGAGCAATGAACAAGCCCAGATAAGTTTCTTTGGCCTCATCGGTAAAGCCGGTTTTCCCGCCCAAATATTTCATGTTCAAATCTTTTAAAATGGGCGGCGCCTGAGCCATCAAATTAATGTTATTCAATTCATGTTTTATTTTCAAATTCTGGGAAACTACCGTTGTTTGGTCTGTTTGGGTAAGAACGATGATTTCCGGATAATTTTGCAAAATATATTGCGCCAGGCGCTTTAAATCTTCGGCCGTGGACTGATTAGCCATATTCAAACCGCTGGAATCGGCAAAACTGGTTCTGGTCATGTTTAATTTTTTGGCTTCA
>JAKLFS010000034.1 GCA_022711075.1 Patescibacteria group bacterium | reverse complement strand
GTTTTGCGGCGGTTAGGAAAAAAATTAAAAATTCAGCGCGGTTACATTCCCTCCATTGAGGAAATTCAAGATACGGTTGAGCAGGTTTTGATTGATCGGCATCAAGCGGAGGCTGCCAAGGCTTATATTCTTTATCGGCAAAAGCGTTCGGAAATCAGAAAAGAGAAGGCGCAAATTTTGAACAAAGAAACAATAGATGAAGTTGATAAGAGATTCGATTTGAATGCTTTGCGGGTTTTAGCTTCGCGTTATCTGCGCAAAGATACCCATGGCAACGTGGTGGAATCGCCCAAAGAGTTATTCACGCGCGTTTCCGTCCATACCGCCTTACCCTCGCTTTTTTATGATGAAGCGGTTTTGAAAAAGCGCGGTCGGACGGTGGAGCATCGTTTTGAAGAATTCTCTCCGGAAAAATTTGACGGCAAATTCAAAATTGGAAATTATATTTTGAACCAATTTCATCTGGAAGGATTAAAAAGATTGTATGACCGTTTTAATCGGGAGCAAAAATTAAAATTATCCTGGTCAAAATTTTTGGAAAAATTAAAAGACGGCTATTTCGAGAAACATGCTGAAGAGATAGAGAAATTTTATAATTTGATGGTTTCCAGAAAATTTATGCCGAACACGCCGGCGTTGGCAAATTTTGGCAGCGTCTTTGGAATGGGTTCGGCTTGTTTCGTTTTAGATGTTGAAGATTCCATTGATAGCATTATGGACACCTTGAAAGCGGCGTCAGTAATTTTTAAATCCGGCGGAGGCGTCGGATATAATTTTTCCAAATTGCGGCCCGAAGGAGATTTTGTCCGTTCCACCGGAGGCTTCGCTTCCGGTCCCATTAGTTTTATGAGTTTGTATGATCGGATGACCGAAGTCATTAAACAGGGGGGCATCCGGCGGGGGGCGAATATGGGCATTTTGAATATCAATCACCCTGATATCGAAGCTTTTATCCGCTGTAAAACCGGCAATCAGGCAATGCGCAATTTTAACCTTTCTGTTTTGGTCTTGCCGGAGTTTTGGCAATATTACAGAGAGCACAAGCCCTACCCGATGATTAATCCGCATACCAATCAGGTGGCGAAATATGCTGATCCACGGAAAATCTTGGATCTTGTTGCTTATCAGGCATGGGAATCAGCCGAGCCGGGAGTGATTTTTTACGACCGCATCAACGAATATAATCCTTTGGTTAAGGCTTTAGGTCCCATTACTTGTACTAATCCTTGCGGCGAGGTTTTGCTTTACCCTTATGAATCCTGCAATTTAGGCAGTATTAATTTGTGGGCTTTCGTCAAACCGAATCATAAGCATGAAAAGAAATTTTTTGATTGGCAGGAATTTTCCAAGACCGTGGAGCTGGCCGCCCGCTTTATGGATAACGTGATTGATATCAATAAATATCCTTTGCCGCAGATTGAGGAAATGACGTTAAAGACCAGAAAGATGGGCTTGGGAGTGATGGGGTTGGCCGACACGCTTTTCGAACTGATGATCCCGTATAACAGCAGCGAAGGATTAAAATTTATGGAGCGAATGACCGAAACTCTGAATTATTATACTAAACACGCTTCGGTAAATTTAAGCGAAGAGCGGGGACGTTTCACATTATTTGATAAATCTTTTTATCCGGACGGGAAAATGCCTTTTGCCGGTTATAAAGATAAAAAATCCTGGCATTTTGATTGGCAGGCTTTGGCGCGGAAAATAAAAACTCATGGCTTGCGCAATACTTTTACGACCGTCTTGGCGCCCACCGGTTCTATTTCCATGATTGCCGGTTGTTCGTCGGGTATTGAACCGAATTATAGCTTGGTCTTTGAGAAAAATGTGGCAGTCGGAAGCTTCTATTATGTTAATCCGGTCTTTGAAAGAATTTTGATGCGTTTTGGTTTGTTTAATGATTATTTTCTGCGGCGGGTAATCAATAATGACGGAAGCGTTAATAAAATGAACAGTGTCCCGGTGAAATTGAAGAAAGTTTTGGTAACGGCTATGGATATTTCTCCGGAAGATCATATTCGAGCGTTGGGCGCTATGCAAAAATGGATAGATTCGTCAATTTCCAAAACGAACAACTTACCATTTAACGCGACACCAGAAGACATTAAAAGCATCTATTTATTGGCCTATAAGCTGGGCTGCAAAGATGTAACGGTTTTTCGCGATAAATCCATTAAAAATCAGGTTTTAGTCGCCGGCAATCAGAAAAATTCCAAGAAAAAGCCTAAGGATAAGGAAGGGGTTTTCGTTTCCAAGAAGGATACTAAGGCCGAAGGATTCTCTATTTATTATCAGCCCAGCCTTATTGAATCTTTGCCGATGGAGGCGAAAAATCTCGTTGATGAAAAAAAGTTTTGTCCCAATTGCCATACGGAATTGGTGAATCAAGAAAAATGTCATGCTTGTCCGGTTTGCGGCTGGGGGGTGTGTTCGTAGTTGAATTAAAAGATTCCGCAAACTCTATAAACTTTGATATTTGCATTGTGAATTTTACACTTTCAATGTTTCTCGACCGGATAAATTTTTGATTTGCCTTATTAAAACAGTCCGGAATGGACATTTTCCGGACTGACGAGGGTGGTAATATTAGGATAATTTTCAGCCTCCAATTGGAATTAAGGAAAAATTATTATAGCCATTTCTTGAATTTAGCGATAAGAAAGAAGATAAAAGATATGCCGAGCATAATTGCCAGGATTATCCAAAAGCCCAAGGGATGATTGGCAAAAGGCATATAGTCGAGATGTAAACCAAAAATACT
>JAKLFS010000033.1 GCA_022711075.1 Patescibacteria group bacterium | reverse complement strand
TTTCTTCCGATTCTGATTTATATCGGAATAAGCTTTCCCCAGTACCCTTTGCGATTGAGTTTTATTAAAAACAATAATTTCCTCATTTAATTCCGATAGCCGCTCCTTATAAATCTCCAATTTTATCTGATTGGGAAGGAGAATAAAAACTTGCCGGTTGCTTTCTATGGCTTTCTTGATTTTCTGTTTCAAAAAAGAAAAATCATCCTGGAACAAGTACGTCTTTTCTTTATGGGGTTCCGGAAGGGCAAGGGCGGAAAACTTAAGCGCCGGCATTTTTTTTAAGAACCTCAAATCGGCCAGCGCCGACCGGAAGAGACCGGTCAGAGGCAAATAATAATATTGAGCCAGCCATTCCAATAAAAGATACTGGTTCTTGGTGACAATCGGACCAAGATTCACCGTCTCTTTTAGCGGCTTAAGGCTAAAATTGGACTTTTTGATGTTAATTTTAGATTCAATGGCCTTGGAGGAAATAACCATTCCATTTGCCATTTTTTTAGCTAAGGGGATGGCAACTAATGAGCCCCAAGTTAATCTTTGAGAACTAAAATAACTCAAAATTTGCGGCTGGGAACGCGGCAAATTAGTTAAAGGAATGACTTCATTGATGTACATTCTTATTTTAATTATATCAGAGGAACAAAATTAGACAAACGAAAGAAACTCCGCTACAATTTAAAAATATGGAACAATTAAGGTTATTCTTTGCCATGGAGATCCCGGAACACATCAAAGAAGAGATTATCAATCTGGCCAAGATAGGAGAAAAGGACGTCTGGCGCTGGACAACGAAAGAAAACTTGCATATAACCGTTGTGTTTATCGGGTATTTGGCCGAAGAACAATTAGCGTCAGTTATTGAGGCCGGTCAAAAAGCCGTTCAAAACATTCAATCTTTTGTTTTAAAATGCAAAGAAATCGGCTATGGTCCGGATTCAAACGAAAGAATGATCTGGTTAAGGCTGGAGACAAAAGACATCCTGAATGAATTAAAAAATGAATTGGAAAAGGCGCTTTTGGATAAAGGCATAAATTTTCAAACAGATTACAAGAAATTTAACCCGCACGTCACCTTGGCCAGATTAAAATTCGGAGCTGATAAACCTAACAGACAAATTAAAAAGAACTATATCAGAGAATTTCCAGCGGAAGAAGTTGTGCTTTTTAACAGTAGTCGCAAGAAAGGCGGAACCGAATATGAGCCAATTCAATCATTTCCTTTAAATTGAAATGGCTGGAAATTTACGCTATAATCAATACAATTATGGTTAGAATAAAAATTAAATCTATTAAGAAGATGGATTGGCGTAAAATCGGAAAAACGACCGGCATCATTTTAGCCGGCTTGATCCTTTTGGCCGGAGTTTTTTGGACCGGAATCAATGTTGGCAAAAAATATTACCCTTCCATCAACTTAGTCCGAGGCGTGAAGAATTTGGAAACGGATAAACCGGCTGACGTGGATTTCAACTTGTTTTGGGATACTTGGCGCTTGATTCAAGACGATTATGTTAAATCCGGCGAGCTGAACAAACAGGATATGGTCTACGGAGCCGTGCGTGGCCTTTTGAATTCCTTAGGCGATCCTTACTCCACCTTCTTTAATCCCAAAGAAGCCAAGGAATTCAACGAAAACGTTACTGGCAACTTCAGCGGCATCGGCATTGAAATCGGCGTAAAAAAGGGTGTTTTAACAGTCATCTCGCCGATTGATGGAACGCCCGCTTGGAAAGCCGGACTAAAACCAGGCGACCAGATTGTGGCTATAGACGGAAAAGAATCCAGCGATATGAGTTCAGAAGAAGCGGTTGATTTGATCCGCGGGCCAGAAGGCACTGAAGTTAAATTGACTATTTTCCGAAGCAATTTCGAAAAACCGCAGGATTTTACCATTAAGCGGGAAACGATTTCCGTGCCTTCGGTTAAAACGGAATTCTTAAAAGACAACATCGCGCACGTCACCCTTTCCAGTTTTAGCGACAATACGAATTATGAATTTTATCGGGCTGTTCTAGACGCTTTCGTGAAAAAATCTCCGGCCCTTATTTTGGATTTGCGCAATAATCCGGGCGGTTATCTGGAAGTTTCAGTTGATATCGCCGGCTGGTTCCTGAAACAGGGCGATGTCGTCGTCCGCGAAAGCATTAAGGGGGAGAATGAAACCGTTTTGAAAGCGAGCGGCAATCAGGCGTTATTAAATATGCCGGTGGTAATTTTGGCCAATGAAGGCTCAGCTTCAGCTTCGGAAATCCTGGCTGGCGCCTTACGCGACAATCGCCAGATAAAAATCGTGGGGCAAAAAACATTCGGTAAGGGTTCGGTTCAGGAAGTCGAAGATATGCCTGATAATTCCCTGATTAAATTAACAATAGCGGAATGGCTGACGCCCAGCGGCCTTTCCCTAAATGGCAACGGCTTGGAACCGGATTACAAAGTTGAACTGACTGACGAAGATTATGAAAACGATAAAGATCCGCAATTAGATAAAGCTTTAGAAGTCGCGCAACAATTAATCGCTCAATAAAAAATGAAAATAATTTTATTAAAAGACGTGGCTAAATTAGGAAAAAAGTTTGAAATTAAAGACGTTTCGGATGGTTATGCCAAAAACTTTTTGCTGCCCCAGGGATTGGTGGAAATGGCGACGGCGGAAAAGGTAAAAAGCATAGAGGCGCGCCGCAGTGCTTTGGAGCAAGAGAAACAAGCGCAAAAAGAAGATTTTGAACGGCAAGCCAAACAAATGGCTGGCTGGAAATTGGAATTTTCTTTGAAAGTCGGCGATGATAAAAGCGTTTTTGGCGCAGTCAGT
>JAKLFS010000032.1 GCA_022711075.1 Patescibacteria group bacterium | reverse complement strand
TTAAATCTAGGGCCTTGATTTGGGTTTGCAGGCTGGAAAGAAAATAAGAGAGAAGTTTTGCTTCTTGTTCGTTTTTAACGTCTGGTTCAAACTGTTGAATGGCGTTTTTTACGTATTGGCCCGGAAGAGCTAAATAAAAAATTGGAATATTTCTAACGCTTTGGGGAATTACTTTCTTAGTTTTTTCATCAATACCTAATCCGTATTTCAAGCTGGCGCCGGCGCTTTCTACGTTTCTTTCCATAATCTTAGCTGCTTTATCCTGATAGGTTTTGCCAACGATGTCGGTAACTTCATCAAAAGCGCAGACGACATTGCCAGTTTGCCTTTCCAAGATGACATTGTCAACGCCTCGATCAATGTCATCGGCCAGGCTGGTTCGGGCGACAATGAATTTTTGGCCGAGGAATTTATTAAAAACCGCGGTTTTCAGCATTTCCAGTTTTTCGCCGAAATTATCTTGATGTTCGTCTTTCTCCGCCATTTCTTTCTGCATTCTCAATAGGCGTTGTTTTTCTATGGCCAAGTCTTTGGGGGAGTAAAGGCTTGCGAAGGCGTCCATATTAATGCGGCAATCATTAAGCACCGGAATACCTTCGGCTTGCATTGATTTAGCCTCTGTTTCTAAGTAAGCCGTTAATTTCTTCATTCCTTCAATAAGTTCCGGCTTTTCGGTCTTATTTCTTTTCTCTGGTCCGAAGCCCTCCCAGTCATTTTTAGGGTTTGAGAGATTAGTCATAGGATTTTATTATAAGATACCAGTTTTTTTCTTGCAAATCATTTGTTGACTCTTAGCCTTTTAAGTACTAAGATTTTAATAGAAATTTTAACAACTTTTTCCAGGAGAAAACAATGATAAAGGTAAGTTTGATCAGCAAACCGAGCATTGCGGCTGAAGAGCTTGTCACTTTCGGTGCGCATTCCTGCTATCAGGGTGAGGCGCCGAAGTTGGGCGCCAAAATGGACATTAAGAACCGCTTGTTCAATGTGGGCCACCAGACCACTTTTCAGCACGGCCATTACACCTTCTTTATCGAAGGCATCGCTGTGGGCGATGTGACCTTGGGCTTGCATTTGGCCAGCGTGTTCTATAATTCCGGTCAGCGTTCCGGCAGGTTCTGCGCTGCGATGTTCAAGAATCCGAATTTCGACGAAATGGCTCAATATCTCAACGCGTATTATTCTTTAAACCCTTGCTTATTTGAGCAAGTGATGGATTATCTGCATTTCGGTTACGACACTTACAATCGTCATTTGGCAGAGGCCGAGGCTAAGGCCAAAAATTTTTTGGAGCTGGAAAGACCGTATGCTTCTAAAGAATATATTCAAGAGAACGCTCCGAAAATGGCCCAGGAACAGATGCGGGTCTTTATTCCGGTGATTTTCCCGACAGCCTTGACTTATACCGTTAATCTTTCGGCGTTGGCTGCGCTGTATCACGTTGCCTGGTCGCCACCGCTGAAAGATTTGACACAAAAGATGGCGGATTCGGTTTTAAAAGACAACCCGCAGCTTCAATTCATTTTCTATCGTTCTGACAAAGCCAACAAAGACCTGCCGATTGTCCGAGAAGTGCTCGTGCCGGTTTGCGGGATTGCGATTAAACCTCGCGCCGATATCATCTCTTCGGGAAATCCGAATTGGTTTCGGATTCCAGATCGTTTTGATCTGGGGCCGATTGATCTTTTGCCTTTTGATCCCGGATTTATGGATAACAACGTCGAAGAGCTGAAAACGGAAATAGAGATTTCCTTGGCGACAATGGGCCAGGATCAGCGGCATCGGACCGTCAGAAGAAGCCAGCCGATTTTCACCGGTGATTTCTATTTAGCGCCAATACCCAAAGCCTTATCTTTGGCCGAACAAGCCTTGGTTTTAATGCGGCGGTGGCGGAAAGACATCTTTGAAAATTCGGATATTCCATTGAGCTTGGCTTGCTCTTTGGCTCCGTACGGCGCGATGGTCAGATACCGCAAGTCCGCTTCTTACAATGCCTTAGCGCACGAATTTTCCAAGCGCTTGTGTTGGTCGGCGCAGGAGGAGATTTATCACGCATCTATGCAAGTAGCGCAGCGGATTGCTCGCAAGTTTGGTCCGGATTGCCCCTTTCTTGCAGTGATGAAGCCGCCTTGCGCAATGAGTGGCAGTTGTGCCGAAGGCAAGCGTTATTGCGGTCGCGATATCCGCGAAGCCGGTAAAAATCCCCTGGAAGAAAGAAGAGTTTAAAACAACGTAACAAAAAATCCCGTCTCGGCAAAGGTGCTGAGACGGGATTCCTTTAAAATCTAGAATCTTGAGACGGGTGTTTTTACGTCTTTTCCAAATCATGCGGATGACTTTCTTTTAAAGAGTTTTCAGTGATTCTGATAAATTTGGCGTTTTTGGACAAATCTTTAATTGTTTTGGCGTTATTATAACTCATTCCAGAGCGCAAACCATTAAGCAAATAATCAATTACCTCTTGTGCTTTGCCGCGATAGGGCACCAACCCCTCTGTGCCCTCTATCATTAGATTGTCATACAATAAATTGTCATCATTAGTATCCAAGGCCCTTCGGGAAATATTCGCGCCAAAAGAAGCCATGCCTCTGTAAAATTTATATCTCCGGCCGCTTTTATTGATAATCACTCCGGGTGCCTCATCGGTGCCAGCCAATAAATTGCCGATCATTACGGTTGTGGCGCCCGCTGCCAAAGCCTTGACCACATCAGCCGGATATCTGATGCCGCCATCAGCCATTATCGGTACTCCGCTTTTCTTTGCGGCTGCGGCACAATTTAAAACAGCTGATAATTGCGGAACGCCTGCGCCAGCCACGATTCTAGTAGTGCAAGCAGAGCCGGGTCCAACGCCAATTTTTACCGCGTCAGCGCCGGCTTTAATTAAATCTTTT
>JAKLFS010000031.1 GCA_022711075.1 Patescibacteria group bacterium | reverse complement strand
TCTTTTTCGGTTTTCAATATTTAACGCCGATTATCAGCTGGCTTCGTCTTTGGATAATAGGAGGCTAGCCGGCGCTTATTTTCGGTTTCCAGCGCTTTAATATGCCTTGATGAGCACTCTTGACAACAGAGTGCCAATTTTTATATAATGGTTTTAATGTTAACTGATCGGCAGAAGAAAATTTTGAATTTAATTGTTCGGGAATATTCCAAAAAAGGCGAACCGGTTGGTTCCAAGGAATTTTCCCAGAAATTCTTTTCGGATTTAAGCCCGGCTACCATTCGCCGCGAGTTCTTTGATTTGACTAAGGCCGGCTATTTATTGCAGTCGCATCCTTCGGCTGGACGCGTGCCGACGGATAAAGCGTATAAGCTTTTCGTTGATGAGGTTTTGGAAAATGAGAAGAAATTGACCGGAGAATCGGAACATTGGCAAAAGAAAATGGAAATGACGCGGGGCGGCGCTAAGGACCTTTTTTCGCAGTCAGCCAAAATCATCGCTGATTTTTGTGGCGGGTTGGGCGTAAGCTATTCTTTTACCGGGGGTTTTGTTTATAAGTTCGGATTAAAAAATTTATTCGGCCAGCTGATGAACGACGTTTCTTCTCCGGAAATGAAGCAGATTTTTACCGACATTGAACTGATGGATGAAAGATTTGAGGAACTATTCAATATTTTGGTCGATGACGAAAGGAGCGTTTTTATCGGCAAAGACAACCCTCTGATTAAAAGCGATAGCCTCAGCATCATTTCGCGGCATATTCCCGACGGGGATTCCGGCGTTTTGTTGCTGATTGGTCCGAAGAATATGCACTACGATAAAAATCTGGCTATTTTAGAAGCAGTCGCTAATTTATTTGACGGATAAAATGGAAAAGGAAGAAAAGCAAAACAAACAAAATGACGAGGCTTCGGAAATTGGGGAATTAAAACAAAAATTAGCTGAAGCGGAAAAATTAAAAGACGAATACTTGGCAGGTTGGCAGAGGCAGAAGGCCGATTTCCTCAATTACCAGAAAGACATCGCCAAACGCACTGACGAAATCGTGAAGTTTGCCAATGAAGATTTAATCGGAGATTTGCTTATTGTTTTGGACAGCTTTGATATTTCCGTTAACTCCTTGAGGATTGAAGGGCTGACGGAAACGGAAAAAAGAATCGTTCAGGGTTTGGAATTAATTAGGGGTCAATTGGAAGACGTTTTAAGGAAAAGGGGGCTGGAACCAATTGAGGCGTTGCATCAGCAATTTGATCCGGCTTGGCACGAAGTGATTGGGGAAATTGAAACTGAGGGCGAGGAAGGAGGGGTGGCGGAAGAGTTAACGCGCGGTTATAAGTTAAACGGCAAGCTTATCAGGCCGTCAAAGGTGAAAATAATTAAACATAAATAAAAGGTCTAAAGGAAAAATTTACCCTGTTAAATATCCCGCTTTGGCGGGATAGATTCGGGGTAAAGTGCGAAGTAATTTTATCAGTTTAAATAATTTTGAAATAATAAGGTGAAGGGATGGTTGAGGAAGCCCCCGAATCTTATTTAACAGGGTAAATGGCAAAAATTTTAGGCATTGATTTAGGGACGACTAATTCCGCTATGGCTTACATCGAAGCCGGCGAAGCGAAAATTCTTGAGAATAAAGAAGGCGGTCGGACGACGCCGTCAGTGGCGGCGATCGCCAAAAACAGCGAACGCTTGATCGGCATTTTGGCCAAGCGGCAGGCCGTTACCAATCCGACCAATACCATTTTTTCCGTTAAGCGGTTGATCGGTCGCAAGTTTAACGATGCGGAAGTGCAGAAAGATAAAACCTTGCTTCCTTATGAATTGCGCGAATCCAGTTCCGGCGGGGTGGAAATTAAAATGGCTGATGAATGGTATCGGCCTGAAGAAATTTCTGCTATGATTTTGCAAAAATTGAAGTCCGATGCCGAAGAAAAATTGGGCGAGCGCATTGAAGAGGCGATTATCACGGTGCCGGCTTATTTTGACGATAGTCAAAGGCAGGCGACCAAGAATGCGGGCGAAATCGCCGGCTTTAAGGTTCGCCGCATTTTGAACGAGCCGACAGCCGCGGCTTTGGCCTATGGCTTGAATAAGAAAAAAGACGAACGCGTGATTGTTTATGATTTCGGCGGCGGCACTTTTGATATTTCCATTCTGGAGATTTCCGCCGATACGGTGGAAGTGAAGGCTACAGGCGGCGACACCCATTTGGGCGGCGATGATTTTGATCAAAGGATAATCAATTATTTGGTTAACGAATTCAAGAAGCAGGAAGGGATTGACTTATCCAAAGATGTTTTGGCTTTGCAGCGCTTGAAAGAAGCGGCGGAACGCGCCAAGCATGAACTTTCAACCGTGATGGAGGCGGAAATAAATCTTCCTTTTATAACTTCCGATGCCTCCGGGCCCAAGCATTTCGTAATGAAATTAACTCGGGCGAAACTGGAAGAATTGGTCCGCGATTTTATTGACCGCTCCATTACCTTAGTGCAGAAAACTTTGACGGAGAAGAATTACACCATCAATGACATTAATGAAATTATTTTGGTCGGCGGCCAGACCAGAATGCCTGCTATTCAAGAAGCGGTGAAAAAGCTTTTCGGTCGAGAAGCGCATAAGGGAATCAATCCGGATGAAGTGGTAGCGGTGGGCGCAGCGGTTGAAGCCGGAGTTTTGCAGGGCGAAGTCCGCGATGTTTTGCTTTTGGATGTGACCCCGCTTTCTTTGGGTATTGAAACTTTGGGCGGAGTGTTTACTAAAGTTATTGAAAAAAACACGACCATTCCTACAGCCAAGACCCAGATTTTTTCCACTGCTTCCGATAATCAAACTTCGGTGGAGGTTCATGTTTTGCAGGGCGAGCGGGAAATGGCAACTGACAATAAAACCTTAGCCCGATTTATTTTGGATGGAATTCCGCCGGCTCCCCGGGGCATTCC
>JAKLFS010000030.1 GCA_022711075.1 Patescibacteria group bacterium | reverse complement strand
CAAAGCATTTGGGTGGAAATCATTGAACATATACTGCTTGTTCTGGTACAGTTCGCTTAAAATTCCGGGCACGTAGCCGGCCACCCCCTTCTCCCGCGCCAAATCCTGATACATTTTTTCATAATTGGAAAGAAGTCCCTGGTGAATCCCCACCAGTATCACTTTTATTTTATGTTCGTTCAAAATATCCAAAATTTTCGCTAAATTAATTTTTGTTTCGCTTAAAGGAATATTTTCCAAAAAATCGTTTCCGCCCAATAAAACAATGGCGACATCCGGCCTTAAATCCAAGACATCACTCTGAATCCTAGCTAAGGCTTCTGCAGTAGTGTCGCCGTTAACGCCCTTATTGTAAATGACAATATTCAAATCTCTGGCCAAACAGCTGACATAATTTTCATCAGCCGCCGCGCCGACGCCGAAAGTCAAACTATCACCAAAAGCTACCGCTGTCTTTCCTTCGTAATAGGAACGGTCAAAATAGTGGGAGCTGAAAATCAAAACAGCCACTATGGCTCCGGCTAAAACAAACGATAATATTTTCATTAGCAAGCTCATAAGTTTGAATTTATCTTATACCTCTTACTGGCTGAAGCAATGACTGTTTGAAGTAATCTGGGAAAATTCAATCCCGCCACTTTAGCTGCTCGTGGAAAACGGGAATTTTCCTTCGGATCCGGAATAATGCCCGGCGGACAATTGACTTCCAAAATATTGGGGCGGCCGCGCTTGTCCAAACGGATATCAAAACGCGCCCAATCGGCCAATTCTAGAATTTCAAACGCCCAAAGCACCGACTCGTTTATTTGTTTCTCCAATTTTTTAGGAATTTTAGCCGGACAAACCAAGGGGTCGCTCTTGAATTTCGGATTGTCATAAATCCACTTGGCTTCATAGTGGTCGAACTTGGGCATTCCTTTCGGCAACTCATCAAATTTTATTTCCACAATCGGCAAGAGTTTCGGCGGATAACCCAAAACGCCGACGGTAAATTCCCGACCCTCCAAAAATTCTTCCACCAAGGCCGGCTGTCTATATTTTTGGATTTCTTCTTTAACTCTTTGGCGCAATTGTTTTTCATCCGCCACCAAGCTCTTCACCACAATACCCTTGCTGGAGCCTTCGGATTGCGGTTTGACGATGAGCGGAAATTTTAAATTTTTTGAAATTTTTTCCTGAGGGTCTTTAAAAACCTGCCAAGCCGGAGTCAAAATTTTATGGCAGGCTAAAACTTCTTTGGTTTTCACTTTATTCAAACCGATGGCGGAACTTAAAGGCGAACCGCCGGTGTGCGGAATCCCCAGCATCTCCAAAGTGGTCGGAATTTGCGCTTCGCGATCCAGCCCCCTGATGCCTTCGCTATAATTAAAAACCAGATCAATTTTCGGCCTCAACCTCTTGAATTTTTGGTAAGCGGCCTCATCAGCTTCCACCAGAAAAACACGATGACCCAAGCCAACCAGAGTATTTTTTATCAGTTTAATGGTTTCCGGCGAATCAAACTCCGCCTCCGCTTCGGCTTTTTCCCGATTTTGCAGAGGATCGTAATGACGGACGTTATAAGCCAGAGCGATGTTCATTGAATTTCTTCTTGCAATTCTTCCAGAAGCTTTTTGGCCTTGGAAGAAACTTTGGCGGGAATGGCAACCTTAACGACAATCAGCAGATCGCCGCTGCCAAATCGGCCGAAATGCGGCAAGCCTTTGCCCTTAATCCGTAAAACTTTTCCCGATTCGGTGCCAGCCGGAATTTTTACCAGAAGCGATTTGCCGACTAAGCCGGGAATTTCCGTTTCCGCGCCCAAAACAGCTTGCGGAATGGAAATCTTCTTTTCGTAAATCAAATCAGCGGCCTGGCGTTTGAATAAGGAATGCGGCTTAATATTGACTTCCAAATATAAATCACCGCTGGAAGCTCCTTTTTCGCCGTCTTCGCCAGCTCCGGTAATTTTAATAATCTGGCCGTCATTGATTCCCGCTTGAATGTTGACCCGCGTCAGTTTTTTCGCCTTCACCCGGCCGTGGCCGCGGCATTCTTTGCAAATTTTTTCCGGAATTTTTCCTTCGCCGAAACAATGGGGACAGCTCTTTATTCTCGTAAACGGCCCGAAGAAACTTTGCCGCGTTTCTTTCACCTCTCCCCGGCCATCGCAGGCCTCGCAAGTTTTAAAAGAAGAATCCGTATCATAGCCCCGGCCCTGACAAGCCTGACATTTTACCAAAGTTTCGTATTCCAATTCTTTCTGGCTGCCCGTTGCCACTTCCTCCAGAGTAATGGCTAAATTCAAACGCAAATCAGAACCGGAATGAACGGTCCGGCGTTTTTTCCTTACGCCCAAGCCCTCAAAGATTCCTTCAAAAATAGAACCGAAATCGCCGCCGACATTGACGCCGTCGCCGAAGTTAAAATCCCAGCCCGAAGCCGGTCCGCCTTGGGAAGAAAAACCGCCGGGAAATCCCTGGCCGAAATCAAAACCTCCCCAATTGGGCGAAGCGCCCCCGGCTCCTCCGTCAAAAACGCGGCCAAACTGATCATATTGCTGACGTTTTTCTTTGCTGGAAAGCACCTGATAAGCTTCATTAACTTCCTTGAATTTATCTCCGTTTCCGCCGGTCTTATCAGGATGATACTGGTGGGCCAGCTTCCGATAAGCCTTTTTAATCTCTTCTTCGGAAGCCTGCTTATCAACTCCCAAAATTTTATAGTAATCTTTATTCTCCATAATTATTCCAACTAACCAGCGCCTCAACGAATGGGACGCCGCATCAATCTAAAGACAATGACGCCGCTATGGCAAAATCAACGATTCCTTGCTCCTGCTTTCGTAAATGATATGAACAAAGCCCAGGGCCAATAGTATCTCATAAACTAAATATCCCAAAATTCGCGCGATAATTGAAAGCAAACCAGCCACAAATCTCAAAACGAAAAAGAATAAAACAACTACAACGGCAATGATGATTTGACGAACATTGGCAGGCAAAGCGCGATACTTGATGGAAATAAATTCGTAAGCCACGTGAGCGATCGATTCGCTGCCGCTAATTGGCGCGCCAACCAATTGGGAAATCTGCTTCCTCAAATCAGGAAGACTTTGGGCAATAAGCGTCTCTTTCTGCTTAGCGACATAATCAGCGGAAAAACTTTGAGGGTTTTTCCCCAAGACGGTTTCCAAAGTAGAGTTGACTGTTTTTTCTGCGAGCGCCCGCAAGAAATCGTCAGTATTCATTTTCCAATCAAGATTATTAATG
>JAKLFS010000003.1:16785-22971 GCA_022711075.1 Patescibacteria group bacterium | reverse complement strand
CCGACCAATCGGAAATTGCTAATTTGAATGCCAGCTGCCAGGATTTTATTTCCCGGCTGACCAATTGTCAGATTCCTAAGACTTCGGATTATGAAGATTATAACATTGATAGCGCTTGTCTGTATTTCATTAATAGCCGTCTGAATTACAACGGTTGCAGCCAAAGGTATCGTTATGATTCGGATTTTTTCAGCCGCGAGTGGTACGTGTATAGCGGCAACAACTTTTTGCTGGCCGACCACGATAAGTTAATTCTGCGTGATGGCGCCGGCCTTTTGGTGGACGTTTATTCCTATTAAGGCTTAAAATCGCTTATGGTAAAATTTATCGGCGACAATGGTGCCAGTGCCTTAGACAATGGTAAAAAAATAACCAAAGACAATTTGGTCTTTGAGGTTTTGGGTGATTTGGATGAATTGACTTCTTTTCTGGGGTTTGCTAAAAACTTCATTAAGAACGTTACGTTTAAAAATTGGGTTACCGACGTCCAAAAAGACATTTTCGTGCTTTTATCCGAATTAGCCGGCGCTCAAAAAGCCAATTGGGAAAAAATAATAAAAAAATTAGACGAGAAGCTGGAGTTTTGCCAGAAAAATATTCCTGATTTGAAAAATTTTATTATTCCCGGTGCGTCTGTGGCCAGCGCCTGCCTGGATTGTAGCAGAGCCGTTTGTCGTCGGGCCGAAAGAAGTCTGATTCGGTTAAACAAAGTAAAAAAGATTGATCCGGAAATAATCGTTTATCTCAACCATCTTTCCAAATTTCTTTTCTTTTTCGCGAGATTGGTGAACAAGAAATTAAGAATAAAAGAAGACGTTATTTAATCTGACGCCCTCGTAGCTCAACCCCGACGCCCAAGGGGTCGGGGTTCCGACTTCTGACCAGGGCGCTAGAACGTCGGAGTGGATTTTAAAATATTTCCCCTTGTAGCTCAATGGATAGAGCAAGCCCGTCCTAAGGGCGAGATGAGGGTTCGATTCCTTCCAAGGGGACTCTTCTCAAAAAGCCGAAAAGTTTTGTCTTGGTTGTATAAATACACCAAAACAGATTGAAAATTAGCAAATAATCTGTTAAATTAATTTGTAAGGGCCTATAGTAAAATGGTATTACGCGCCCATGGCATGGGCGAGGTTGGGGTCCGATTCCCCATAGGTCCACAACTGTTATCCCGATTTTTAAAGTTAAAGTCGTAGATCAAACATATGTTCAAAAACAAAACAGCGATTATAACTGGCGCCGGTCAAGGAATCGGCTATGGCATTGCTTTGGCCTTGGTCAAAGAGGGTTGCAATGTTGTGGTGAGCGATATTAATCAGGCGACTTGCGATAAGGCGGCCCAAGATTTTTCCGGAATGGGGGTGAGGGCGTTGGGTATTAAGTGCGACGTTTCCAATAAAGCCGAAGTTGATAATTTGGTGGCGAAAACAATAGAAAATTTCGGCCAGCTGGATATTTTAGTCAATAATGCTGGCATCTATCCTTTTAAGCCGTTTGGTCAGATGATTGAGGCTGATTGGGACAGAGTAATGGACGTTAATTTGAAAAGCATTTTTTTATGCTCGCAAGCGTCTATTAACGCGATGAAGGCGGGAAGTAAAATTATAAACATTTCTTCCATCGCTGCTTTCGTCGGCTTTGAGGGTCTGACCCATTACTGCGCTTCTAAGGGTGGCGTAAGCAGTTTTACCCGGGCCTTGGCTCTGGAATTGGCTCCGAAGAAAATTAATATCAACGCCGTTGCGCCGGGAGCGGTTGATACTCCGGGCGCTACCGGTTCTTCCAGCGAAGAGGTTAAAAAACAAACAGTCGCGGCCATTCCCTTGGGAAGAATGGGTTTGGCGGAGGATATCGCTAATGCCGTAGTGTTTTTGGCTTCGGAAAAAGCCGATTACATCGTTGGCCAGACAATCATTGTTGACGGCGGCTGGACTTTGAGATAAAAACATACTTTGCGTTCAAAAAAGACGGCCCAAGCCGTCTTTTTTTGTTTGATTGCCAGCTTCTGGTTTTGATGATAAACTTGAAATTAATATGCCGGAATTACCCGAGGTGGAAACCATCGTTAATGATTTAAAAAAGAAAGTCATCGGCCGCAAAATTAAATCGGTTTGGTTTGATGCGCCAAAATTAATTAAAAAGCCTAAGCCCGTTATTTTTGTCAAAGAAATGCGGGGTTTAAAAATTGAGAATATTAAACGCCGCGCCAAAAACATCCTGATCTATTTGAGCGCGGGAAAGCTTCTTTTAGTGCATCAAAAGATGACCGGGCATCTGTTGTATGGTCAATGGAGGGTTCAAAATAAAAAGCCCATTTCTTCACTCAGGGGCGTGATGCAAGAAAAGGTTAACAATTATATTCACATCATTTTTTATCTGGACAATGGCTGGCAACTGGCCCTATCTGATTTAAGAAAATTCGCCAAAGTAATCCTCGGTTCCCAAAGGGAAATTGAAAATCTAGCAGAATTAAAAAAATTGGGACCCGAACCTTTAGAAAAGGGCTTTAATTTTAGAAAATTTCAGCAAGCGCTCTGCGGCAAAAAAGGAAAAATCAAGCAGGTTTTAATGGATCAGAGCGTTATTTCCGGCATTGGCAACATTTATTCCGACGAGATTTTATGGCTGGCAAAAATTCATCCGTTTCGGCCGGTTAATCAATTAAAAAATTTGGAATTGAAAAAAATTTTCCACTTTATTAAGGAGGTTTTGAAAAAAGCCGTTAAATTACGCGGCACTTCCATCAGCGATTTCCGCGATCCTGAGGGGAAATCCGGCCATTACGCCACTCGTCTTTACGTTTATCGGCGGGAGGGCGAAAAATGTCCGCGCTGCAAAAACGCCATCAAAAGATTAAAAATGGGAGGTCGCTCCGCTCATTTTTGTCCTCACTGCCAAAAATTGTAATATGATTATATTTTTATACGGCTCGGATACCTATCGAATCGTCCAAAAAGTAAAAGAAATTATTGCCGAATACCAAAAAAAACACGGCTGTATTTTGGGTTGCGAGAAATTTGATTTTAAAGAAAAAAATTCTTTTGAAAAAATGAAGAATTTTTTTGAGAGCGCAGGGATGTTCAGCAGTAAAAAATTGGCCGTTATTGAAAGCGCCCTAACCTCTGCCTTTAATGAAGAGTTGGGAGAAGTAATTAAAAAATCAGGGCTTTTAAATTCTCAAGATAATTTTTTAATAATTGTTGAGGGCGATACCGGCGGTCTGAAGGAAAAGTCCAAAAAACTTTTGATGGTCTTAAAGAAAAAACCGGTAGTCAGCCAGGAATTCAAAAATTTTTCTTCCTATGCCCAAGCCAAACCGTGGTTGAAAAAAGAGGCGGAAAAAAATCAGCTAAATATTGAAGATTCTGCCTTGGCGGCTCTCTTTGAGGCTTTCGCCGGCGACACCTGGCGTTTAATCAATGAGCTGAAGAAAATCAGTTTGTACCGGCCGGAGAAAAAAGTGACCAAAGCCGATGTTTTGGAAATATCGGTTTTTGAAGCCCATCCCAATATTTTTAAAATTTTTGACGCCTTTTTCGAGCCTAACAAGAAAAAAATGATTCTCTATTTTGAAGAGGCGGTTCGGTCGGGTTCGGATGCGGGAATGATTTTTAATTTATTTATCGGTCAGTTGCGGGTGGCGCTTCTTTTGGCCTTAGGTCAGGCCAAAGAGGTGGAAGCGCATCCTTTCGTGGTTCAAAAAATAAAATCGCAGCTTTGGAAATTCAAGCAGGAGAAATTAACTGAATTGTACAACGAATTAGCCAGCCTTGATTTAGCGGTTAAAACGGGAAAAATCGATTACGAAGCGGCCTTAGAAAAAATTATCCTTAATTTTTAATAAGAAAGCCGTCTAAGCGAAGGGCTTAGGCGGCTTTTGTTGGCCTTGGGGAGAAATTGGTTTAGATTGGGAAAGACGTCTGTCTGGCGCTGCGTTGGTCCCATTGTGATCTACTTCTCTTCCTCCGTTGGTTTTTTCTCTGCTGATGCGGGCTCAATGATGATGCCTTGCTCGCGGAGCCGTGAAGCAATGCGGTCATCATGGTTGCACCACGGACACTCGACCATCTCGAAATCGTCACCGAGCTCCGGCGCGTATACAGACGCAGGAATTCTACGCGTTCCTTTACATGCCGAACATTCTCCAAAAACATCTTTTCTGTTGATTTTTCTCGGTGCGGAATCGGCTGTTTGTTTTTGTTGTCCTTGGGGCTTTGCGTCTTTTTTTCGTAAATTAACCATCAAAATCAGGAAAGAGAGCGGCCATAAAAGTATGATGAGGCCGAGATCTAAGCTGTTCACTTCTTTTTTTTGAGCGTCCGATTTTTTGGCGAAAAAGTACGCCAAAATGATGCCGATGCCGAAGTAGGGGAAAAAAGCAATGTCCCAGATCCTAAAGATACTTTCCATGTTGGTTTTCTCCTTATCCAAAAAGTAAAAAAGCTGATTATATTGTACAAAATAAATAAAATTTGTCAATATTTTTGATTTTTTTCCTATTTTCGTTATGATAAAGAAAACATGAAAGCCAAAAGAGCGAAAAAAATGAAAAATTCAGTCCAGAGGCCGCGTGTGGTCGTGGCCATGTCGGGTGGCGTGGACAGTTCCGTAGCCGCGGCTTTATTGCAAAGAGCCGGCTACGAGGTTATCGGCGTTTTCATGAAATTTTGGAAAGAAACGCCAAAGCGCGGCCGCACCAAGAATTTGTGCAATTATGAAAATAAGTGCTGTTCAGCCGAAGCTCAGGCCGATGCTAGACGAGTAGCGGCAAAATTAAAAATCCCTCTTTATACCGTTAACGCCGAAAAGGAATTTAAAAAGAGAGTGGTGGATTATTTTATCAGAGAATATGCCGCCGGCCGCACGCCCAATCCTTGCGTAGAATGCAACCATTACATTAAATTCGGCTTGCTCGTGGACAAGACCAGAGCCTTTGGCACGGATTTTTTGGCTACCGGGCATTATGCGAAAATAAGTAAAAATTCAAAACGCAAAACGCAAAAGCTATTGATTGCTAAGGATAAAAACAAGGACCAGAGTTATTTTCTTTATACTTTAACGCAGGCTAAATTGAAAAAAATTATTTTTCCCATTGGTAATTATCGGAAGCCGGAAGTACGGCAATTAGCGAAAAAATTCGGCTTGCCAATTTTTGAAAAGCGCGACAGCCAGGAAATTTGCTTTATTGCTACGGATTTATACGGGTTCTTAAAAGCGCGGATTAAAGCGGGTGCAGGGCCGATTATAACTGTTAATGGTAAAAAAATCGGCGAGCACAGGGGTTTGGCTTATTACACGATCGGTCAGCGCAAGGGATTGAACATCGGCGGCACCGGTCCTTATTACGTTGTCAAAAAAGATTTTAAAAAGAACACTTTAATCGTAGCTAATCCTTTGGCCAAGGGACAGGGCAAAGATTTGCTCCAGAAAGAAATGATCGTAAAAAATGTTAATTGGGTTTCAGCTAAACCAGATAATGGAAAATGCCAAGTTAAGATTCGTTCCATGGCGAAAATGGCAGAAGCGACCATCAAAGGGAATAAAATAGTTTTTAACAAACCACAAAGAGCGATAGCTTCCGGCCAAAGCGCGGTCTTTTATTCAAAAGATGAGTTGCTGGGCGGAGGCATTATTAGGTAAAAGAAAAAAGCAAAATTTTGTGCTATAATAAAATTATGGACGATGTTTTGGTAAAACAATTTCAAAAAAGAGAAGCCTGGAGGAAAAGAAAAAAGCTTATTATCGCGATTTTTCCCTCCATCCTTTTTATTTTAATTATCGGGCTAATAATTATTTTAAGTCAGCCCGCTCCGACTTGTTTTGACGGAAAGGAAAACGGCGAGGAAACGGGCATTGACTGCGGCGGATCTTGCGTCGCTTGCGGAGTGAAATACGCCTCTCCCCTGGAGGTAATTTCCAGCGATATTTTGGGCATCGGTCAAAATGCGAGTGAATTGACCATCAAAGTGCGTAATTCCAACGCTGATTATGGGGCGCAGTTTTCTTATCAGATAAATGTCATCAGTTTATTGGGCGAAAAAGTCAGTGAAGCCAGCGGAGAGTCTTTTGTTTTGCCTCATAGCGATAAATATTTAATTGAACCGAAAGTGCCCTTCAAGGCTGCGGATTTGTCTCGGGCCGAAGTGATTATTACCAAGACCGAATGGTTTAGTCTCAATAAGAGCAGCA
>JAKLFS010000003.1:0-16686 GCA_022711075.1 Patescibacteria group bacterium | reverse complement strand
GAAAAGCGAGAATTCTGGAGGCTGCGCAAAGCGGCTATTTGGAAGTCTCGGGTAAAATCGCCAACAAAATCAGCCATGATTTTTCAACGGTTGATCTAACCTTCATTGTTTATTCCAAAACCGGCCGTTTGCTTTATGCGGCTAAAACAGAAATTTCCAATTTGAAAGCCAACGATATCAAAGATTTCGTTTACAACGGTTTCCCGTATTTCGCCAATTTCCAGGAGGTGGATTTGGATCGGATTGAATTCTTGGCTGAAGCCTGGCCCAATTAATTTTTATTATGGCATTTTCCAAGCGCTTGAATCTTTCTTTGATGCTGCCGGTAATACTGCTGGTAGCTTTTAGTCTATTGACCTTGGCCAGTTTGTCGGCCAATGACGAGCCGGCTTTTCAGATTTTTAAAAAACAGGTTGTCTGGTTTCTCTTGGGATTGGGGGTTTTTTTCTTGCTCAGCAGTTTTTTTGATTATCGTTTATTGTATGCTCAGAATTTTTTCTCCGTTGCTTTTTATCTGTTCTGCCTTTTCCTTATGGCTTTGGTTTTGTTTTTGGGCGTTAAGGTGCGAGGCGCGGCTGGCTGGTTGGGTTTTTCTTTTTTCAGCGTTCAGCCGGTGGAATTGGCCAAACTGGCCCTCATTATTTTATTGGCAAAATATTTTGCCATTTGGCACATTGAGATTTGGCGTCCTTTGCGTTTGATTGTTCCGGCTCTCTATGCCGGTTTTTACGTTTTGCTTTGTTTTCTTCAGCCGGATTTAGGATCGGCGATTTTATTGATTTTAATCTGGCTGGGCATGCTCATTGTTTCAGGATTGAAATTCAAGCATTTCCTTATTTTGCTTCTCATCGGTTTGCTTGTGGCCGGCATCGGGTGGAGTTATCTTTTGCAGCCCTATCAGAAAGACCGGATTTCCAGCTTTTTTAATCCGACCAGCGATCCTCTGGGCGCGGGGTATAATGTCATCCAGGCTAAAATTGCCATTGGTTCTGGCGGGTTCTGGGGCCGGGGATTGGGCCAGGGAGTAGAAACTCAGCTTCGATTTTTACCCGAAGCGAAGACGGATTTTTTCCTGGCGGCCTTCGTTGAGGAGTGGGGATTTTTCGGGGCCTTCCTTTTATTCCTGGTTTTGGCCTGGTTTATTTTTGAACTGATGAAGATCGGTTTAAGGGCGCCGGACAATTTTTCGCGCCTTTTCGTTTTCGGCTACTTGATTTTATTTGCCAGTCAGACCATTATTAATTTCGGAGCGAATCTGGGATTTTTGCCGGTTACCGGATTGCCATTGCCGTTTTTAAGCTACGGCGGATCCAATCTTTTGATGAATTTTATCGCTTTAGGCGTCATTCAAAGCATTAAATTAAGAAGCGTTTGATTTATGAAACCTTTAATTTTTATCACTTCCATCATCGTTATCGGGACTTTTGGTTTTTTTACCGTTGTTTTTAATTATCAGTTAAAACCAGCGGCTGCCGGTTCGGCTGTTGAGAATACGTTTGCCATTGAAAAGGGTGAGGGCTTCCAGCAAATTGCGGAAAATTTGCAGTCCGCCGGTTTCATTCGTTCCGCCGCCAGCTTCAAGCTTTATGTTCTACTGAGGGGCTGGGCGGATAAGTTGAAACCCGGTTCTTATAAGATTTCTCCGGAGTTGCGGGCCAATGCTATTGCCCAGATTTTGTATAGTGGTCCGGTTCTTGAGGTGAGCGTTACCATTCCCGAAGGCTGGACCCTGTCTATGATTGATACCAAGCTTAAGGACTCCGGCGTTTTGGCCGAAGGCGAAAGTCTGGCCGATTTTAAAATCAAAGATTTTCAGAACAAAGCCGACGCCAATTATTTCGCGCTGTTTGAGGGCGCGCCCAAGGAGGCCAGTCTGGAAGGGTTTCTTTTTCCCGATACCTACCGTTTTTATCAGAATCGCAGCGCCTTGGAAGTGGCCAAGAAATTTTTGAGTAATTTTCAGAATAAAATTTCTTCGGAGTTGAACGGCCAAATTCAGAAAACTAGCCTCGGTTATTACAAAATTATCACTTTGGCGTCTTTGGTGGAAGCGGAGATTCCTCATGAGGCCGATCGGCCATTGGCGGCCGGAATTTTCTGGCGGCGTTTGAATAGTTCTATGCCCCTGCAGGTTGACGCCACCATCATTTATATCAAATGTGAAATCAAGCATTTAGCGGATTGCCGAAAATTGGATAAATCCGATTTTAAAATAAAGTCTTCATACAATACTTATTTGACTAATGGTTTGCCTTTCGGACCGATTGGCAATCCCGGCTTGTCCGCTTTAAAAGCGGTTTTATATCCGGAAGCCTCTGCCTATTGGTATTATCTCTCGGATTTAAAAACCGGTCAGACGATTTTTTCCCGAACCCTGGAAGAACATAAGGCGGCCCAAGTGGAATATTTGAAATAATTACCGGCAATTATAAAAAAGAGCGCCGCAGGCGCTCTTTTTTTGCATTCAATTTGTCTAAGCGATTTTTTCTTCTTTAGTTTTTTGCCAGATTGCCTTTTCAATATCTTTGGCAGTTTTGGGATTTTGTTTCAGAAATTCTTTGGCGTTGTCCAGGCCGACGCCTAATTTTGTTTCGGCGAAGCTGATGGTGTTTCCGGAGCGGCTGACCACGCCGTACTTTATTCCGGTATTGATCAAGTCCATTTCTCGTGAAATTCCCTCGTTGTACATAATGTCGAATTCGCCGATTTTGAACGGAGGCGCCACCTTATTTTTCACCACCTTTACTTTGATGCGGGAGCCGGTAACCTCTTCCCCTTTTTTGATTTGGGCGATGCGACGGATATCAATCCGGACCGAAGCGTAAAATCTTAAAGCGCGTCCGCCGGGAGTGGTTTCGGGATTGCCGAACATTATGCCGATTTGCATTCTGATTTGGTTGATGAAAATGATGGTGGTTTTTGATTTGGCGGCAATGGCCGTTATTTTTCTCAGGGCCTGCGACATCAATCGCGCTTGAAGGCCGATATGCTGCGCTCCCATTTCTCCTTCAATTTCCGCTTTGGGAGTGAGCGCCGCCACGGAATCAACCACAATGACGTCCAGTGAGTTGGAACGCACTAAATTTTCCATAATAATCAAAGCCTCTTCGCCGTCATCCGGTTGAGAAATAAACAGTTCATTGATTTTAACTCCGATGCGCTTGGCGTATTCCGGATCCAGGGCGTGTTCTGCGTCAATGTAAGCGGCTTTTCCCCCCATTTTTTGGGCTGAGGCGATGATGTGCAGGGCGAGAGTGGTTTTACCGCTTGATTCCGGACCGAAAATTTCAATAATTCGGCCGCGGGGGATTCCGCCTACGCCTAAGGCGATGTCCAAAGAAATGGAATTGGTAGGGATTGATTCCACATCCACTTTCGGCGCTTCACCCAGTTTCATAATGGCTCCTTCGCCGAATCTGTCCTGGATGCTTTTAATGGTATCTTCTAAAATTTTATTTTTGGCGTCAGTTTCTTTGCTGGCGTCTTTTTGCGTTTTTGCCATAACTTAAATATTTACAAAAAACGACTACTTTTATTGTATTTTAAAAAGGTTAAAGGGTCAATGCCGAAAAAAGTGGTTTCACCCTCATTCTTTGACGACAAATTTGGTGATGGTCGTGGTTTTGCCCAGTCGGCTTTTCGCCGCCACGGTAATTTCATTTTTTCCGGGATTGAGATAAATTTCTTCGGAAAATTTTCCGTCCTTGCCCAAGTAGATTTCTTTGCCGTTTAAGGTGATATAAGAATTAGGGCGACCCAAGCCTTCTACCTTTATGGATTCGTCCTGGGTGGCCAAGTCGATAGCCGGATTATCCAGTTTTAAGTAGGGCGCGCCCCAGAAGGATTTGACCTGAATGAATAAAAAACCTGCCACGGTGACGGTGACGATAATAACGGGCAGGGATTTTAGGATTTTCAAAACAACATAGTGCCATTTCAACGGCTGGGCAAAGCGGTTTTGAGGCAAAGTATCGATTGTCGGAGCCTTGGAGGCGCTGCGCTCTTTGAGGAATAAATTCCAGAGTTCCTCTTCGTTCAAATTGAGAAGCTGGCTGATTTTTTTCAAATAACCTCGGGTGTAAACCGGAGCCGGCAAATTGGAAAAATCCGCTTCTTCCAAGGCAACGATATATTTCAAGGGCACATTTGTTTTTTGGTTGACGTCTTCAACGGTCAAGCGTTTGGCCTCGCGTTCTTTTTGCAGGATTTCAGAAAGGGTCATAGAATTTGAGTTAGGGCAGATCCTTTATATCCTCTTTGTCTTCGCTGGTTTCGGTCGGTTCGCCGTTTATTTCCGCGTTTTCGTTTTCTGTTTCTTCCTCGTCGTCAGTTTCCACTGCTCGGACGTTTCCGTTTTCCGGCTTAAGCAAAACATCTCGGGGTTTGGCGCCGTCGCCCGGTCCGATTACTCCGCGCTCTTCTAATAAATCCAAAAGACGGGCAGCTCGGGCATAGCCGACTCGTAAGCGACGCTGCAGGAAAGAAGCCGAAGCCTTGCCCGCTTCCACCACTTCTTTGTAGGCATCAGGATAAAGTTCGTCAAGGTCAAATTCATCGCTCATCTTTTCCGCGTCAGTCGGGAGGTTGAAGTTTTGTTCCAGTTTTTCCTCGAACTCTTCTTTATCCCCGTTTTCTAAGAGATATTCCTCGTTGTTTTCTATGATGAATTTATTGATGCGGCTGACCTCGGCCTCGGAAACAAAGCCGCTTTGAATGCGGCGCGGCTTGGAGGTTTCCGCAGCCAAGTAGAGCAGATCGCCGTTTCCTAATAATTTCTCTGCGCCTGAAGTATCCAAAATCGTGCGGGAATCAATCTGGCTGGCAACCTGCAAGGCGATGCGCGAAGTAATGTTGGCCTTAATCAATCCGGTAATCACTTCTACCGACGGCCGTTGAGTGGAAACAATCAGGTGAATGCCCGTGGCTCTGGCCATTTGCGCCAAGCGGACAATGGATCCTTCCACCTCCCGGCCATAAGCAGCCATCAGGTCGGCCAATTCATCAATGACAATGACAATATAGGGCATTAATTGTCCTTTGGATTTGATCATTTTCTGGTTGTAACTGCCAATATCGCGCGCTCCGGCTTGGAGTAATTTATTGTAGCGTTCATCCATTTCGGCTACTGCCCAGCGCAAAGCCATAATGGTTTTTTTCGGATTAATGATGACGTCGGAAATCAGGTGGGGCAAGCCGTTATAAATGGAAAGCTCCACTCTTTTTGGGTCAATCAAAAGCAAGCGTAAAGTTTCCGGCGTGTTTTTGTAGAGCAAACTGATTATCAGGGAGTGGATGCTCACTGATTTTCCTGAGCCGGTGCTGCCGGCAATCAACAGGTGGGGAAGTTTGGCTAAGTCGGAAAAAACCGGCTCGCCGGAAACGTCACGGCCCAACGGAAAACTCAAAAATCCGCTGTCCAGGAATTTTTCCAAAGAAAGAAGGTTTCTCAATTTGACGATAGTCTTGCTCTTATTGGGCACTTCAATGCCCACTAATGATTTTCCGGGAATGGGTGCTTCAATTCTAATGGGGTGCGCGGCCAAGGCCAAGGATAAATCGTTTTGGAGAGCCATGATTTTGGAGAGTTTTACGCCTTCAGCCGGCTTTAAGGTGTAGCGGGTGACAGTCGGTCCCACCTGGACTTCGTCCATTTCCACCATAATTCCGAAAGTTCCCAAGGTCCTTTTGATGATATTCAGATTGGCTTTAATGTCTCCGCTTGTGGGCTTGCCGGTGTCGGATTCCAATAAATCCAAAGGCGGGAAATTCCAGTTGCCGATTATCTTTTCGCGTTTGGCCCGTTCTTGTTTGGCATTGACCAAGGTTTCGAGTTTCGGCTCTTTTATTTTTGGCTCTTCTTTGACGGTTTCTCCGCCGTTTTTAATGACGATGTTTTTAACCGGTTCAATTTTCGCTTCCTCCTTCGCCTCCTTAGTTCTTGGTTTCCAGGAATACTCAAGGGCGAACACCAATCCGATTAAACTCAGGATGAAATAAAAAAGAAGGCTGCCCCAAAAACCCATTACTTTTTCCATTTCCCCCAAAAGTCTTCCCAAAAATCCTCCGGCAAGGGGCTGGAAAATGTCCAAGATGCCCAAAAGACCGAGGCTAAAGCATAATAGGCCGATGAGTGTGCCGCTGTAGATGTGTTTGCGGAAAGAGCCGATAAAAATAAATCCGGCAATTATTAAAATAATCGGAGAGAAAAAATAGAGCCAGCCAAAAAGGAAAAAGAAAGCTTGATAAATGTTCTGGCCCAGCGGTCCGGCCAGTTCAAAGAAGCTCAAAATTATTAAAAGAGAGATGCCGAAGCAAATTAATCCGGCTGCGGTTTTTTTTGTTTCTTTTTTCAACCGCGGTTCTTTGACCTTTTCCGGTTGCTCTTTAAAGTTTTTATTTTTGGACATACTAAATTAAGGAAAAATTAATCTTCAATGAGGCCGAAATCGCGGAAAGCTTTTTCGTAAGCCAATAGAATTTGAATGGCTTCGTTGTGGCTTAAGGGTAGAGTCGGCTGGTCAATTAGTTTTTTGACCAGATTATGGCTGGTTTTTATCGCCTCCAAATTTGTCAGTTGGGCGGCAGTTGTTTTCTCCAACATTTCGTCCAGATTCTGCCCGAGCCAGCCGGAGCGCTCCAGCATTTCTTCCAGCAGTTTGTCGGCTAAGATTAACGCTTCTTTGCGCGAGGCTTCGTCGTGTTCCCTTAAGAGTTTGATTATTTTCTTCCAGATTCTTAAGGTGTGTTTTTTCTCGTATTTCGTGGCCTCCCAGAAAGTCTGATATTTCATTATCTGGTTTTTGATGATATTTGCTTTGACGGCCAGTCTTATTATTATAATGGCCAAACCAAGGGAGATTAGAACCGATAATATTTTTAGGGCAAAAACAAGATTGCTTTTTTCAAAAGTTTGAATCCAGGAAAAGGCCGAATTTAAAAAGTTAAAAAGGGTGTTCATCTGAATTTTAATCTATTTTATTTTTTCCAATAAAATCCCCGCTTGAAATAATCTCTTTTCTTCCAAAGCCGGCGCGATGAGTTGTAGGCCGTAGGGAAGCTTGTTTTTCCCCCAAATCGGCAGCGAGATTGCCGGCAGGCCGGCAATGTTGGCGGGCACGGTAAAAATATCCGACAAATACATGGCCAAGGGGTCGCTGACTTTCTCGCCGATTTTGAAAGCGCTTGAGGGGGTAGTGGGGCTTAATAAAAGTTGATACCTTTCAAACGCTTTATCGAACTCCTGTTTAATCAGTTTTTGAACTTTTTTGGCTTTGAGGTAATAAGCGTCGTAATATCCGGCCGACAAGACAAAGGTGCCCAAGACAATGCGGCGTCGCACTTCGGGGCCGAAGTTGCGGCCGCGATTTTTAAAATATCTTTCTTTCAAAGTTCCGCCCAATTCGTTGACAGCATAACGCAATCCGTCGTAACGCGCAAGGTTGGCGCTTACTTCCGCGGGCAGAATGATATAATAGCAGGCTAAGCTGGCGTCGATATGCGGGATGCTCACTTCTTCTACTTCCGCTCCCAAGGTTTTCAGCTGGTTAATGCTGTTTTGGATGCTATTCTTTAAATCTTCGTCCAAATTCTGTTCAAAGCATTCTTTGATGACGCCGATTTTCATTTTTTTCAAATCAGCTGTTTTTTGAATGTCGGAAAAACTAAAGGAGACGGCCTTGGAAGTGGCATCGTGTTTGTCTTCGCCGCAGATTTTTTCAAAAAGCAGGGCGCTATCTTCCGTGTTTTTGGTAAGAGGGCCGATTTGGTCCAAAGATGAGGCCAGGGCCATAAGTCCGAAGCGGGAAACGGCGCCGTAAGTCGGTTTTAGTCCCACTAAGCCGCAGAAAGCCGCTGGTTGTCTGATGGAGCCGCCCGTATCCGAACCTAAGCCGGCAATGGCTTGGTGGCTGGCGACTGCGGCAGCGACGCCGCCGCTGGATCCGCCGGGCACCGTTGTCGGATCTAAAGGATTTTTGGTTAACTGGTAGGCGGAATTTTCCGTGGAGGAGCCCATGGCGAATTCGTCCATATTGGCCTTGCCGATAAAAATCGCTCCGGCTTCTTTCAGCTTTTTAATAACCGTGGCGTCGTAAGTGGCACGGTAATTTTTTAGGATTTTCGAGGCGGCGGTGGCGGGCCAGTCTTTTATCAGCATATTATCTTTGATGGCCAAAGGGATGCCTGCTAAGTAGTCGATTTCTTCCCTGGCAGCTATTTTTTTATCCGTTTCATTGGCTTCAGCCAAAGCTTCGTCGTGGCGGATGCTTAAATAGGCGCCGATTTCTTTATCTTTGTCGCTGATGTATTCCAGAAGTTCCCTGGTCAAATCAAAGGCGGAAATCTCTTTGTTGACCAAAAGATCGTGGGTTTTTTTAATTGTCAGTTCGTGGAATGTTATCATGATTTTTTAACGGTCAAAAACCGGAGGAATTTTCAGCCATTTTTCTTTCCTTTCGCTGAAAGCATCGATTAATTTTTCCCAATCGCTCAAGTCTTCTGTTTCTGGCTGGTCGGTGCGCAAATCTTTTTTTGAAAAATCGCCGGCGTCTAAGTTAATGCCAGCGGTTGGGATTCTTTCCAGTTCGCGGACATAATTCAAAATGCCGTTCAGCTCATCGGCCAGTTGTTTTTTTTCTTTATCCTGAATTTCCATCCGGCTCAGTTCCAGAAGGTGTTCCACTTCTTTTTCGGTTATTGTTTTCTCTTCTTTCGCCATAATATTAATATTTTATCACACAAAATCAGCCGAAACAAATATCGATTGCGGCTGCCTCAATCGGGCTTGCACGTAATACATTTTCTGTTATAATAGTTAGTGTTAACTGTTATGCCACCTCTAGATTTATCAAAATCGAATTTAGAAAAGACCTCGGCCAAAGACGAAAAAATCGAGATTCCGGCTGTTTTGACGTCTGAAAAGAGTAAGAACATTTTTCAGAAGCTGTCGACCGGAACAAAAGAGCTCTACCTTAACTTACAGGAAAAAGCCGCTAAAAGCGCTTTAAATATGAAAACCATTGATAAGGCGCAGTTGATGTGGAGCGATCGGTTATTGGAACGTCACGAGAGAAAAAGCGTTGAACTTGCCGCTCAGATTTCTCTGGCTGAAAAGGATACGGCATTATTGGAAAAAGCCGAAGCGAACCGGGCATCTTTTCTGCAAGCTTTTAAAGAGAAGCATCCCGATTATAGCGGCGATCTTTCCAAGTTGGAAAAGGAAACAGTTAAAGCCAAGCAAGATTTTCAAAAAAGAATAGAAAAAATCAGCCAGACAAAAGATAAATTGGAAACCAAGCTGCAATATCGTAACGACAAAAAAGCCGTTTACGAAAATAAGCGGGAAATGATTGTTGAAGACGTGAGCGAAAAAATTAGCGAGAGAATGAAGCCTCACGAAAGAAGGATGGAAAAATTACAGGGCCGAAAAGAAAAATTAGAAGCGGAGATCAACGACTTTGCCGCCTTAAAAGACAATTTCAGCAAAGAAGTAGATGATTTGGAATCGGATTTGGGTCAGGCCAATTTTCGGGTAGAAAAGAAAATGCTTAAAGAGGCAATCGCCTTGATTAGAAAAGAGTTGAGAGAAGCGGAAAAAAATATTGAAGTCCGCCGGAATCAAAAAATAACGATTGAAAATCGCTTAGCCAGAGTAAATAAGAAGGCCAATAAATGGCGTGATTTGCGCAACGCCTTTGTCAGAGTTTCCCAGCACCCAGTGGAATATCAGGCTGTCAATAAAAAAGACGAGGTTGTTGATGGACGCAGAAAAAAAGTGGAACCAGTCTTAAAAAGAAAAGGGGCCGCTGATAAAACCGAAGCGACGGAAAAGACATTTGTCGCTGAAGGGGACGAAGAGACAGAGGGTGGCGCCAAGATAGAAGAAGCCGAAAAGTCCGTTTCAGCGCAAGCTGAATCAGAGGCGGTGCCAAAACAGGAGGCGACGGCTCCTTTTGTTATAACTCGAGACATGAAACAGCAGCTTGCTGATCTTGGTTGGGGGATTGAAGAACAAAAGAATTTGAAGCCAAAGGATGCCTGGGAGATTATTAATGGTCAGAAGGTGTATAAAAAACAAGAAACATCCCAACCAGCGGAAACAGGTCCCCAAAAACCAGCTGCCTCAGTGGAAACGGTGCCGCCTGCAAAAGAGAAAGAGCGGGCTGCCGGCAGTTTTAAGCTTTCTGATTATCTTGATGCTTGGAATGGTTTGGCCGGCAGGAATTACCGCATTAATCCGAAGCGCTTCATTGAATCTTTGAATATTCCCGAGGATTTAATCCAACAGGAAATTGGGATTGAAACATTGGAGGGGTTCGTGAGAGGTTATTATTCTCGTTTAAAAGAAAGCGGAGAAAGAAATATTTTTGAAGGGAGCGGGCTCAAAAGACAGTTAAAAGTAACGGCCCATCAGCTCGGCCTTAAATAATAAAGGTATGGACAACACTTTTAATAATCAGCAAGCAACTCAAGACTTAAGCGTTCGTGCCGCCAAAATTTTGGCGGATTTGAAAAAGGCGAGTGATAATTTTATGGCTAACACCGGCGCCTTAGTTTCTGAACTCAACCAGGGAGCTGCGGAGGCGGAAGTGGAAGTGGAAGAAATGGATAAAGATCTATCCAATGTTGAAAAAGACGTCAATGATAAAATGGATCAAGCCATTTTGGAATATTTATCCGATGAGGAGAAGGGATAATCCTTAAATTCTAGTAAATTAAAAAGCGAGCGGCTGAGCCGCTCGCTTTTTTGTTCGCTCACTCAATCATTTTTATAAATTCTTCTTCGCTTATGATTTTTAGCCCCATTTTTTTTGCCTTTTCATATTTAGACCCCGGTTCCGTTCCTGTCACCACGTAGTCAATTTCTTTGGAAACTGAAGAGCTGAATTTTCCGCCCAGCTCTCTGATTTTTTCTTTGGCATCCTCGCGGCTCAGGGCATTCAAGCCGCCGGTTAAAATAAAGGTCAAACCTTTAAGCTTTTGCTTCCCTTCTTTAATCGCTTCCATTATCAGTTCAATGCCAGTCTTCCCAAGTCTTTTGAGGAATTCAACATTTTTTTCGTTATGGAACCAATTATAAATGCTTTCCGATACCTTCGGTCCGATATCCGGTATTTTCTGCAGCTCGTTAAGGTCTATACCTTGCATCGCTTTAATGAATCCGCTTATATTGGAAATCACTGGCCGGTAATTGGAAATTTTTTGCGCCAGGAGAATGGCCGTTTCTTCGCCGACGTGCAGAACTCCCAAACCGTAAATAAATCTGCGCAGTTCTATTTTTTTGCGCGCCTGAATGGATTTAATGATGTTCTGGGCTGATTTTTCACCGAATCGTTCCAAAGCCGCCAAGTCGCCTTCTTTTAATTCAAACAAATCAGAGGCGTCGTGAATTAAATTTTCTTCCAAAAGCCGGTCGATTATTTTCGGACCGACGCCAGGAATATCGAAAGCCGCCTTAGAAACGAAATGATCTAAAGATTCTCTGGTTCGGGCGAAGCAATTTTTATTGGTGCAGCGATAGATGACGCCGTCTTTGTCTTTTGCCACCGGTGAATTGCACATCGGACAAAGCTTGGGCATGTGGAATTCTTTTTCTTTGCCGCTGCGCAGCTCCGTTATTACTTTAGTAATTTGGGGAATGACGTCGCCAGCGCGGCTCACCACAACCGTGTCATTGATTTTTACGCCCAATCGTTGGATTTCGTCAAAATTATGCAGGGTCGCGCGGGAGACGGTAATGCCGCCGATGCCCACTGGTTCCATAATTGCCACTGGCGTTAAAGCGCCGGTGCGTCCAACTTGTACTTGAATATTCAATAGTTTTGTTGTTGCTTCGCGCGGCGAGAATTTGTAGGCAATAGCTGACCGTGGCGCCTTGCCGATAATTCCGGCTTTGCGGAAATCCTCTTCGCTGTTTAAAATCACGACAATGCCATCTATTTCATACGGTAATTTTTCCCTGAGCGCTTGCGTTTTTTTATGGAATTCAAAAACGCCAGTTAGATTTTCTGCCGGCTGATTGTGTGGATTCGTTTTAAAACCCAGGGCCTTTAAAATAAGATGTTCTTGTTCGTGTGTGGTCTGACCCAAGTCTGTTACCAAGGCATAGGCGAAGAAATCCAGATTGCGGCTGCTGGTAACCTTCGGATCCAATTGTCGGATGGCGCCGGCTGCCAGGTTTCTCGGGTTAGCGTAAGCTTTTAGCCCCTGTTTTTCCTGTTCGGCGTTGAGCTTTTTAAAATCTTTTTTATTCAAAAAAACCTCGCCCCGGACGATAATTTCTTTGGGGAAATCCCGTTCCAATTTATCCGCGATTTCATTTAATTTCGCTGTCCTGAGATTTTTGACGGTTAATTCTTGGCCCAATATTCTTAATGGGATGGCCTTAACGGTTTTTAAATTCTGGGTTACGTCTTCTCCGATTTTCCCGTCGCCCCTGGTCGCGCCAACGCCAAAAAGGTCGTTTCTATAGATCAATTCAATGGCTAAGCCGTCAATTTTCAATTCGCAGTAATAACGCTTGGTTAGCGGGCTCAGTTTGTTGCTGAGGAAATCCAAATAGCGTTTTTCCCATTCCAGCATTTCTTGTTCGGAAAAAGCGTCGTTAAACGAAAGCATCGGCGTTAAGTGCCGGATTTTTTCAAATTCTTTAAGGGGCTCGCCGCCTACGCGCTGAGTGGGGGAGTCTGGAGTAACCAAGTCCGGGAATTTGTATTCCAATTCTTCCAATTCGTTTTTGAGCGAATCAAAAACGGCGTCTGAAATATCCGGCGCGTCCAAAACGTGATAAAGATAGCGATGATAATTAATCTCCTTTTTTAATTTTTCAATTCTTTCTCGCGCTTCTTTTTTATCCATACCTTCATTCAAAGGTGATTTCCAGGGCGCGATTAACTTTATTACTGGTGCCGATAGAGCGGATATAAGTAGTGTAATCCGTGGAAGTATATTCGGTGCCGTTATCCAAAGTTCCGCTGGGGTCGCAGCTGCCGGCTTTATTAGCCATATACAAGCGACACTCTATTCCCGCCTCCGCGGCATAAAGGGCTTTGACTGATTCGCCCGTAGAGTTCATTGATTTGAGTTCAAATAAAACCATTCCGCCAATGGTTGTGGCCAGGGCAAAGGTGCTGGTTAGAATTAAAACCGTTACCAGAAGCACCTGCCCTTTTTGATTTTGGATCTTTTTGGAATTATTAATCATTGATGAAAATTATTTTTATATTTCTAACGAACGGGGACTGATGGAGGTTTCTAAGTTGGTGACGATTTCTTGTCCGCCATATTTGCTGGCCACCGTCAGCAGGACGGTGATTCTAACTTGTTCATCATCATAGAGTCTTTGTCCGGTAACGTGGAAGATCGCTTTTAAAACTCTGACGTTGGAAGAGGTGAGCGGTTCGGCGGGAGCGCTGCCAACGGTTCGGCTCAGAGCGTCATTGTCTATAAAATAAGTCACCATCTCATTTTTGTAATTGGTAAAAGAGAGGCTGTCTTCGGTGTCCGCTGGCGTGAAAGATTTTCCAGTTCTGATGTCGCGAGCCATCACTTCCATGGCGTAAGAAATGTTGTCATTGGCGTTGAGAGAGGCGATAACCTGGCGCTGGGTGCGGATGCCGATGAGAAAGGCCGAAGAAGTGGCGCTCATCACCACGGTGAATAAACCGATTGAAATCAGCATTTCCGCCATGCTAAATCCCAGCATTTTTTTATTTTTTCTTTGATGAGTTTTCATTATTGATGATTACTGCCAATTGAATAAGCGATCTTCAACGATTGTTTCAAAGCTTCCTCCGCCGCGGCCCGTCCAGTCAATAATTACCTGGACCTGGATTTGGTCGCTGCTGATATGGCTGATAGTTATTTTTCTTTGATAAACGGTATTTTCTCCGATGCTGTAATTAAAATACCCGTTCTCTTCATCGAATAACAGCGTTTGCCCCGGATTATAGGCAGGCAGCGGCGGCGTTGACGAATAATCCAATTGATAATCGCCGTCAGCCAGTCCGTTATCCCAGGCCAAGCCGCTGATCCAATTGGTGTCGCGGATGTTTCTGACGACTTCAATTCCTTCCTGCGCCAGGTTGGCGGCCACCAGGCGGTTGAAAGCCAAGCCGTTAAATCCGATAGAGCGGCTGACCAAAGTCAAAACGCCAACCACGCCGGTGACGATTAAGCCCACGGCGATCATTGATTCTACTAAGGTGAAACCCGAATCTTTTTTGCGTATCTGCATATATTTTAATAAGTTGATACTTGTCCGGTTTTAGTAACTTTGACGCTCATAATTGCTCCGTTGGCTGGTCCCAGTCTAATTTCCATTTCCGTAGCCGCGTCGGGGAAGATAACGGTTGGGTCGGGCGCTAGGAAAAAAACTTGGTCGGGCTCGGTTGATTTCAGTTCCAGCGGCTTGCTTAAGGAAATTGTTTCTACGTCGGCGTTCCCTTCTGGGTCGCGAAGATGTGAGGAGGTTGCGCAGTCCGAAGCCAGATCGGCAAAAATAGTGTATTGGTTCTGAAGCAGATCAAAATAAACACCGTAACCGCAAGGGTTAATTTTATTTCCTTCTTGATCAACGAAAGTAGTCGTGGTCAAGGCCAGGTTTTTGGCGCGATTGATATCGCTGGAAATTTTGGCGAGTTCCCGTAAAAGAACGGTGGTAGATTCTCCGGCGCGTGAATAAAGTATTAAAATTCCGCCCAAAACCGTCAAAACGCTCATTGTCACGAGCATTTCTATTATTGTAAATCCTAGCGCGGTTTTGGCGCTTAGCCATTTTTTGCCCTTTGTTTTTCGTAGCCGCATCACTTATATTTTACCCTATTTTTCCCCAAGAAAAAAGCCCAATAATGCCAATGGCCGGCTTTTTGTATCCACAGCTTGATTTGTTGAATATTGAATTCGGGATTATAATAAAAGGGTAAGACTTTCGTCTTCAAGGTCGCTTCTTAAATAAGTACATTAAAACGCATTATGGACGAACAAAATAAAACACCAATGTCCGCTCCTGAAGGAGTAGAGAAAAAATCGGGCAATGGTTTAGTAATCGGTATTATTGTCGTGGTGGTAATCATTGTTCTTCTCTTTGTCTTTAAGGTTATCTAAATTTTTTGAGATATGGCTGAAATAATCGCTCAAAATCCGAAAAAATTGAATACGTTGCTGAGAATTTTGATTATTGTGGTAGTGATCATCATTTTTGCCATTCTTGGCTATTATCTTTGGAAAAATCAGGGTAGCGTTCTGACAACGGAACAGCAACCGGAAATTTCTTCGTTTGGCCAAGCTCTGCCCGATGATTTTCTTTCTGGTCTACCCATTGAATCTGGCGCGGTCTTAAGCACTTCTTTCAACGCAACTTATGGAGAAGGCAATCCTGTTCAGCGGACTATTTCTTATCACTCGCAAAAAAGCGTTGAAATTAATTTTGAGGATTTTTTGAATTATGCCATCAGCAATGGTTGGGAAATTATCAACCAGAACGATGCGAACTCGGGACTCAAAGCCTTTTACGCGGTTAAGGATAAGAACGAGCTGAACTTTACGGTTAGTCAGGAAATAGCCACGAATAAAATTTTAGTAACCATTACCTATACGGAAAGTAAGTAATGCCGAATCTATTGCGATAATTAAATTAAAAGGGAGGGCCGCGGCCCTCCCTTTTAATTTAAGAAGCTGGATTTTTGCGCTATAATATCTTAAAATACAAGTGCTATGGATGTTTTAGAAGATTTGAAATATCGCGGCCTAATCAATCAAATCACCGATTTAGACGGGCTCGCCAAACAACTTAATAGTGGTTCGTGTGTTTTGTACTGTGGCTTTGATGTGACGGCTGATAGCTTACAGCTCGGCAATCTTTTGGCGCTTTTAACCCTGAAGCGGTTTCAGCTTTTCGGTCATCAGCCCATTGCACTTTTGGGTAATGGCACGAGTTTAATCGGCGATCCCAGCGGCAAGAAAACCGAAAGAATTCTCAATTCCAAAAAGACAGTGGCTAATTGGTCCGGAAGTCTTAAAAGACAAATGGAAAAAGTGATGTCCGCTGGTGGAAAGAATAAGGCGAAGGTCATCGGCAATTATGATTGGCTGGGGAAAATCAAAATGATTGATTTTGTCCGCGATATCGGCAAACATTTTTCCATTGGGGCGATGCTGGCCAAAGAATCGGTCAAGTCGCGGATTGAAACGGGAATTTCTTTTACGGAATTCAGCTATATGCTTTTGCAGTCTTATGATTTTCTTCGTTTGCATGAGGATTACGGTTGCAGTTTACAGATCGGCGGCAGCGACCAGTGGGGGAATATTACCGCCGGCACTGATTTAATCAGAAAAATTTCCCAGGTAGAGGTTTACGGTCTGACCTTTCCTTTAATTACCAAATCAGACGGCACGAAATTCGGGAAAACCGAGTCCGGTGCCATTTGGCTGGACGCGGCCAAAACCAGTTCCTACCAATTTTATCAATTCTGGATTAACGTTGATGACCAGGATGCTGTTCCGTTTTTGAAATATTTTACCTTTCTATCTCGCGAAGCAATCGACCGCTTGGAAGGAGAAGCGAAACTTCATCCGGAAAAAAGAGAGGCGCAGAAGGTTTTAGCCAAGGAAATGACTATTTTAATTCACGGCGAAAAAGCTTTTGCGGACGCAGAAAAAATTTCCCAGGCGTTATTTTATGGCGATATT
>JAKLFS010000029.1 GCA_022711075.1 Patescibacteria group bacterium | reverse complement strand
AACTGCTTCAGCTCCAAGGTCGCCTTGTCCAAAGCATTAAGCGGATTAAGCAAATAGTCCTCTTTTTGGGTATCGACAAAGCCAGCGATTGCTTCTATGACCAGATCATCGGTAATTTTATTATCGCTGATTATTTGAAAAATGTTTTTTAAATAATCGATTGAACTGATTGGCAAATTGTCTTGAATCGGCCTTAAATCATCGGTAGTTATTGCCTGAAGATTGGTTAAAAAATCGCTTTTATATTTCTCTATCAATTCCTCGCTGAATAATTCTTCGGTGGGCACGGCTAAATTACCGCTGCTCAAATCATTGTCCTGATTCAAATCCAAAATCTTCTGACTAATATCGGCGGTAATTTTGTCGGTCAAACTTTCTTCTAAATTTAAAACCAAAAAGTCCAGATTCTGACCGATTTTTTCATTGTCTTTCTCCAACTGGAATGGCTCGGCATTAGCCTTTGCGGCATCAGCCTGACTCTTTTCTACTCCGGGCTTCGCCGAAGGAGAAAATATCAAAAAACCAGCGAGCAATATCGCGCCTGCCAGAACAAATATTCCGATTTTCTTTCGGAAATCCATATTCCCTTCTATTATATACTAAAAATTAAAAACAAGGGAGGATTTTGGCGAGTTTTATCCACACCTCTTCGTTTAATTCCTGCGGCCTGGTCTTTTCATCAAAATTCAACGCCCGAAACGCCTCCAAAACAGCTTCTTTGGGAAATTTCCTTGACAAATTATTCAATAAAGTCTTGCGCGGCTGTTCAAATCCGGTTTTTATCAAAGCAATCAGCTGCGCTTCGTTTTTTTGGCGCTGCGCCTTGGGAAAAACTTGCAATTTAATAACGCTGGAATTGACCTTGGGCGCCGGCGTAAAATCTTGCGCTTTTAAGTGGAATAAAACATTGGGTTTAGCCCACAAACTAACAATTGCCGCTAATTGATTGCTTTTCGGCGGCTTACCCATAATTCTTTCAGCCACCTCTTTTTGAATAGTCAGAACAATCACTTCCGGCGGATTGCCCAATTCCTGAATAATCCTTAGTAATTGACCGGTCAAATAATAGGGAATGTTTCCGACAATTTTATAATGCGCCAAATTTTTCGTAATTTGAGGCAAAACATCTCGAACGTCAGCTTCAACAATTTTTAGTTTTTGGGAATAAGTTTTCCCGCCCAAGACGGGTCTGCCCCGGACAGAGAGTTTTACGTTTAATTCTTCTATCCATTTTCTGTCTTTTTCAATTGCAATCACTTCATCGGCGCTTTTTAAAATTTCCGCAGTTAAATTTCCGCTACCCGCTCCGATTTCAATAATCGTTTCTCCTTTTTTAATTTCCAAAGCAGCGGCGATTTTTGTAAGCGCCGTTTCATTCGTTAAAAAATTTTGACCTAATTTTTTTACAAACTGCATAATTAAAAATCATCATCCACTGTCGGCTCTTCAATTTCCGGATAATCCGGATCGACTTTTCCTTCCGCTAAATTATCGTTCCCTAATGCAATTTCCTCAATTAAATTGCTCGGAATCTCGCTTAAAAATCGCGATGGCGGATTAACGCTCAAATTGCCGAATAACCGACGCTTAAAACTATAAACCAGATAAACTTCTTTCTTGGCCCGGGTCATTCCTACGTAAGCCAGCCGCCTTTCTTCTTCCATCTCCTCTTCGGAAAATTGCGCCTGGTTATGGGGCAGAATTCCTTCTTCGCAACCGACGATAAAAACAATGTTAAATTCCAGACCCTTGGCACTATGCAAAGTCATTAATTGCACAGCATTGGCGCGGTTTTTCTTCTCATCTCCTTCCTGATACAGAGAAACCTGCTCTAAGAATTCCGCCATTTTCCCCTGATTTAAAGCGTCGAAATCATCCGCCACCCGGATAAATTCCAAAACATTCTGCCAGCGGTCTTTTTCCTTTTCCGTCGCTCCACCCAAATATTTTTTGTAATTTACGGCGTCAATAATAAATCTTAGGACCGCGGCCACGGGCTGTTCCAAAACCAGTTTTTCCCCTTCTTCTAAAATTTTCAGGAATTCTTTTGCTTCGCTGATTTCTTTCAGATTAACCCAAACCTGCTTAACATCAGAGCTATTAAAAATTTTCTCCATTTTCTTTTCGCCGATTCCCCGATTGGGCGCATTGACTACCCGTTCCAAACTTGTTAAGTCGCTGGAGTTGATTAGCAGGCGCAAATAAGCGATTAAATCTTTGATTTCTTTTCTTTCATAAAATTTCACGCCGGCAAAAATTTGATACGGCAGTCGCGCTTTTAAAAGCGCTTCTTCCAAAATTCGCGACTGGGCATTGATCCGGTATAAAACCGCGAAATCCTTCGGCTGATAGCCACTAGCGGCCATCAATTTTAAAATCATCGCCACTACAAATTCCGCCTCTTCAATTTCATCCTGACTCTGAACCAAAAAAACCGGCGACCCCTCCGAATTATTGGTGAGAAAAACTTTTTTCCGGCGCCATTGATTATTCCCGATCATTTCCTGGCTGGCGGCCAAAATGTTTTTGGTCAAACGATAACTTTCTTCCAAAACAATAATTTTGGCATCTGGCCAATCCTTATCAAAATTCAAAAAATTCCGGAAATCCGCCTGACGCCAGGAATAGATTGATTGGTCCTCATCTCCGACCACGCATAAATTGCGGCTCTTTTCCGCTAAAATTTTTATTAAAACGTACTGACTAGTATTGGTGTCCTGATATTCGTCAACCAAAATATGCGACCAACGATTTTGATGAGCCTTCAAAACTTCCGCATTAGCGCGCAGTAAGTCAACCGGAATTTTAATTAAATCATCAAAATCAAAAGCATTGGCCTTTAAGAGTTTATTTTCGTACAGCTCATAAACCTTGGCGACTTTTTCCTGAAAAAAACTGGCGGTTTTTTCTCCATATTCCTTAGCGCCAATCAATTCACTTTTGGCGCGCGAAATTTCTTCACCAACCGCTCCGGGATTAAACTGCTCTTTGGGAAGCCCCAACTCTTCCAAACATTTTTTAATTAAGCCGCGCGAATCTTCCTGGTCGAAAATCACGAAATTTTTCGTCCGACCGGTTAATTTGAAAGTTTCCCTTAAAATTTTTACGCCCAAGCGGTGAAAAGTGCCGACAAACGGCTTATCGTATTCCAAAACTTCTTTGTCTAAAATTTTTTTCACCCGCTCCCGCATTTCTTCCGCCGCCTTATTGGTGAAGGTAACGGCTAAAATCTTTTCCGGCTTAACGCCCCGAGCAATCAGATAGGCCACCCGATGGGTCAAGGTTTTGGTCTTGCCCGAACCCGCTCCGGCCACAATTAAAACCGGGCCTTCGGTCTGAAGAACCGCTTCCTTTTGTTTTTCGTTCAATCCTTTGAGAATTTCTTGCGCTGACATAAAAATATCTTAGCATAATTTTTAAATTCGGCGAAAAAGAAAAGGACCCCGAGGGGTCCTTGTGCGGAACGCATTTTGGTTGGTTAAAAATGGAGAAGTGTATGCGCTTCGAGTTCTTTCCAAACGCCGTGCTTCCGACCGATGAGATGAACGGCGAAAACGGTCAGCAGAAA
>JAKLFS010000028.1 GCA_022711075.1 Patescibacteria group bacterium | reverse complement strand
GTAAGGAGTTATTTTAACTCCGTTAATTCTCAAATTTCAGGAGGAGGATTCTTATGAAAACGTCAGTGCAAGGCCGGCCGGTGAACCAGCGGCGGATGTGCGGCAACTGCTCGTCTTTCCCCAAGGGAAAGAAAGAGGGTTACTGCCACGACCTCAAGGGTCGTCCCGGCCTGCAGAAGAAGGGTGATGTTTGCTGCAATCATCACCACTACCGTCAGAACGGTTTCTGATCCTCACAAACGTCTCATGGCGGTCGCCCCCTCGGCGGCCGCCTCTCTTTTTATGTTGAGTTGTATTGAAAAAACAGATAAAAACCGTTAAAATTTAAACAACTTATGCGAAAGCTTTTTCAGAATCAATGGGTAATTATGTCAGCTTCAATCAGCGGAGCCCTGATTCTTTTAATTTTAGGTTTTTTATTTCTTAACATTCAGGCAACTGACCGTCCTTACATCATTCATTATAAGGCCATCACCGGCATTGATTTGTTCGGCAGTTGGTGGAACTTGTACGTTTTGGGGCTGGTGGCGATTTTAATTCTTCTTTTTCATTTGTTTTTGGCGAAAATCCTTTGGGGAAAAATCAGGGAACTGAGCTATTTTCTTTTGTTTTCCGCGCCTTTGCTGGAAATCGTTATTTTAATTGCGACTATCAATATTATTAAGATTAATTATTAATTAACTTCCTGCCGATTCTTGCGGTTTTGTCTCGGCAGGAGGCATGTTTCAATTTGTGTTTTTTAATCGTTTTTTGTAAGATAGAGTTAATTGTTTATGTCATCAATCAAAGAGATTGAGGAAAAAATACTGGATTTTTGGAAAGAAAAGGATATTTTTCAAAAATCAATTCAACAGCGCGAACAGGCGCCAAATTTTGTGTTTTATGAAGGACCGCCAACCGCCAATGGTAAACCTGGTATCCATCATGTTTTAGCTCGTAGCCTCAAAGATCTTATTTGTCGTTATAGAACAATGGCTGGATTTAAAGTATTACGAAAGGCCGGTTGGGATACGCATGGTATTCCGGTTGAGTTGGAAGTAGAGAAAGAACTAGGTTTTAAAACTAAACAGGACATTGAACAATACGGCATCGGGAAATTTATTGAAAAGTGCAAAGAGAATGTTTGGAAATATAAAACTGATTGGGAGAAATTAACTGAAAGAATGGGTTATTGGGTTGATTTGAAGAACCCTTACATTACTTATGATAATAAATATATCGAAACTCTTTGGTGGATTATCAAACAAATTTGGGATAAAGGATTGTTTTATCAGGATTATAAAGTAGTGCCTTATTGTCCTCGTTGCGGTACAACTCTTTCTTCTCATGAAGTGGCCCAAGGTTATCAGATCGTTAAAGAGCCGTCCGTTTATCTTAAATTTAAACTTAAAAACGCCGGCGATTTTCTCCTGGTTTGGACTACAACACCTTGGACATTGCCTTCTAATGTGGCCATTGCCGTCAATCCAGATTTGGATTACGTCAAGGCTAAATCCAATGGCGAAACTTTAATTTTGGCTAAGAATCGCACCGGTATCTTCCCAACTAACCCCGAAATCTTAGAAGAATTCAAGGGGTCTCGGCTTCTGGGTTTGAAATACGAGCCAATCTTTAATTTTATGGAATCGAAGACGAAAACGCATTTCATTATTGCGGCTGATTTTGTGACGGCGGTTGATGGAACGGGTTTGGTTCATATCGCTCCGGCTTTTGGTGAAGACGATATGAATGTTGGAAAAGAGAATAATCTACCGGTTTTAATGACCTTGGATGATGAAGGAAAGTTTATCGTAGGAGATTGGAAAGGGATGGGGGCCAAAAAAGCCGACCCTTTGATTATTAAAAGTTTAGAAGAGAGAAAAATTATTTGGAAGGTGGAGAATTACGAACATGAATATCCTTTTTGTTGGCGTTGTCAGACCCCCTTACTTTATCGGGCCACTACCTCATGGTTTATTAATATGAAAAAGGTGAGTGAGGATTTGGTGAAAAACAATGAAGAAATCAATTGGATTCCCGAACATTTGAAGGAGGGCCGGTTTGGCGAATGGTTGCGCGGCATAAAGGATTGGGCTTTCTCCAGGCAAAGATATTGGGGAACGCCATTACCAATTTGGGAATGTACCAGTTGTAAGGAAAAGGTGGTTATTGCTAGTTTGGCGGAATTAGAAGAAAAATCTCTTGGTAAAAAAAATCCGCTTAATAACCAAGGCGAATTAGATTTACATCGACCATACGTTGATGCCATTAAAATTAAATGTCCGAAATGTGGTGCTTTGGCCGAGCGAGTGCCTGAGGTGGCTGATGTTTGGTTTGATTCCGGTTCCATGCCCTTTGCCCAATATCATTATCCTTTTGAAAATCAAGAATTGCAGAAGTATCAATATCCTGCTGATTTTATCGCTGAAGGTATTGATCAAACACGAGGCTGGTTTTATACGCTTTTGGCAATTTCTACCTTGCTTGGCAAGGGCGCTTCCTACAAAAACGTTATCAGCCACGGTTTGATTTTAGACGAAAAGGGGAAAAAAATGAGCAAGTCTTTGGGTAATATTGTAGTACCCCAAACCGTTATTGAAAAATACGGTGTTGATGCTTTGCGTTTTTATCTTTTATCTTCCTCAGTTGTGGAAGCAGAGTATTTAGCGTTTTCCGATAAAGGTATCGACGAAGTCTACAAAAAAATTATTCTGTTGCTTTCCAACATTAATAGCTTTTATCAGACGTATTTTGCGGGTAAAGTCATACCGACGCGCGCTGAAATAACGGCGAAAATTGCTTCTGACGATCCAATGGACCAATGGCTAATCTTTCGGCTGAATAATATAGCCAAGGAAACGACAAAACTTCTTGATAAATACGAAATCGTAGGTGCTACCCGTTATTTCCGGGACTTTATTGACGAATTTTCCACCTGGTATTTAAAGTTGAGTCGCGATCGATTTAAAAAGGGTGATGGCGGAGAATATTTCGGTTTTGCGCTATTGGAATTATCCAAGTTGATTGCTCCGTTTATGCCATTTATTTCTGAACACATTTATCAGAATCTTAAATCAGCCGCTAAAAAAGAATCGGTGCATTTGGAAGATTGGCCGTCACCAGAAGGATTAATGGTTAACGATGTTATTTTGAAACGGATGGAATTAACTCGGAAAGCAGTAGAAATCGGTTTAGCTCTACGTTCAAGCGCCGGCATTAAAGTCCGTCAGCCGCTTAATAAGATTTTCCTTAAAGATAAAGAAACGTTTGATAATGCTTTTATGGATTTGGTTAAGCAAGAATTAAATGTGAAAGAGGTTATTTTGGGAAACGAAGATAAATTAGATACGGAAATTTCTCCAGAGCTAAAAGAAGCGGGGATATTGCGAGAGTTGAATCGACAATTCAGCCAGTTAAGAAAAGAAGAGGGACTGAATATAGCGGATAAGGCACTCGCCATTTATGATACAACCAGTCAGCTATTGATTGACGTTATTAAGAATTCGAAAGACGAATTGCAAGAAAAAAGCTCTTTTACCGATATTAAATTTGAATCAGGACTAACTGGTAAAGAATTGAATATTGACGGAGAAAAAATCAAGATAAGCCTGAAGAAATGATTACTTTATTTTAATTCCCGAT
>JAKLFS010000027.1 GCA_022711075.1 Patescibacteria group bacterium | reverse complement strand
ACGGCGCCCCTTGATCTGCCTGAGGACAAAGCCCAAGCGTAATCAAAGGTTCCCACGGTATTGCCCCAGAGGGGTTTCACCGTTATCCCGAGATTTTCATCCCAAAGTTTCCCTTGGGAGCTGCAAAATGCCGGCCTCGATTTCACGATGACAATTAGCGCACACGAGAATACATTTATCCAACTCTTTCTTAATTCTATCCCAGGAACGAGTGTATCCTTTGTCGCCAATGCCAAACGATTTCTGACCATTGATATGATGAAGGTCTAAGGCGCCGGGATATTTATGATATCCACAAATCTGGCACCTCTCTCCTTTATATTCAACAGCCATTAACTTAATTTTTCGCCGCCGCTTAGCAACGGCTTGAATTAAGTATTCTCTTCGGTCGGCGTATTTTCTTTTTTCTGCCATAATATGGAGTAAAAAGATTAGCTTACAGCGAGCCGCTCTGCCATTGAGCTACACCGGAATATAGCACTATTTTAGCAAAACATTATTTTTTTGTAAATAATACCAATAAAAACACGCGGAAATTTTTTATTTTCCAATAGTTGGTTTATAATTAAACCTTATGAAGTTTACTCACCTACACGTACACTCTCATTACAGCTTGCTGGACGGTCTGGCGAAAATTGATGACTTAATCGCCAGAGCCAAAGAATTGGGATTTGACTCTTTGGCCCTAACTGACCACGGCGCAATGTACGGCATTCCGGAATTTTATAAAAAAGCTGTGGCCGCAGGAATTAAACCGATTTTAGGCGTAGAAGCGTATCTGGCGCCGGAAAGCCGCTTTCAAAAACGGCCGAAAATTGATGACAAAAGATATCATATTACTTTGCTGGCCAAAAACTTTCAGGGCTATCAGAATCTTTTACAACTGGTTACCAAATCAAATTTAGAAGGATTTTATTATAAACCGCGAGTTGATAAAGAACTCCTGCGCGAACACCGCGAAGGAGTTATTGCCTTATCCGGTTGTTTAGCCGGCGAATTGGCGCGTTTGATTGTCGCCAATCGAATGGACCAAGCCGAAGAAAAATTAAAAGAATTTTTGGATATTTTTGGAGAAAATTTTTATTTGGAAATAAATTTCCATCCGAAAATCAAGGAAAGTGAAATTATCAAAAAGGGATTAGTGGAACTCAGTAAAAAATATAACGTGCCGGTCGTCGCTACCTATGACACCCATTACCTGAGGCCGGAAGACGCTGAAGCGCACGATATCCTTTTGGCGGTCCAAACCGGAAATAAAATATTTGAAGAAGACCGTTTGACCTTACGGGCTGACGATTTTTCTCTTTGTCCGACCGAAACAATGGAAGCATTATTTTCTGATTTGCCCGAAGCTATCAGCAATACCCAAAAAATAGTAGAACTCTGCGACGTAAAACTGGATTTCGGAACAACGCTGCTCCCCCATTTTGAAGTGCCCTTGGGTCAAACGCCGGAAACTTATTTAGAATCACTATGCCAAGAAGGCTTGAAAAAACGCTTTGACAATCGCATTACGCCTGAAATAACCGAGCGTTTGAAATACGAATTAAGCGTCATTGAGAAAACCGGTTTTGCCTCATACTTCTTGATTGTTCAAGATTATGTCAACTGGGCGAAAAATAACGGCATTGTCGTTGGTCCGGGCCGCGGTTCCGCTGCCGGCTCGCTTGTTTCTTACCTTTTGAGAATTACCGACGTTGATCCTTTGAAATACAATCTGCTTTTTGAAAGATTTCTTAATCCGGAAAGGATTCAAATGCCTGATGTGGATATGGATTTCGCCGACACCCGACGTGATGAAGTTCTGAACTATTTGCGGCAAAGATACGGCGAAAGCCACGTCGCCCAAATCATCACTTTCGGAACCATGGCTGCCCGAGCCGCCATCCGCGACACCGGCCGCGCCTTGGGATTGAGCTACAGCTTCTGCGATTCTTTGGCCAAGCTCATTCCTTTTAACAGTTCTTTGGAAGAAGCTTTAAATGACGTAGTAGAATTAAAAACTCTTTACGACCGTGATCCAGACGTAAAACGATTATTGGATTCGGCCAAAAAGTTGGAAGGGGTAGCGCGCCACGCCTCGCTTCACGCCTGCGGCATTGTCATTACCAAAGAACCGATGGTGAATTATTCGCCGCTTCAAAAAGCGCCGCAAGACGAAAATATCACCATCACCCAATATGATATGTACGCCGTAGAAATGCTCGGGCTTCTAAAAATGGATATGTTAGGACTAAGAAACTTGACCATCATTGAAGACGCCCTGGAAATAATCGAAGCGGTTCACCACCAAAAGCCAGACCTAACTGCATTGCCGGAAAAAGATGAAAAAACCTTCAAGCTCTTTCAGGCTGCGGAAACCGTCGGTGTGTTCCAGTTGGAAAGCGGCGGCATGCGCCGATATTTAAAAGAAATGAAACCAACGGACTTGGAAGACATTACGGCTATGGTCGCTCTCTATCGACCGGGACCGATTGAGCTTATCCCCCAGTACATCAACAGAAAACATGGCAAAGAAAAAGTTGTTTATTTACATCCGAAACTGGAGCCGATCTTAAAAAACACATATGGAATCGGCGTCTATCAGGAACAAATGATGCGCATTGCCAGAGATTTGGCGGGATTTTCTTTGGCCGAAGCCGACACCTTACGTAAGGCCATCGGCAAAAAAATCAAAGAATTGCTGGATAAACAGCGAGAAAAACTGATAAACGGAATGGTAAAAAATGGAGTAAGCCCAAAAGTTGCTTCAGCCATTTGGGAACTTTTCCCGCCTTTCGCGCGATACGGCTTTAACCGCAGTCACGCCGTTTGCTATGCTCAAATCGCCTACCAAACCGCCTATCTTAAAGCTCATTATCCCGTAGAGTTTATGGCAGCCCTGATGAATAACGAAGCCGTGGAAGTGGAACGCACGGCCGAACTTATCACCGAATGCCGGCAAATGAAAATAAAAGTGCTTCCGCCGGATATCAATGAAAGCTTCGGCAAATATGGAGTGGTGCCCGGCGCCAATTCCATCCGTTTCGGCCTTTCAGCCATCAAAAACGTGGGCGAGAACATCGTTGATGAAATAATTCATGAAAGAAAAAATAACGGCCCGTTTCAAAATATGGATGATTTCCTCAAAAGAATCGGGCATAAGGATTTGAATAAAAAATCCCTGGAAAGCTTAATTAAGGCCGGCACCTTTGACGCTCTGGCCGAACGCGGCGAACTTTTGAATAATTTGGACGAACTTTTGCGTTATAATCAGGACGTGAAAAAAGCGGATCTCAGCCCGCAAATCAATTTATTCGCCAAAGAAATGAGCTTTTCTCCTCTGCGCCTGAAAAAAACCGAGCCGATGCCCTCGGAAGAAAAACTGAAATGGGAACGGGAACTTCTGGGTCTATACCTTTCCGATCATCCGCTTAACCGCCATAAAGAAGCCGTAGCCAAAATAACGAAATTAACGCTATCCGATGTTACAGATGCCATGCTTAACAAAACAGTTCGGGTCGGCGGCATCATCAGCGACATCAAAAAAATATTAACCAAGACAGGCCGACCGATGCTCGTCGCTAAACTGGAAGATTTAAGCGGAACATTGGAAATAACGGTCTTCCCCAATACCCTTGAAAAAACATTAACAATATGGCAAAAAGATAATATAATAATAGTTGAAGGCCGGGTGAACCAAAGCTTTAACGGCCTTAAAA
>JAKLFS010000026.1 GCA_022711075.1 Patescibacteria group bacterium | reverse complement strand
TCCCAAAGATTAAAATTCCGACTGCCCATTTTTTTTGCTTTTTAGGCAACGTAAATAACGAAACAAGTAAGGCGACTGCCACTCCCACAAAAACGCCGACGAAGGAGCCGCGCGTTTGCGTCCAAACAAAAACCGCTCCATCAATCAAAAAAATAAAAGCAGCCAGCCAGCTTAAAATTTTTCGGAATTTCTGAGGACCATTAATATTCTGGAAAAAAAACCAAACAGCCAAAAAAAGGTGAACCAGCAAGTAACCGGCTAAAAAAGTCGGATTGCCCAGAGAACCGCCGGGCCGACTTAATTGTTCGCCTGGCATAAGCCGCAAAATGCTCAATTTTTGCAAGATCGGATAAAGAGAAACGCAAAAACTTGCTGCCAAAGTCGTAAAAACTAAGATATTTAAAGTTTTCGGCCGGTGCCTGAGAACCGAAAAAACGGCAAGACTAAAAAAATACAAATAAAGCAGATTGACGAAGCCCTCGGTTCGCTCGGCATTGCCCCAAAAACTACGGTAAAAATCCAGACCGAAAACCGAACTTAAAAGAACGACCAGCGTAAAAACCGTTAAAGCGATGAAAATGACATTCAACTTGGGCCGATACTTTTTGAAATCAATGGTTAGAAGAAACATCCAAACAACAAGCAGGGCTAAAACCATTATCTGGAAAGGAATGGTCTTGGAAAGAATATAGGGCCGCAAAATATTATTAAGGACAAGGAGTGGCACAAAAAAAATCATGCCAGTCAAAAAAGAAAATAATTGCACCAGCCGTTTCTCCAATTTTTCCGTTTTAAGCATATAGCTTATTATACGGCATTTAAAATTCCTTGAAAATAAGCAGCTGAGAAACAAAAAATCTCTTTGACTAAAATCAAAGGGATCGGACTAAAATAAAAAACTCTTTTTTATTCCGCTGGAGGCGTAGCTAAATCCTTATTGATGGCGTCAATAATAACCAGAGCGTCAACGCACTGGCCGGACTTCAAATGACTGTTTGCCTCTTCCAATTGTTTGGCGATGGTTTTTTGTTGTTCATCGACAATAGAAGCCGCATCAACATAGTTGGTCAAATCAATAATCTGCTTGGAAATGTAGGCCGGACAATTGTTTATTTTATCCTCCGCATCTTTAGCCAAAGCAAACACCTGCGAATCGATTTCATTCAAAGAATTGCCTAATGCCTGGTCGTCTTTAATGAAATTCTTAACCTGCGAGGTCTCCGCTTGAATCTGTCTGGACAACGAAACCACTCGCTGCGGATGGCTGACTTGCTTTAAATCGGCAGTAATGTCGTTCAAATCGCGGCTGATGTCATTGGCCGCGGCAATCACCTTTCCGTTGCCGGTGGCTTTTCCCAAGTCATTAATCATATTGTGAGCAAAGGCGATTTTCAAATCCAATTTGTATTCTTTCGGAGTCAAAGCGACAAGGGCTTTTTGGCTGGCGGTCTTAATGGCATAAAGCGGACTGTTAATTCCGGCGCTCTGGGCCGAAACCAATAAACCGCTGAAGATCAAGCTGAAAGAAGCGAAGCCAACGGCCAATTTACCAAAGGCCGGAAAATAAAAAGCCCGCCTGACAAAAGCAGCCGGCTTAGAACTTGCCACGTGCGCCAACAAAGTTTGACGCGCAGAAATAGCCCAATTGGAATCGGGCTTAATGCTTTTAAGCGATTTTATTTTGCTGACAACTTCGCGTTTTTCCATAGACAGCCTCTATATTATATATAACGATAGAACAGTCGAAATATTACGCTTTTTAACGCCTAAAAACTCGCTAATTTGCTGGCCAAACTCCTGGTTAATGGCCCGAAATAGCCGGTTTGGGGTAAACCGTTCTTTGCCTGGAAACGCCTGACTGCCGCTTCGGTTGCTGACAAATAATTGCCGGTCACCAATCCTTCCGGGTAAATCTCTAAACCCTGGTTAATTAAAAACTTCTGCAGACATTTTACTTCGCCATTATCCTTCAGGCCGGAGTAAAGATCACTTAAGAAAGCGCCGCAAGTTAAAGATTGCCCCCTATTCAAATTCGCAAGCTGGGTCATGAGCGACGCCACAATCGCCTTCAATTGATTGATTCGGCTGGTTAAAAAAATTATCATTTTTTGTTCGGCGGCTGCTTCTATTTGTTGCCTTTCCGCCTCGGTAATGGTTGAGGCTTCCCACTTAAAAAGATAGCTGTCAGCGCTCTTATCCTCTGTCACGGTAGGCAAAAAGAATAAAGCAGCATTGGCTTGATTAAAAGACGGAACGACAATGGTTCCGCTGTAACCGGCGCTGTCACTCCAAAATTTAACGGTTTTGTTGCCGGCCTGATCCACAATCACATAGGGCATAGAAAATTTGGTATTGGCCGGAAAGTTGAAATCAAATTCCAAATTATCTTTGCCGCCGACGATTTTCAGCCAATTACCGGACCAATTGAGCAAATTATTGGAAACACTTAAATTGCTCGCGCCGTTATCCGGCAAATAATAACCGTAAGGATAAATTCTTAAACTTTGCAACTCCGTATTTTTATAACAATATTTAGGACCGACTTTGCAATCGTTCAAAAGAACCGCCAGAGTCCAATCTTGGAAAATTTGATTGAAATTTTCGGCGAAACCATTTTGCTTCAAAGCTTCGTTTAAGGAAGCCGCACCGGTGAGTTTGGAATGCAAAGAATCAACCAAAACCTTCACGCCGTAATGGTCAACTAAATACTGGGTGAACAAATTTACTGCCGCATAATGGTAGGAATCAGGCTGCCAATCAACCAAAGACACCGACGGATTGCGCCAAAAATCATTGACCCGATGCTCCAAATTGCTGCCTGAATAAGCGCTATCATAACCCAAAAGCGTTGCGGCGTATTCCGCCCGACCCTCGTTCAGCCAAACATCATCGTCATTAGTGGCTAAGGCGCCTTTCTGGTTAAGAGTAATGAGGTGCGTAAATTCGTGTGCCAAAATATAACCGATGCGGCTGGCTGACGTATTAATAATGGCGTCGCCAGCCAAATACACCATCTCCCGCTGATTGGAAGTATTGTCCTTTGTTTTTTCAACTAAATCCACGGAGCGGGTGTAACCGCTGACATTTTCCGGCAGGGAATGGATTAAAACCGTAATGTGCTCATCGTTATCAAGGCCGGGCTTGGCCTCAGAACCGAAAGTTTTGGTCAAAACCAAATAGTCTTCATCTTCAAAGCGATGAGAGAGATAATATAAATTGCGGTTAACGTTGTCCCGATCGGAATAAGTCAGACCCGACCACCATTGATTATCAACGTAAAAATAAAGACGAGAAGTAATCAAAAGCAAAGTGGCATTCACCTTATTGCGGCTGGTCAAATCGTAACTGGAGTCAATAAAAAAACTGTTCTGCTGGCCGGTATAATCAGCCTTAACGAAGGGAACTAAAAATAAAAAAACAAGAAATAAAAAAGTAGTTGTATTAAAAATTCTCTTAAACATTTGGAGTTTGAGATTTTTTGGAATTGTAATGTCTCTGACAGTATAGCTAATAAATTTCCTAAAAACAAATCCGCTCCGGCAAAGCCGGAGCGGAAACAGATTCTAAGCCAATATTTTCTTACAGTCCCTGCAAGGCATTGATTTTGGCCCGTGTAACCGGACCAACATAACCATAGCCAGCATCACCTGCTTTGGCAATACCGTACTTTTCTTGGAATCTCTGAACGGCTTTTTGAGTAAGCGAACCAAAGTAACCGGAAACCAATCCTTCAGG
>JAKLFS010000025.1 GCA_022711075.1 Patescibacteria group bacterium | reverse complement strand
CGCGATCTCAATTTCCGGCTGCTCATTCGCCAATTTCAAAAAAGCCCGACCGATTCTGCCCAAACCGTTGATTGCTATTTTCATAAGTTAAAAATCAAAAAATCTTAAAACGACGTATCTATTATATCAATAATAAAAAGCCGCCGCAACTTGTCAGCTGTAACGGCCTGTCGCAAATTTATTGATTTTTTAGGTAAAATGCTGCTATGCCAAAAGCCACGGAAACGTTCAAGGATTCTTTTTGACCAACCATCGGAATTTGAATGATTTTATCGCATTTTTTAAGAATTGGCTTTGCTATTCCCCGCGTTTCATGCCCGACCACCAAAGCAATTTTCTTCTGGCTCGGTTTCAGTTGAACTCTTGAAATATCCATCGCCTTTTTATCCAATTCCAAGGCCAAAATATAAAATCCTTGCTTTTTCAATTTATCTATCAATCGTCCGATTTGACCGGCCTTTTCCCAGCCAACGAATTCTTCGGCGCCTAAAGCAGTCTTGTGAATTTGCAGTTTTTGCCGGCCGGAAATCGGCGCCGGAGTAAATCCGCACAAATATATTTTTTTAAAGTCAAAAGCATCGGCAGTTCTGAAAACAGATCCGACATTATAAAGACTTCGGATATTATCTAAAATGGCATAAAGTTCCATCATATTGAAATAATAGCACGCTGCCAATGATTTAAAAAATCATTGGCAGCAGCTTTAAAAATTATATTTCTCTTTTTGAATTTAATAATCGGTTGACATCTGATGGTTATGCTTATCTTCTTTCTTTTCTTCAGGCAAATCAGCCACCACCGCTTCGGTAATCAGAAACATTGACGCAGCCGAAACGGCGTTCTGCAAAGCGGTCTTGGTTACTTTCGTCGGATCAATAATTCCGGCTTTGACCATATCTTCGTATTTACCATTATCGGCATTGTAGCCAAAATTTATTTCTTTATTATCCAGCACCTGTTTCAAAACCACTTCTCCGCTTTGACCGGCATTTTCCGCAATTTGTTTCAAAGGAGCCGAAGCGCTGTCCAAAACAATCGCGGCGCCGATCATCTGGCTGAATTGAGATTGATCTTTGGACAAGCCGGCAATTAGCTTTTCTCTAATTTGATAAGCTGCTTTGGCCAAAGCCACACCGCCGCCCGGAACAATTCCCTCTTCCACGGCCGCTTTCGTAGCGGAAACCGCGTCTTCAATCCGGTGCTGCTTTTCCTTTTGTTCTACTTCAGTTGCAGCGCCGACTCTAATGACCGCTACGCCGCCGGCCAATTTCGCCAAGCGTTCGCGCAATTTATCTTTATCAAATTCCGAATCCGCTTTTTCATAAAGCGTTTTTACCTGTTTCACCCTTTTGGCGATTTCCTCTTTGGAACCCTTGCCGTCAACAATCGTTGTTTTATCCTTATCGCAGATAACCCGACGGCAGCTGCCTAAAACAGTGATATCGGCATTTTCCAGTTTGCGGCCCAATTCCTCGGAAACAACTTCGGCGCCGCAAATAATCGCAATATCCTGAAGCATCTCTTTTCGTCTGTCGCCGAAGCCCGGCGCCTTTACGGCCACGGCATTGAAAATACCGCGTAATTTATTAACCACCAGAGTAGCCAAGGCTTCTCCTTCAAAATCATCGGCGATAATCAATAAATTCTTTTTTCCAGTCTGAATAATTTTTTCCAGAAGTCCGATAATATCAGCCACAGCGGAAATCTTTTTGTCAGTGATTAAAATGTAAGGATCGTCCAAAACCGCTTCCATTTTTTCCGGATTGGAAACCATATAAGCGGAAACATAGCCGCGGTCAAACTGTAATCCTTCCACCACTTCTTTGGTTAAGCCCAACGTTTGCGATTCTTCAACGGTCACGACGCCGTCTTTGCCAGCTTGTTCAATCACTTCGGCGATTAAATTGCCGATTTCCGAATCGCGGGCGGAAATCGTCGCCACCTGCGCCTTTTCCTCTTTAGTGGAAATTGGCTTAGACGCCTTTTTCAGCGCTTCTAAAAGTTCCTGATAAGCGGTTTCCATTCCCTTTCTCATCCCAATTGGATCAACGCCGGCTTCAACGTTTTTTAATCCCTCGGCCATCATAATCTGCGCTAACAAAGTCGCCGTGGTAGTTCCGTCGCCAGCCACGTCATTGGTCTTAGAAGCAACCTCCTTGACCAATTCCGCGCCCATATTTTCAATTTTATCCGGTAATTCAATTTCTTTGGCGATGGTCACGCCGTCTAAGGTAACGGTCGGCGCGCCATAACCCTTATCCAAAATAACCGCGCGGCCTTTGGGGCCCAAGGTCATTTTAACGGCATTGGCTAATTTATCAACGCCGTTTTTAATTGCTTTTCTTGCTTCTGATTTAAAACGTATTTGTTTTGCCATATTTTAGGAAATTATTGCCATGATATCATCCTCGCGAGCAACTAGATAATCTTTATTGTCAATTTTAATCTCGCTGGGACTGTATTTTTGGAATAAAACGATGTCTCCGACCTTAACCTCCGGAACGACTCTTTCTCCTTTCTCATTGATTTTGCCGGGTCCAACCGCAATAATTTTGCCCTTTTGCGGCTTTTCTTTTTCGGCCGTATCCGGCAAAACAATACCCGATTTAGTCACGGTGTCTTCGCTAATCGGCTCAATAATAACGTGGTCGGCTAATGGTTTTAACATAATTGAAATTTAGAATTTTTGATTTGTTATTTTCTAATTAGCACTCTCGACTTCAGAGTGCTAATAGCTATTTTAATCAACCCGTGGTAATTGTCAAGCTCTTTTCAGGCGACAATTTTTACGTTATAATTTAACAAATGAATGCATCAAGGTTTAAGAAAATTAAAGCTGGGACTGACCGTAAAAAAACGGATATTTTCCAATCCTACAAAAAAGAGACTAAAAAGGAAATTGCAGCAGTAATCAAGAAAGTGAAAAAAGAGAGGCTGCAAAAAAGAAGCGTTAACCTAAAACAAAATCCGCTGGAAGAAATAAAAAAAGAGGTTCTCTTAGTACTCAAAAAATCCTTCGCTTGCCCAAAGGGCATAGAAAAAATTATAGAACTAGAAATTCCACCTGAGCACATTGACGCCGATTTGGCAATTTCGGTTTTTCCATTGGCGAAATCATTAAAGAAATCGCCGCTGGAGATCGGCCAAAAAATCAGCGAGAAACTTAATCAAAACAATCAAAGTTCAAAATTCATCGCCAAAGCAGAAGAGCAGTCCGGTTTTATCAATATTTATTTGAAACAGAATGATTTTTATCAGAGTGTTTTAAAAGAAATGGAAACCAGCAAAGGAAAATACGGTGAAACCGACGCTAATGCCAAAAAAATAGCGATTATTGATTATTCTTCGCCCAATGTCGCCAAACCATTTCATGTCGGCCACTTACGCTCTACTATTATTGGTCAAGCTTTGGCTAACATCTATCATGCTACTGGCTATAGCATTATTAGCGACAATCACTTAGGAGACTGGGGCACGCAATTCGGAAAATTGATTTACGCTTATCAAAATTGGGGCGATGAAGAAAAAATCAGCCGAAATCCGATTCACGAATTAAAAAACCTCTACGTTCGTTTTAATAAAGAGGCGGCTAATAATCCGGAATTGGAAGAAAAAGCCCGAAAAATATTCCAGCGCTTGGAACAAAAAGACCAAGGTTTATTAGCGCTTTGGAAAAGATTCCGCGATTTGAGCATAGAAGCCATCAAAGAAACTTATAAAAAACTGGGTATTAATTTTGATTTATGGCTGGGCGAAAGCTATTTCACCGATGAAGGTAACGATATCATAAAGGCCTGCCTGAAGAAACATTTATGTCGGAAAGATCCCCAGAGCGAAGCAATAATCGTTGAAGAATTGGACAATCTCCCCTCTTTTTTGCTTCGCAAACAGGATGGCGCCAGCCTTTACATTACTCGCGAACTGGAAACCTTAAAACTGCGCTTGAAA
>JAKLFS010000024.1 GCA_022711075.1 Patescibacteria group bacterium | reverse complement strand
AGCTTGCTGAAATACAAAACGTCTTTTTCGTAAACGCTTTCGCGGCTGATGCCGGAGACCAGCTTGGAAATTTCTCCGATCATCGCTTCGCGGCCGCTGGCAATAACCATTGCCTTGGCTTCGCCGGAAATAATATTAGTGCCGCTAAATAAGATATTCTTGGCCTGAAAAACTTCTTTGGCCTCTTGGGCCAGCGGTTCGGCAGTTTTGGCCAAGGGCGACGATTCGCCAGTTAAAACCGATTCATCAACGGATAAGCCCTGACAGGAAATAAGACGCAGGTCAGCTGGAATGATATTTCCGGATTTTAATAAAACAACGTCACCCGGCACCAAGTAAATGGCGTCAATGACCTCTTCTTGGGCATTTCGGATTACCCGCACCTTAGAAGAAAGAAACTGCTGAAGCAAGCGAATGGCGCGTTCCGCTCGATACTCCTGTAAAAAACTAATTAAAACATTGATAACGATAAAGGCAAAAATCGTCAGGCTGTCGGTTTTTTCACCAATAAAAAATGCCACTGCCGCAGCCAGAAAAAGCAGATAGAAAAACGGCGATTTAAACTGGCGCAAGAAAATCCGCCCCAAAGTAAATCCTTCTTTTTTGGCTTCATTTAAACCATAAAGCTTCAAGCGTTCAGCCGCTTCTTGGGGTGAAATCCCATTTTCCGAAGTTTTCAACTCGGCCAAAACTTCTTGAATACTTTTATTTGTATAAGAAGAGAAGGACATAGTTGATTATTATATCATTCGTAACGCAAAGCCTCAATCGGACTTTTTTTGGCTGCTTTCCGGGCCGGGAAAAGCCCAAAGACAATTCCAATTCCGCAAGAAACAACGATGCCCAAAATTAATCCTTTGAAAGAAAAGAAGAGCGGAAAATTCGTTTTTAAGAAATAGGACGCAACAAGCGTAATCAGCGAAGTGACGATCAATCCGGCGATAATGCCCAAAATTCCTCCTAAAGAGGTCAGAAACACCGATTCCATCAGAAACTGAGTAAGAATATCTTTGTTGGTTGCTCCCAGTGCTTTTCTCAATCCGATCTCGCGCGTCCGCTCAGTTACCGACACCAGCATTATATTCATCACCCCGACTCCGCCCACTACCAAGGCAATGGCAGCGACAAAAGCCAGAAAAACCGTCACGGCATTTAAAATGCTGGAAACGATTTTTATCATATCCTCCTGCGTGCTAATAATAAAGTTGTCTTTTTTAGGATCGGTAATATCGTGATTTTCACGAAGCAGTCTCTTAATATCCATCACCATTTCCGGAACCACCTCGGCGGAACTGGCCTTCACGGCAATTTCGTGAAAATATCTGATGCCCAAAATATATTGCTGCATCGTGGTGTAAGGCATAATAACCATATCATCCATTCCGAACATTGAGGAACCTTCAAAAGAAAGAATGCCGATGACCGTCAATTTCTTGTCTTTGATCTTTATTTTTTCGCCAATCGGATCCTGAAACGGGCCAAACAGGTCTTTGACGACATTTTTTCCGATAACGGCAACGCTGGCTTTATCGTTAACATCATCGCTGGTAAATTTCCTGCCGCTGCTGACAGAAACATTATAAATACCGAAGGCCTCTGCTCCGGAACCCAAAACACTGGTTGTTTTTATTTCCGAACCGTAAGAAACCGCAAACGAACCGCTGACAGAGGGATTGACCGCCACGGCATCGGGAACATTGGCTTTTTTCTTCAGATCTTCAACGTCTTTTTCCGTCAAAGATTTCAAAAGCATAGCGGCTGATTGACCGCCAAAACTGAAAAGACCGTCTGAGGGCTTACCCGGATTAATAAAAACATTCTCCGGACCGAAAGACTGAACTTCGTTCACAATCAACTCCGTAGCGCTACCGCCAATAGACATCACAATCATAATGGCGCTGACGCCGATGACAATTCCCAAGATGGTCAAAATTGACCTTCCTTTATGAGTGGTTAACGCTTGCGTGGCAGTGCGAATTGTATCTTTAAGACTTATCATAATTATTCAAAGCGCAATGATTCAATGGGACTTTTCTTAGCGGCTTTCCTGGCGGGAAAAATTCCAAAAACGAGCCCAATAACAAAGGAAACGGCTATGCCCCAGATTGCTCCGCTGACAGAAAAAATGTAAGAGAAATTAAGACCGGCGAATTTGTTAGCCACATAAGCAAGAAGATAAGTCAGAAGCGTACCGCCGATAACCCCGAAAACACCTCCGATGGCCGTAAGAAATACGGCTTCAAAAAGAAATTGGGTCAAAATATTTCCATTAGTTGCTCCCAGTGCTTTTCTCAATCCGATCTCGCGCGTCCGCTCAGTTACCGACACCAGCATTATATTCATAATCCCGACACCGCCGACAATAAGGGAAATTGCCGCTACCGCAGTCAAAAGCACGGTAAGAATATTGGTGACCGTTTTCACGCTGTCCGCAATGCTTTCCTGCGTTTGAATGAAAAAATCGTCCTTTTCCGGATCATCAATATTATGGTTATTGCGCAAAAGCGTCTTTATGTCCCTGACAACTCCGGGCAGAGCTTCAACGGATTCCGCTTCAACAATGATACGGTTAAAATATTTTATACCCAACACGTTTTGCTGCACCGCAGTGTAGGGCGCGATAACCGCCTTATTAAAATCAATGAATGATCCCTGGCCCTCGGCCGCAAGAACGCCGATTATCTGAAATTTTTGATCCTTGAATTTTATCTTCTCTCCAATCGGATTGGCGCTGCCAAACAACTCCTCTTTTACCTTGTTGCCGATCACGGCTACTCTGGCTTTTTGATCCGTTTCAAAAACGTCAAAAAATCTTCCTTCCGCAACCTTTAAATCAAAATTTTTCTGAACATATTCGCTGCTGCCAATAACCATCACATCATAAATTTCCGAACCAAAAGACGCCGCCGCATAACCGAAGACATAGGGTACGACAGCTTTTGCTTCCGGAACGTTTTCCTTCTTCTGTAAATCCTTGAAATCCTTCTCCTTCAAAGAGTCATTGAGAATAGTGCCGGCAGCGCTATTCGGACCGTTGGGCTGACGACCGGGCACCACAAAAACATTGGCCGGTCCAAAACGCTGGATTTGTCCGACTATCAACTCCTGCGCGCTCTGACCAATAGACATTACGGCCATAATAGCGGTAATGCCAATCACTATTCCGAGAATGGTAAGAAAAGAACGGTTTTTGTGCACAGTAATTCCTGCCACAGCCGTTCTGAAAGAATCGGAAATGCGCATCATATTTTTATTTTAGAAATCCGTCTTTGGAAACAATTCGCCGTTTTTCCACCCGTTCATCTTTATTGATTTTTCCGTCAATAATATGAAGCGTTCGGCTACCGGCCTGCGCCACGTAAGATTCGTGAGTCACCACCACCAAGGTATGCCCTCGGTCATTTAGTTCCTGAAGAAATTGCAGGATAGCTCCGCCGGATTTGGAATCCAAGTTCCCAGTCGGCTCATCGGCAAAAATAATCTTGGGATCATTAACCAGGGCGCGGGCAATCGCCACGCGCTGTTTCTGACCGCCTGATAATTTGGAGGTTTGAAAACCGGCCCGATCATCCAATTCCACCAGATGGATCAATTCACGGGCTTTTTCGTGACGCGCCTTAACGGAAATTCCCCGATACATCAAAGGTAAAGCCACATTTTCCAAAACGCTTAAACGCGGCAAAAGATTAAAAGCCTGAAAAACAAAACCGATTTTTTCATTCCTGATTTTTGCCAATTCATCATCGCTGTAAGTTTGCAATTCCTTATCTTCAAAAAAATATTTCCCTCCGGTGGGACGATCCAAGCATCCCAAAATCTGCATCAAAGTTGATTTGCCGGAACCGGAAGGTCCGACAATGGTAACGAACTCGCCCTCGCTGATTTTTAAATCTACGCCGTCAAGAGCAACGGTGGCGACGCCATCGTTGTCATAAATTTTTTCTAGTTTTTCAATTCTAATCAAATCCATTGAAGATGATTACTCGGAAACGATTAAGGTCCCTTCGTCAACACCGGAAATAATTTCCGTTCTGCCGTCAGAACCAACCAAACCGACTTTTACTTCTACGTCTTCAGTCTTCATATTTTTCACATCAGTAATCACGCGCAGATACTTTTTACCGTCTTTGCCGATAATGTTTCTGGTCGGCGCAAAAAGCGCATCATCTTTTTGATTGGAAAGAATATCCACATT
>JAKLFS010000023.1 GCA_022711075.1 Patescibacteria group bacterium | reverse complement strand
ATCAGCCGGAGAAATATGATTTTCTCCGGGAAGTCGTCACGGAAGTGAATGGGCTGTCCCTGTTCGCTGGCGCGCTGTCTCTGGGCATGTATTTTTTCGGCAACAAACGTTAGCCCCTTCAAGGCTAAGAGCCGCTTCTTCGGAAGCGGTTTTTTATTGCTTAAAAATTATACATAGATATAATGAATATATATGTCTGTTACCTGGCTTTTTATTTTAACCATTTTTTTATTGATTGGCGGCATTGTTCTTATTTTAGTAGCGTTGTCGTTATTAGCGCGACGTTTGGCGAAAAGCCGCGAGAATGATCAGTCCTTGGTCTTACTACAAAATCAGATGGGCGAAATCAACCGGACCATGGATACGAAGCTGGCCGAATCCACCAGATTAATGCAGAACCAGTTCGGCCAGAGCGCGAAAATCATTCAGGATGTTACCGAGAAATTGGTGAAATTGGATGAAACCAATAAGCAGGTTGTTAATTTCGCCGACCAACTTCAGAATTTGCAGGACATTTTAAAAAATCCCAAGCAGCGCGGAATTTTGGGCGAATATTATTTGGAAACTGCCCTGAAAAATGTTTTGCCCCCAGGTTCTTATCAGATGCAATATAAATTAGATAAGGACGAGGACGGCAAGGACCTGATTGTTGATGCCGTGATTTTCGTTAAAGAAAGAATTATCCCGGTTGATTCTAAATTCTCTTTGGAAAATTATAACCGGCTGCTGGAAGAGCGGGACCCGGACAAAAAAGAAGAACTGGAAAAAGCCATCCGGCAGGATTTGAAAAACAGGATTGACGAAACTTCCAAGTATATCCGGCCCAAAAAGGGGACAATGGAGTTCGCTTTGATGTTCATCCCCTCGGAAGCGCTTTATTATGATTTATTGATTAACAAAGTCGGGTCCATCAAATCCGATACCAACAGTTTGGTTCAATACGCGGCTGGCGAGAAAAAAGTGATTATTGTTTCAGCCATGACTTTCCATGCCTATTTGCAGACCGTGCTGCAGGGACTAAGGGCAATGCAGATAGAGGATTCTACCAAGGGCATCATTAAGAACGTCGGCGAATTGATACGGCATTTCGCCAGCTACGAAACTTATTTGAAAAAAATGGGAAATAATTTGGGCACGACTGTTAATATGTATAATACCGCCTACAAAGAATTCGGGAAAATCGACAAAGACATTTTGAAAATTACGGGCAAATCTGCTAGCATTGAGCCATTGGTCATCGAAAGTCCCAAACAGGACGAGGAATGATGAATTTTATGGAAAGAACTCTCATTAAAGATATCACGAATAAAAAAGGCCAATTAGTTTTATTAAAGGGCTGGGTGGATACGCGGCGCGACCACGGTAAGCTTATTTTTATTGATTTGAGAGACAGAAGCGGAATCTGCCAGGCGGTTTTTTTGCCGAAAACCGATATTTACGAAAAAGCGAAAGATCTGCGTGGCGAATGGGTAATTGAGTTGGAGGGTCAGATTAACGAGCGGCCCAAAGGAATGGAAAATTCCAAACTCCCCACGGGTTTGGTGGAAGTGGAAGCTAAAAAATTAAATATTATTAATTCTGCCAAAACTTTGCCCATCAGCATTGATACCGACGGCATGGAAATCGGCGAGGATAGCCGTTTGAAGTACCGTTATTTGGATTTACGCCGAGAGAGAATGCAGAAAAATATCCGGATGCGGCATCAGATTATTCAGTTCCTGAGAAATTTTTTGAGCCAAAGGGATTTTATTGAAGTGGAAACTCCGATTTTAACCAAGTCTACGCCTGAGGGCGCGCGCGATTATGTCGTGCCTTCCCGTTTGCAGGCTGGAAAGTTTTACGCTTTGCCGCAATCGCCCCAGCAGTACAAGCAATTATTAATGGTAGCGGGACTGGAAAGATATTTTCAGATTGCCAGGTGTTTTCGGGATGAGGATACGCGCGGCGACCGGCAACCGGAATTCACTCAGCTGGACGTGGAAATGAGTTTTCCGACGCAGGATGAAATTCTCGGGCTGATGGAAGAGCTTTACGTGAAAATGACCGAGACTCTTTTTCCGGAAAAGAGATTTATCAAACCCTTTCCGCGGTTGACTTATAAAGAAGCGCTGGAGAAATACAATTCTGATAAGCCGGATTTGAGAAAGGATAAGAACGATCCTAATGAATTGGCCTATGCCTTTGTGGTTGATTTTCCGGCTTTTGAATGGAAAGAAAGCGAGAAAAGATGGGATGCAGTTCATCACCCTTTCACTAAAACCCAGAATCCTGATAATCTGCCGGAAAAAGAATTTATTGAAAGCTTGAAGAAAAATCCGGACAAATTCCTGGCTCATCAGTATGATTTTGTTTGCAATGGCTATGAAATCGGCGGCGGTTCCATTCGTGAACATAATCCCAATATTTTGCAATCAGTTTTTGAGATAATGGGCAATAAAACCGAGGCGGTCAAAGAAAAATTCGGCCACATCTTGGAAGCGTTTGAATACGGCGTTCCGCCGCACGGCGGCATTGCCACGGGTATTGATCGGTTCGTGATGATTATGATGAATGAGCCGAGCATCCGCGAAGTGATTGCTTTTCCGAAAACCGGCGATGGCCGTGATTTGATGATGAACGCGCCGGCGGAAATTGACGAAAAGCAAATCAAAGAATTGCACTTAAAGTTGAAATAGAAAAATTTCGTTTTTATGGCAGAAGCGCAAAAAGAAGATAAACTGGCTAATAAGAAAATAACGACCAGGGCCGAAAATTATTCGGACTGGTATTTGGACGTGGTGGAAGCGGCGGAACTGGCCGAGCATGCAGCTGTGCGCGGCTGTATGGTGATTAAGCCTTATGGCTATGCCATTTGGGAGACTATTCAAAAAACGCTGGATGCGAAATTCAAAGAAACGGGCGTGCAAAACGCTTATTTCCCGTTGTTTATTCCGAAAAAATTTTTAGAAAAAGAAGCGGAACACGTAGAAGGTTTTTCGCCGGAAGTGGCAGTGGTAACTTATGCCGGCGGAGCGGAACTCAAAGAGCCGTTAATCGTGCGGCCGACCTCGGAAACGATAATGTATGATGCTTTTTCCCGGTGGGTTCAATCTTATCGCGATTTGCCGCTTTTGATTAACCAGTGGGCGAATGTCGTGCGCTGGGAAATGCGGCCGAGATTATTTTTGCGGACAACGGAGTTTTTATGGCAAGAAGGTCATACAGTTCATGCCACCCAGGAAGAAGCTGACGAAAGGGCGCGGTTGATGCTCGGTATTTATAAGGACTTGGCGGAAGAGCTTCTGGCCATTCCGGTAATTCCCGGCGTGAAATCCGAAGGTCAGAAGTTTGCCGGCGCCTTACGCACTTATTCCGTTGAAGCGATGATGCAAGACGGAAAGTCCTTGCAATTCGCCACTTCTCATAATTTAGGGGATAATTTCTCCAAAGTCTTTGGCATTCAGTTTTCCGATAGTCAGGGCAATAAACAATTCGGCTGGCAGACCAGTTGGGGATTAAGCACCCGTTCCATTGGCGCTTTGATAATGGTTCATAGCGACGATAACGGTTTGGTTCTGCCGCCCCAAGTGGCTCCGATTCAAATTGTGATCGTTCCGGTTTGGCCCAAAGAAAACGAAAAAGAGGCGGTAGACCTGGAAGTTAAGAAAATAGTTGAAGAAATCAAAAACAGCAAGAACTTCCGTTTTGTTGTTGATAATAGCGACAAGCGGCCGGGTGAGAAGTTTTTCGCCTGGGAAAGAAAAGGAGTGCCGCTGCGCCTGGAAATCGGGCTGAAAGATATTGCCAATAATTCGGTTGTCTTGGCGCGCCGCGATACGGCTGAAAAGAAAACGGTCAAAAGAGACGTTTTGCTTCCGGAAATAGAAAAATTATTGGCCGAAATTCAAAAGAATCTTTATGGCCGCGCTTTGGATTATCGGAATAAAAAAATAAAAGAAGTTGATAATTTGGCAGATTTCAAAAAAGAAATAGCCAATGGCAATTTTGTTCTGGCTTATTGGTGCGAAGATAAAGAAACAGAAGCAAAAATTAAAGAAGAGACTGGCGCCGTGGTCAGTTGTATTCCACTTGAACAAACATCTTCCGAAGGAAAATGCGTTTATTCTGGAAAACTCTCCAAAAGAAAAGCGTTTTTCGCCAAATCTTACTAAAGTAAAATTTATCAGTAAAATCCGCTTTTAACCAATTAGCCAAGCGGGTCGTGTTGCTTTTTAGCGGTTTTTGTGTTAGGATGAATAAATATGGGTATAAAACTTAGCGCGTCGTTGCGCGATAATAAAAACACCAGTGTTTTGAGACGGGAAGGATTAATTCCCGCCATTCTTTATGGTCATAAAGTTGAAAACGTGGAATTGGCCATTTCCCAAAAGGATTTTAACAAAATTTATCAGGAGGTGGGCGAGAATACGATGATTGAATTGGATTTTGATTCCGGCCAGAAGAAGGAAAAGCGGCCGGTACTTGTCACTGAAGTGCAGTATGATAATTTAGCCAATGAGCCGATCCACATCGATTTCTATCAGGTGCGCTTGGATGAAAAAATCGTTGCGGAAGTGCCAGTGCATTTTATCGGTGAAGCCCCGGCTGTCAAGGCCTTGGGC
>JAKLFS010000022.1 GCA_022711075.1 Patescibacteria group bacterium | reverse complement strand
GAATTATTACGTCATTGCTTTGCGCGGACTTTTAAAATATCTGGCTAAAATCGGCGTTAAAAGTCTGACTGCCGAACAGGTAGAGTTGGCCAAATCTTCTCCGCACGAAATTGACATCATCAGTTATAATGATTTGGAAAGATTGTTGGCTGCGCCCGAAACCAATTCGCTTTCCGGTTTGCGCGATCAGGCGATTTTGGAAACTTTGTTTTCCACCGGACTTCGTGTTTCCGAACTTTGTCATTTGAATCGCGATGATATTAATTTGGATAGGGGAGAGTTCAGCGTTAAGGGGAAAGGCGATAAAATCCGTTTAGTTTTTCTGTCAGGGCGCGCCAAGGAAGTTTTGAAAAATTATCTGGCCAAGCGTCAGGACGTGGAAGAAGCCTTGTTTGTTAGTTTTCCCAAATCTCCCAAGACTAAGAGTTTTATCCGTCTTACTCCCAGAAGCATTCAGCGCCTTTTGCGTTTTTATGCCGCGAAAGCGGGAATCTCCCGAAAAGTTACGCCGCACACCTTGCGTCATTTATTCGCCACGGATTTATTGCAAAACGGAGCGGATTTGCGTTCCGTGCAATTGCTTTTGGGTCACTCCAATCTTAACACTACTCAGATTTATACCCATTTGACCAATAAAGAATTGAAAGAAATCCATCAGGCCTTTCATGGTAAAAGGCGGAAGTAAGAACTTGACAATCTTTTGTTTTTCGCTTAATATCAAATCACGGTATTAAAACGTTAAAAGAAAGAACTTACCATGGATAATGTAATTTTTAAAACTTTGACTGATTTTCTGGCAACTTTGCCGGAGAAACAGAAAGAAGTAGTGGAAAAAAGATACGGCTTGTCCGGAAGCGATCCGATGACCCTTGAGGCCATTGGCGAGGAAAAGGGGGTAACCCGTGAAAGAATCCGCCAGATTGAAGATGTGGCTCTTTTGGCTTTGCGGAAAAATCTGAATGATTTGAGCGGAATAGTGGAAAATCTGAAATCTTATCTGGATGTCTTGGGTGGCATCCGTCGGGAAAAAAGATTATTGGAAGAAACGGCTAATTCTTTGGCGAACGACCCTGTTAAAGATTTAAAAAGAGACAAGACGGCTGCCAAACTCCAAAATCATATTTGGTTTCTTTTGGATTTGGCTCCCCACTTTAATTATTTAATAGAAAAGAAAGATAATTATTCCGCCTGGTATCGCGACCCTGAAATTTTGAAAAAATTGAACCGGATAAACGATTTTGTGAAAAAAGAATTGACTCGCAAGAATGATCCTTTGGAATTGGACGAATATCACGATTTGGTTCACAAGACCATGCGAAACTTTTCCCTGAAGAACGAAAACATTTTGTTGTCATACTTGGACGTTTCTAAAGAATTCGGCTTCAATCCTTTTGGTGAATTCGGTTTGACCAAATGGTCTTTCATCCGGCCGGCCAGCGTCAATACCAAGGCTTATTTAATTTTGGAAAAACAGAATCAGCCCTTGCACTTCGTTGACATCGCCAGATTGATTAATGACGCCGGTTTTGATGAAAAGAAGGCCCAGCCTACTACCGTTCATAATGAATTGATCAAAGATCCGAATTTCGTTTTGGTCGGCCGCGGTCTTTATGCCTTGAAAGATTGGGGTTATGAACCGGGCACCGTTAAGGATGTCCTGGTGAGAGTAATGAAGAAAACCGGACCTAAAACCTACAGAGAATTAGTGGAAGAGATGAAGAAACATCGTTTGGTTAAGGATACGACTGTTTTAATTAACCTTCAGGACAAAAAACTGTTCAAGAAATTGCCCGATGGCCGGTATAGCTTGGTGCGCTAATTTTTCGCTACCGCGCTTATTATGAGCGAATTTTTTAACATTCTTAACGGAATTTTCATTTCAATCGCCCGCGTTTTCAGCTGGGTTTGGTGGATTGTTGTCCCGCTCGGTTTGATTTTTATTGTCTGGGATTATTGGAAATTTTACATCCATTTCAAATTTTTAAAGTCAGTCAAATACAACCTTTTGGAAATAAGGATTCCGAAGGAGCTGATTAAAACTCCCAAATCAATGGAGAATATTTTTGCGACTTTCCATGCCACAAAAATGTCCATTGATGAGTTCAAGAAGAAGTATATTAAAGGAGAAATGCAGCTGTGGCTGAGCTTTGAAATCGTCGGAACCGGCGGCGGCATCGCTTTTTACATCCGCACTCCGGAACAATTCCGCAATCTGGTGGAGGCGCAGATTTACGCCCAGTATCCCGATGCGGAAATTGTGGAAGTAGACGATTATATTAATTTGGCGCCGAAAGACCTGCCGAACAAATATTTTGATATTTGGACGGCGGAATACGGCTTGGCCAAAGATACCGCCTATCCTATTAAAACTTACCCGTATTTCGAAGAGGTAAAAGAGGAAAAGCGTCTGGATCCGATTGCCAGCTTGGTAGAAACAATGAGCAAGTTGAAAAGTGATGAAAAAATTTGGATGCAAATTTTAATCAGATATACCGGTGACGACTGGAAAAAAGAATCGGATAAGGTGGTGGCGAAATTGGCCGGCAAGAAATCGCCCAAAAAGGATATTGGATTTTTTGAATTCATTTGGGAGTTTTTGATTAATTTGGTTAAGGCGCCGGTAGTTTATCCTGTTTGGAGCGATGAAGGCGGCGACAAAGAAGGGCCAGCCAGCCAAATGACATCTTTGACGCCGGGCGAAAAAGACATCATTAAAGCCGTTGAAGAAAAATCTTCCAAGCTGGGCTTTGAAACGGTTATCCGCTTTGTGTATATTGACAAGCGCGATGCTTTTAGCCGCCTGAACGTCTCAAGCATTATGGGCATGATGAATCAGTTCAGCACTCAAAATATGAACGCTTTCAAGCCATTTAAGCCGACTTCCACTTCTGCCAAACAGCCGTTTAAGAGCCAAAAAGAATTTTTGAAAAAACGCCTGCTTTATACGAATTATCGTTTGCGAATGTTTAATGATAAGATCAAAGCGGTTTTGAATGCCGAAGAACTGGCGACAGTTTATCATTTTCCGATTGTGGGCGTGGAGGCGCCGTTCTTGCGCCGTATTGAAGCGAAAAAAGGCGAGCCGCCCTTTAACCTCCCAATGGGTTAAGGAGTTGGCTTGACTTTCGATTTTGATTGCTTATAATATAATCTCAGGCTGAAAGACGAGGTCCACCGCAGGTGGGCCTTTATTAATAAATAAAAAGTCGTTTTAATCGTTTTGTCATTATGTTTGATTTAAAGAATTTTAGTTCTGCGATTACTCAGATTGCCGAAGAAAAAGGCATCGCCAAGGAAAAAATCATTGAAACTATTGAGCAGGCCATTGCCGCTGCTTACAAAAAAGAGTATCGCAAGAAAAACGAAATTATCAGGGCGAAAATGGATCCCGAAACCGGTGAGGTTAAATTTTGGCAAGTGAAAATTGTGGTTGAACCCGGGATGCTCAAGGAGGAAGAGGCAATTGAATCCGAAATAATGCCGGAAAGAGAAGAGTTTAATCAAGCGTTTCTCAAAGAAGAAGTTTTAAGCGCCAAGGAAGGCGAAAAGAAAATCCGCTTTAATGCCGACCGCCATATTTTATTGGAAGGGGCCAAAGAAATAAAGCCCGAGGTCTTAGTCGGCGAAGAAGTGATTTTTCCTTTGGAGAGTCATGAAGATTTCGGCCGCATCGCTGCTCAAACCGCCAAGCAGGTCATTCTGCAGCGCTTAAGAGAAGCGGAGCGCGAGGCTGTGCTTTCTGAATATAAAGATAAAGAAGGAGAAATCATCAGTGGTATCGTCCAGAGGATAGAAAACCGCAATGTTTTCATTAACCTTGGTCGGGCGCAGGGCGTAATGTTTTATAATGAATCTATCCCGGGCGAGCGTTATCGCATAGGTGAGCGGATGAAATTCTACATCTTAGCCGTTCAGGAGGACAATCGCGGCACCATGATTATTTTGTCCCGCAGTCATCCCAAATTTATTTCCAAACTTTTTGAACTGGAAGTTCCGGAAATCGCTTCAGGAACGGTTAAAGTGATGTCTATCGCGCGTGAAGCTGGCTTTCGCACCAAGATTGCGGTTCATTCCACGATTGATGGCATTGACCCTATTGGTTCTTGCGTCGGTCAAAAAGGAACGCGCGTGATGGCGGTTTTAAGCGAGATTGGTCAGGAAAAAATAGACATTATCAAATGGTCTGAAGATGCGGAAAAATTCGTCGCCCAGTCGCTTTCGCCGGCTAAAGCCTCCCGAGTGGAAATAGAGCCTCGTCGGGAAGTGAGGGTGTTCGTGCCGGAAGATCAGCTTTCTTTAGCTATTGGCCGCGGCGGTCAAAACGTTCGGTTGGCAGCCAAATTGACTGGTTGGAAAATTGACGTCAGAAGCGAGTCAGCTCCGGAAAAAGTGATTGAAGGCGGCATCGCCGAAGCGGAGTTGCCACTAGCCTCAGAGGAAAAATCAGAATCGGCAGAAGTTCAGAAGCCGTTCTTTGGCTTATCTGATAAAATCGTCAAATCTTTAACTAAAGCCGGGTATGACGAGGAAAAAGTGAAAAAAGCCACCAAAGACGAATTAATGGAGCTTGATGGGATCGGCGAAAAAACCGCTGAAAAAATAATTGATTTAGCTTCGCAAGCTTAAGTTATTATTAAAAACCAATGCAACATAAAATAAAAAATTTGCCTAAAGCACAAGTGGAATTGGAAATTACTTTATCTGCTCAGGAAATGGAAATTTTTTGGCAGGCCGCCAA
>JAKLFS010000021.1 GCA_022711075.1 Patescibacteria group bacterium | reverse complement strand
TGTCAGCCATTGGTTCCAATTGGTATCTCGGCTTGGCTAAGCCAACCTGGATGCCGCCGTCTTGGCTTTTTGCTCCGATCTGGATTTTCCTTTTCGCTTTGATGGGCATTTCCTTATATCTTATTTGGCGTCATCATGCCCTAATTCGCGCGAATGGTTCTATAGTCCGACTGAAAACGGGGAAATGGAGTGTGGGGATTTTCTTTCTTCAGTTTGTGCTTAATATATTTTGGTCAATAATCTTTTTCGGCGGGCATAGTCCAGGGGCAGCGTTCGTTGAAATTATTTTTCTCTGGCTGGCAATTCTGGCTACCATCATTGTGTTTTCTAAAATTTCCAAAGCAGCTGCCTGGCTCTTAGCACCGTATATTCTTTGGGTCAGCTTTGCCGGTTTTCTTAATTATTCCATTTGGCACTTATCTGTAAATGCTTCCAAGCCGGTTTATTGCACCCAAGAGGCCAAGCTTTGCCCGGATGGATCGTATGTCGGTCGCATTTGGCCGAATTGCGAATTCGCGCCTTGTCCGGGAAATATTGTTTTACCGCAAGGATACAACCTCGATTCTTATAAAGTAGAAAAGGTTTTGGAAATAACTTGTGTTGGTAGCGATGATTGTGAAACTCCGATGGAATATTTGGTTCAATCGCGTTGTCCGTTTACTTCGTTGTGTCTGGAAAACAAATGCGCAGTCGTTTGTCCGGGTTCGGAGCTAAAAGCAGAATAAAAACATATGGAACAAAAAGATCTTTTTCCGGAGCCAATAAAAAAAGAAATGGAACAAGGACCAGCGCTTTTTTACCGCGTAAGATTCAGTAATCCGTTTGAGCCGGAAGAGCCGATGGAAGTTGAAGTAATGATTCACGGTCAAGACGATTCTAAATTAGCCATCGCCAAAGCGCGCGAGCAAGGACATTTTATTGAAGGTCAGTTCGAAGTAGAAACGGTGGAAAAATTTGACCCATTATCCGAGGAAGAAAAAGAGCGGAAGCTGGCGCAAGCGCTTCCCCACCTTTTTAAAAAGAAAAAGATATGAATATCAAAATAATTTTTAACGCAATATTGCCGCGTGTTAAACTAAATAAAAGCCTTAGGATTTTGATTAGTGTTAATACTGTTATTGTTTTTGTTACGGGTTTATTTACCCCATTTTATGCAATATTTGTTCAAAAAATAGGAGGAAGCATTGTTTTCGCTGGAATCTCCTGGGGTCTTTTCTCTGTTGTTGCTGGAATTTTGACGCTTTTATTCGGCACTTGGCAATTAAAAGTTAAAGAACAAGAGTTATTATTGGCCTTAGGCTACTGTATTCGTGGCGTGACCTTTTTGAGTTATGCTTTTATGCATGACATCGCTCAGCTTATTCTTACTCAAGTTCTTTGGGGTATTGGTGTTGCGTTGGCTACACCTGCATTTGATTCAGTTTATAGCTCTCACACGGTTCAGGATCATTCTATTGCTCAATGGGGTCAATGGGAGGGTGTTGCCGCCATTGCCGTGGGCTTGGCCGCATTGATCGGAGGAATTTTAATTCAAACAATCGGTTTCACTCCGATATTCATCATTATGGCAGCCTCGTCGTTTATTCTGGGTATATATATTTGGAGATTACCCAGGGAGCTGTTGTAGCATAAGCAATAGCACTTTCTTTAAAAGAATTAACAAACCAGAACGGCTGAGGTCGCCTATCGTTAGGGGCGGCCTTTTCTTTATTCGTCAAAATAGTATATATTGATAACATGCTTATTGATGATGTAAAAATCAAAGTTCAAGCTGGTCACGGCGGAAAGGGGGCAGTGGCCTTTAACAGCAATCTGATGTCTTTAGGTCCCACAGGCGCTCGAGGCGGAGACGGCGCCAGCGTTTACGTTGAAGGAGTGGCTGATCTAAGCGCGCTTAATCCTTTTCAGCGGAAGCGGGATATTAAAGCTAAAGACGGAGATGACGGCCGTTCTCAATTTCGCGATGGCCACAAGGCCGATGATTTGATTCTACCCGTTCCCGTTGGAACGGTTGTTCATAATTTAACTATTGGCCAGGATTTGGAAATTTTGAAAATCGGCCAGCTGGAGCTCATCGCTAAAGGCGGAATCGGCGGAAGAGGGAATTTTCATTTCCGTTCTTCAACCAATACCAGTCCCAGAAAATTTGAACCAGGCAGACCGGGCGAAGAATTTGAATTTCGCCTGGAGCTGAAATTGATCGCCGATGTCGGCTTAATCGGCTTGCCCAATGTCGGGAAATCCAGCCTATTGAATGAATTAACCAGCGCCAAAAGCAAGGTGGCTAATTACCGTTTCACCACTTTGGAACCGAATCTGGGAGCTTATTATGATTTGATTTTGGCCGATATCCCGGGATTGATTGAAGGCGCTTCGCAAGGCAAGGGTTTGGGCATTAAATTTTTGCGGCATATTGAGCACACCAAAGTTTTATTTCATTTGGTGGCGGCTGATTCCAGCGATCCAGTTGCGGATTATAAAGTTGTTCGCAAAGAGCTCGAAGCTTATAATAAAATGCTTTTGGCAAAGCCCGAGCATCTTTTTATCAGCAAAAGCGACGAAGTTTCCCCCGATGCTTTGAAAGAGATAGTGAAAAAAATGAAAAAATTGAACAAAAATATCTTGGCGATTTCCGTTTTGGACGCCGAAAGCCTTACGAGCGTTAAGAAAATTCTCAATCAGCTGATTTTGGAGAAAACGAATGGCGCAGGGCTTGAATCAGTTTAAAAAATTTCCTATAATATTTTTCTATGAATAAAAAAATAATAATTATCGCGTTAATATTCTTAGTCGTAGTCGTCTGTTTAATCTTGCTTTTCGAGAAAAAGGTGAGCGGACCAACAACCACTCCTACCAATACTCCAGGAGAGCAAAATAATCTTACCAAAATGAATAAAGATGGTGTAGTAATAGAAATATTGAAACCAGGCGATGGCGCGGAAGCGAAAAGCGGCGATAAGGTAACCGTTAACTACGTGGGCACGTTGGAAAATGGTCAGAAATTTGACGCCAGCGCTGACCATGGCGAACCCTACAGTTTTAATTTGGGCGCAGGCAAGGTGATCCAGGGTTGGGATATCGGCGTGGCCGGAATGAAGGTTGGCGAGAAAAGAAGGTTGATCATACCGCCGGAATTGGGTTATGGCGTCAATGATCTGGGCGTGATTCCTCCCAATTCCACTCTGATTTTTGAAATAGACCTTTTGAAAATTAATTAACGTTTGATTCTCAAGCCGCCTTTCCAAAGAGGCGGCTTTTTGATAGAATAGGATTTATGACGGCGATTATTTTTGCCATCGCGACATTTTTCTCCACCTTCCTGGGCGGATTGCTGGGGATTAAATTTAAAGATAAGCTTCATTACATTATCAGTTTTACCGCCGGCGTTTTGCTCTCGGTTATTTTTTTTGATGTTATTCCGGAGATTTTTCAGCTTACCAAGACGTATAACCTGAATATCGTTTTGCCGATGATTGCGCTCATCAGCGGATTTTTATTTATTCACATTTTAGAAAAGGCGGCGGTTCTCCATCATTCGCACGAAGAGCAGTACGCCGATCATAAACATCCTCTGGTGGGAGTATTAAGCGCTTCCGGTTTGATACTCCACAGCTTCTTGGACGGCGTCGGAATTGGTTTGGGCTTCCAGGCCAGTTTCCAGGTGGGGATTTTGATCACCATCGCGGTTTTAGCTCATGATTTTTCCGACGGCTTAAATACCATCAGCTTAATGCTTATCAATAAGAACACCGTTAAAAAATCCATTGTTTTTTTGATAATTGACGCTTTGGCTCCGATTTTAGGCGCGTTATCAACCCTTGTTTTCACTATTTCCAATAAAACGCTGGTTTTGTATTTGGGGTTTTTCGCCGGTTTCTTGCTCTATATCGCGGCAGCCGATCTTTTGCCCGAGGCTCACAGCAAGCACAGCTCTTATAAGCTCGTGGGCCTCACCATTTTTGGTATTATTTTGATTTTTGCAATCACCCGTTTAATTACTTAAGACATAACCGGTTATGGATGATTATTCCGACGAACAATTAGTGGCGCGTTATTTGAAAGGTGAGGAGAAGGCGCTGGAGACATTGATTGCCAAATATCTTAAACCGGTTTATAGGTTTGTTTTTCGCTATTTTGGAAATGCCGCTGAAGCGGAAGATGTCGTTCAGGAAGTTTTTCTCCGGGTTTGGAGGAATATTAAAAAATTCAATCCTCGGAAAAGTCGCTTTGCCAATCCGCGGGAGCGGCGGCAAAAAAGCTTCAAGGTCTGGATTTTTGCCATCGCCAAAAATACTTCTTTGGATTTTCTGAAAAAGAAAAAAGCGGCGCCGTTTTCCGATTTTGACAACGAAGATGATACTAACGCTATTACAGATTCCTTGGTTGATCCGGCGCCTTTAGCCAGCGATATTTTTGAGCGCAAAGATTTGGCTGATATTTTGGAATCGGCCCTGGAGCAGCTTCCTGTCGGCCCCCGTTCTGTAATCGTTTTGCATCACGATGGCGGTCTTACTTTTCAGGAAATTGCCGATGCCTCCGGCGAATCGCTCAATACGGTAAAAAGCCGTTATCGCCGCAGTCTCCTCAGCTTAAGGGAGATTTTAATGCATCTTTTGGAATAGATTGGGATGCACCAATTATCGTTACTTGGTCGTATTAATTATAGGTCGAGGGATATTTGCCGCCGCTTTCCAGATTGGCAGTGGCGGCATACGACTAGGGGGCGCGCCACCAATAGCGCCTCCTAGTCGTATCGCAGAGCCCTCAATAACTTTATGGATGACAATTACGGAAAATTATTTTCCCGTTTAAAGCCGCTGGATCCGCCAGCCGGTCTTTTGGAAAGAATAATCAACCGCATTCAGACCGAACGCGATCTTTTAACCGTTAAGCGGCG
>JAKLFS010000020.1 GCA_022711075.1 Patescibacteria group bacterium | reverse complement strand
TTTGGAACAGGCTCAGGAGTCAAAGGAGACCGCTGAAAAAAATCTTGCCAAAGCTTATGAAGACGGATTTAAAACCGTGTCTGATATTGTCTTAGGCTTGCCGAGTGTTATGTCGGTTTTTTCAAAACTGACACCCAATCAATGGGCAAACACGGGAAATCTTTCTTCGGATTCTGTCTGGAAGCAATATAACGATAATTTAGATGATTATCAGGAAGCCAATCGTTATTCCGACACGGCTGTTTTGGATGCGTTGATCCTGGAAACATATAATACCACCAAATCAGTTGATCTGGTGATTAAGGCGACTGATGACAGTACGTATATCGGCCGAAGCAATACCTATCTTTCCAGCATCACCACTCTTAAGGATTTAATCAAAAATTATAAAGACGCTATTGTCACGGCCGAGAGAAGTATTGCGGAAAAGACTGCTTCTCTGGAAGATTTAAAAGCCGGTCCTGACGAATTGGACATTAAATCGCAACAATCGGCGATAACGCAAAAAGAATCGGCCTTGGCTGATGCCAAAGAAAATTTAAATGAATATTATATTACCGCACCCTTCACCGGCATCATAGCCCAATTAAATGTGCATACCGGTGATTCTGTTGATTCTCTGCAATCATACGGTACCGTAGCCACGCTTATCAGTAATGACCTGTATGCCTCAGTTACCTTAAATGAAGTTGACGCTGCCAATGTTAAGGCCGGTCAAAAAGCCATGCTTACTTTTGATGCCATTGAAGGGTTGGATGTTGTCGGTCAGGTTGATGAAATTGATGCCATCGGCACAGTCAGTCAGGGAGTTGTAAGCTATAATGTCAAAATCGCTTTCGCTACGACTGATGTCCGCATTAAATCAGGTATGAGTGTTTCCGCTACGATTATAACAGACTCAAAAACCGATGTTCTTTTGATTCCCAATGCCGCTTTGAAAAGCCAGGGCGATGTTAATTATGTTCAGGTTTTGGAAAATAATGCGCCAGTAAATAAAACCGTTGAAATCGGTTTGGTTAACGACGATTATACGGAAATTACCAGTGGTTTGACTGAGGGTGATAAAGTGATAACCAAAACAGTTTCTTCCTCTGATTCTTCTTCTACTGCCAATACTAGCACTAAAGCGACTTCTTCCGGCAGTTTGTTGCAAGAACTCAACGGCGGTACGGGAGGTGGAATGCGGATGGGCGGTCCTGGCGGTTAGCCTAAAATTATGATTGAATGCCGCAATATAACAAAAATATACAAAAGCGAAGCAGGAGAAACCATCGCGCTGAGAGGGGTTTCTTTTAAAATTAAAGATGGGGAATTTGTGGCCATTATTGGCCCGTCCGGTTCCGGTAAATCCACTTTAATGCATATTTTAGGCGCGCTGGATACTCCGACAAGCGGTCAATATTTGTTGAATAATCAGGATGTTGCCAAATTTAGCGACGACGAATTGGCAGACATCAGGAAGAATCAAATTGGTTTTGTGTTCCAATCATTCAATCTTTTGCCGCGGACAACGGTATTAAGAAATGTAATGCTGCCTTTAGTTTATGCCAATGTTACCAAAGAAGAACGTGAGCTCCGTGCCAAGACCGCTTTGACTAACGCTGGTTTTGACCAGTCACATTTTTATCATCTTTCTAATCAGCTTTCCGGCGGACAAATGCAGCGCGTGGCCATAGCGCGGGCCCTGGTTAATAATCCAACTTTGATTTTAGCCGATGAGCCGACTGGTAATTTGGATAGTAAGACCGGCGACATTGTTTTGGAAACTTTTCAGAAATTAAATGAGCAAGGCCGCACCATCATTCTGATTACTCATGAGAAATACATTGCTGAACATGCCAAAAGAGTTATTGAAATTAAAGACGGAGAAATCGTGGAAGACAGGCCGGCGCAAAGTTCCACCGCCGCCAGACGCATTAAAGAGTAAACGGTAAAAGTATGCTTATTAATGATCTATTTCAAGAAACATCATCGGCCTTATTGGCCAATAAGGCGCGTTCGGGTTTGACGATTTTAGGCATTGTTATCGGTATCGGTTCAGTCATTGCCATGATTTCTGTCGGTCAGGGCGCTCAAAGTTCCATTCAATCTAACATTGAAGCGCTTGGTTCCAATTTGATTATGGTAATGCCGGGAGCGCAGCGGTCGTTTGGGACGCAAGTGCAAATGCAGCGGGGTTCAGCGCAAACTTTAACTTTAGAAGACGCTGAGGCGATTGCGGCTGAGGTTGATACGGTTAAGGCCGTGGCGCCTCAAACTTCTGGTCGCTATCAGGTTACGGCTAAGGGGACAAACACCAACACTTCCGTGACCGGAATCACCCCGTCTTATTTAGAAGTGCGAAATTTGGAAATTGATTCGGGCAGTTTTATTTCCGAACAGAATGTTTCCAAAACCGCCAAGGTGGCGGTGATCGGTCCGACGGTCAGTGAAGATTTATTCGGCGAAGGGGCCGATCCGGTCGGTCAGACTATTCGTATCAACAAAATAAATTTCAAAGTCATTGGTGTCACCAAATCAAAAGGCGGTAGCGGCATGACCAATCAAGACGATATCATTTTAATTCCAGTTTCCACTGCTCAGCAATTTTTAACCGGCAACAAGTACGTTTCCACTATTTATGTCTCAGCGATTGACCAAGATTCGATGACTGAGGCGCAAAACGATATTACCAGTTTATTGTTGTCGCGCCATAATGTCAGCGTGGCAGACTTCAGTATTATGAATCAGTCTGATATTATCGCGAGTGCCTCTTCTATTACTAATACCCTGACCATTCTTTTGGGAGCCATTGCCGGAATTTCTTTGGTAGTCGGCGGCATTGGCATTATGAATATGATGTTAACGACTGTGACTGAAAGAACGCGGGAAATCGGGTTGAGAAAGGCCATCGGCGCGAAGAAAAAAGATATCAGTTCGCAATTTTTAGTTGAGGCCGTGATGCTTACCTTTATCGGCGGAATTGTCGGTATCGTTTTAGGATGGGTTTTGGCTTGGGGAGTTTCCTATTTTGGCAGCATTACGACAAAAGTTTCAATAACGTCAATTTTACTGGCCGTGGGCGTATCAGCGGCCATTGGAATTATTTTCGGTTACTATCCGGCGCGAAAGGCATCCAAGCTTAATCCGATTGAAGCATTAAGGTATGAATAAACAAAAAAAGTCGAACATTAAAAGTCCAAGATTAGTATGAAAAAAATTATTCCAATTTTCGTTGCAGCTTTATTGGTGGTTGGGGCCGGAGCGTTTTATGGCGGAATGAAATACGGTCAAACGAAAAAGCCGAGCTTCGTCTCGGGGCAATGGGGATCGCAAATGCCGGGCGGAGGTTTACAAAACGGTTCTGGTACTGGCGCGCGAATTAACGGCGGGAGCAAAAGCGGCGGAGGTTTGATTGCTGGAGAAATTACTGCTAAAGATGACAAGAGTATTACGGTCAAATCTCAGGACGGCAGTTCCAAAATAATTTTTTATTCCGAAAGCATGGAAATCAGCAAATCTGTTTCCGGGATTTTAAGCGATTTGGCTGTTGGCGAAAATGTGACGGTTATGGGTAAAACAAGCCAGGACGGAAGCATTACTGCGCAATCCATTCAACTCAGGTCAGTTGCATCCCCGCAACCATAAGGTTAAATCGCGATGATGAAAACAGGCCGCTCAAGACGGCCTTGTTTTTATTTTGGGGAAATTTGCTATAATACTATCAGTTAGTCGATGCTAAATAATTAACGGTTATGGAGCAATTTTTAGCACAAAATCAGCTGATTCTCTTTCTCATATATTTATGGACATTGCCGTGGAAGGGCGTAGCTTTATGGAAAGCCGCTCGGCTTCAAAATAAATGTTGGTTTATGGTTTTTTTGGTCCTTAATACGTTGGGCATCTTAGAAATCCTTTATATTTTTGTTTTCAGTAAGTCAAAGAAAATTGCCGTTTCGTCTGAGGACAAATAATCGTAAAAGTAATATTCGTTTAAAGCAAACTTGCCGCTTGAAGCCTTTGTTTCAGGCGGCTTCGTGTTATAATTTGAAATATTATGATTATTGAAGAATTAGAAAAAGCGCTTCAGGATAAAAAACAGCCGAAATTCCGGCTGGAACAAATTAAAAAAGCCATTTTTAAAGATGGCGCTTCTTCATTTTCCGCAATCAGGGAAATTCCGAAAGAATTAGCTCAATTTTTGGATGAAACTGTTGATATTTTACCGTTTGTTGCCGTTCAAGTTTTAATTTCCGAAGATCGAAGATCGTTCAAGGCGCTTTTAAAATTAAAAGACGGAAATTTAATTGAAACCGTTTTACTCTTGCCGCGTCCGACTGCCTTATCGGTTTGCGTTTCTTCTCAGGCCGGTTGCCCGTTGGGCTGCAAATTTTGCGCTACCGGTCGCTCGGGTTTCAAAAGAAATTTGACGGCCGATGAAATCAGCAGCCAGGTTTTATTCTGGCGGCAGCAAATAAAGAAGCTAGGGGATTCCGATTTTAAATTTGCCGCTTCGGATATTAAAAACATCGTTTATATGGGAATGGGCGAGCCGCTTCTTAATTGGGAAAATGTTAAAGAAAGTTTGAGAATGCTGATTGACCCGAAGTTATTTGCTTTCGGCTCGCGCAGCATTTCAGTTTCCACGAGCGGAATCGCGCCGGGAATAAAAAAGTTTGCCGAAGAAATGCCCCAGGTCAATCTGGCGCTTTCTTTGCATTTTGCCGATAATCAAAAAAGAAGCCAGTTTATGCCCATTAATAAAAAGCACGACCTTTTTGATTTAAAAAAAGCTATTCAAAGTTATTTGAATATTACTCAAAGAAAAGTCTTTATTGAATATTTGATGATTGATGGCGTTAATGATTCCAAAGAAGATGCCGAAGATCTGGTAAAATATATTAAATCAATGAAAGACAGCTATTTATTACATGTAAATTTAATCCGTTATAACGCTACTTCAGAAATTTTAAAGCCATCCTCCAAGGAAAAGATTCAGGAATTTCGGGATTATTTGATGAAACGGGGAGTTAATACCACCATTCGGCAGAGTTTGGGCGAAGAAATTAAGGCTGCTTGCGGGCAATTAGCCGCTAAGGTATAATAATTAATATGAAAAAATCTTTGGTTATCGTTAATATTTTAATGTTATTAGCTCTAATTGTTGTTTTTATTTCCGGCGCCTTTGGCGGCTATCGCAGTCCGCTGAGCAGCATTCATAAGCCAGCAGCCGCACTTTTTATAATTCTCTTTTTAGCCCAC
>JAKLFS010000002.1 GCA_022711075.1 Patescibacteria group bacterium | reverse complement strand
CGCGGTTTATTGAAAATGGTATCCAAAAGGAAAAAACTCTTGGATTATTTAAATAAAACTTCTAAGCGCCGATATAACGCCTTAATCAAAAAATTGGGGCTGAAGAAATAATCGGAGCTTTATATTTACATATGGTAATGAAACATAAGGAACAGAGAGTAGCGATTTTTTTTGATATTCAGAATCTCTATCATTCGGCAAAAAATATTTATCAGGCGCGCGTTAACTTCAAAGAGGTTCTAAAGGCCGCTTTGGCCGGCCGTAAACTCATCAGAGCGATCGGTTATGTCGTTAAAAGTGAAACCGCCGAAGGCGAAAGTTCGTTTTTTGACGCTTTGGAAAAAATCGGCATTGAATTAAGAATGAAAGATCTGCAAGTCTATCCCGGCGGCTTTAAAAAGGCCGATTGGGATGTGGGCATGGCCGTAGACGCCATCCGTCTGAAAGATTCGGTGGATGCGATCGTTTTGATAACTGGCGATGGAGATTTTGTTCCGTTAATTGAATATCTGAACGGCTTAGGTAAACAAGTAGAAGTCATTGCCTTCGGTCGAAGCGCCTCAGCAAAAATCAAAGAAGAGGCGGATGAATTCTTTGACTTAGAAAGCCAGCCGGGAAGATTTTTAATTAGCTCGAACTTAACAAAAAAACGTCAAATAAAATAATTTCCGCCTGAGGCGGAGCAAAACTGAGAAGGGTCAATTAAGGGTAGGGCTGAAGAAAAAGCATTTGTCAGCAAATAAACCAATTCTTTTTCTTCTGCCTTAAGCATTCACTCTTTTCGGGAAAAATTCACCCTGTTGAGTAAAAAATTTAATTAATTTAAATTTTTATTAATAATTTCATTATCATTAGAATAATGAGATTATTAATACTCAACGGGGTAAAAACATAAAAATATGGAGGAAAAGGTTTTCTCAGTTGATAATTTGGCTAATCGGCCCTTAAAAATTAGAATTTCTAATTTGGCCGAACAAGCCAATAGTTCGGTTGTCGTTCAATACGGCGACACCACGGTTTTAGTCACAGCGACAATGGCCAAACAAGATCGGCTTGGCCTTGATTATTTTCCGCTGACCGTTGACTACGAAGAAAGGTTTTATGCGGCAGGAAAAATCTTAGGCAGCCGTTTTGTCCGGCGCGAAGGCCGACCATCAGAAGCGGCTATTTTAACCGGCCGCTTGATTGACAGACCAATCAGGCCGCTTTTTGATCACCGGATGCGCCGCGAAGTCCAAATCGTGGTCACGGTGCTTTCAATTGACAGTGATAATGATCCGGATTTTGCCGGCTTGTTAGGCTCTTCCGTGGCCCTGGGAATATCCGATATTCCCTGGAACGGCCCGATTGCCGGAATCCGCATTGGAAAAATCGGCGAGAAATTCATCATTAACCCCACCTATGCCGAAAGAGAAAAGGGTGAATTTGATGTTTTCGTCAGCGGCACTGAAGATAAAATTAATATGTTAGAAGTGGCGGCCAAAGAAACTCCGGAAGAAGTGGTGGTTCAGGCTTTTAATCTGGCTCAGGAAGAAATCAAAAAACTGGTTCAACTACAAAAAGAAATATTCTCAAAACTAGCCAAGCCTAAGGCGACGGTGGAATTAAAAGAACCGGCTCCGGAATTCAAAGAGAAAATTAATACTTTTTTGGCCAACCGCTTGGAAGATGCGCTTTACGGCACGGATAAAATGACGAGACAAGTTAAATTGGATAATCTTAAAAAGGAAATGACCGAATGGCTAAAAACCGAGGAAATTGAAGAAACGCAAATACACGAGGCTCACTCCCTTTTAGAAGACGCAATTGACGAAGCGGTTCATAAAAACATTCTGGAAAAAGACAAACGGCCGGATGGCAGAAAATTGAATGAACTTCGACCAATCAGCTGCGAAGTCGGATTTTTACCCAGAGTCCACGGCTCGGCGATTTTTACCCGCGGCAATACCCGGGCCCTTTCCAGTATCACCTTAGCCGCGCCCTCTCATGAATTAACTATTGAAACAATGGAAGTGAGCGGATCTAAAAGATTCCTGCATCATTATAATTTTCCGCCGTTTTCCGTGGGCGAAACCGGTCCGATGCGCGGTCCAGGCCGCCGGGAAATCGGCCACGGCGCTTTAGCGGAAAAATCTTTGTTGCCGATTATCCCCAATAAAGAACAATTCCCCTACACTATCCGCGTAGTTTCGGAAATTCTGTCATCCAACGGTTCTTCTTCAATGGCTTCAGTTTGCGGCTCATCTTTGGCCTTGATGGATGCCGGCGTACCGATTAAGACTCCGGCTGCCGGAATCGCCATGGGACTGATGCTTGATCCCAATAACGACGAAAAAGGCTACAAAATCCTGACTGACATCCAGGGACCGGAAGATCATTACGGCGATATGGATTTCAAAGCCGCCGGCACCAAAAACGGCGTTACTGGCGTACAAATGGATGTGAAAGTTCAAGGCGTAACCATTAAAATCCTCAAAGAAACTTTGGATCAAGCTAAAGAAGCCAGAAGGCAAATTCTGGAAAAAATTAACGCCGTTATCAGCGAACCGCGCAAAACCTTGTCTCCTCTGGCGCCAAAAATTAAAATTATTAAAATTAATCCCGACCAAATCGGCCAAGTCATCGGCTCAGGCGGAAAAACCATTAAAGATATAATGGAAAAGGCTAAAGTGGAAATTGACATTGATGATGACGGCAGTGTCTTTGTCACGGGCTTGGAAGACGCGGGCGTGGAAATGGCTTTGAAAATGGTGGAATCAATAACACACGAATATAAGGTTGGAGAAATTGTGGAAGGAACAGTTTCCAAAATTCTTGATTTCGGCGCGGTAATTGATTTGGGGCCAAGCAAAGACGGCTTGCTCCATATTTCGGAATTAGCTTATTACCGCGTGGAAAAAGTTGAAGATATTGTCAAAATGGGCGAAACTGTCAAAGTGAAAGTAATTCGCGTTGATCCGGATGGCAGAATCGGCTTGTCGCTCAAAGCGATGACGCCGGCTCCGGAAGGAAACGGACCAGAAATGAATTACAGCCGGCGCGAACCATCTTCCCGGCCCAACCGCCGCAGTCCCAGACCGAGAAATAGATTTTAAAGCTGAAAGACAAAAAAACCGTAATCGCATTATGCGATTACGGTTTTTTAATAATCAATTATCAATTACTTTTCCGGCTTTTTCTCTTCTTTTTTATGATAACCAGTGCCAGCGGGAATTAAGCGGCCGATAATAACGTTTTCCTTTAAGCCGCGCAGAGGATCAACTTTTCCTTCAGTGGCAGCGGAAACCAAAATCCTGGTTGTTTCCTGAAAAGAAGCAGCGGACAGAAAACTATCGCTGGCTAAAGCCGACCGGGTGATGCCAAGCAAAAGCTGAACCGCTTTGGCTGGTTTTTTACCCAAGGCTTTTAATTTGCGATTGTCTTCAATAAAGCGGGAGCGGGAAACCACTTCGCCAACCAGAGACTCGCCTTCGCCCTGATCTTTCACTTTCACCCGTGAAAACATCTGCTTCACAATGAGCTCCAAATGTTTATTGTTGATATTAACGCCTTCGGAAACGTAAATTTTCTGAATTTCCCGCATAATATAATTTTCCACGGTCCGGCGATTGGTGGCTTTCAGCAATTCTTTAAGCTCAAGCGGACCCTCGCACAGCCTGGTACCGGCAGTTACTTTGTCACCAACATTAACCAGCACCTTAGCCCGTTTATTCATGGAATAGGTAAGAACTTCTGCTTTTATTTTTTTGAATTTTTTGGTCTTTTTGGCGTTTTTCTTAAGCTCAGCGTCGGGCTTGAGCGTTAAAACCGCTTCTTTTTCGTTTTCATCAATACTGATGACCACGCCATCAACTTCGGCCAGAGCCGCTTTATTCTTGGGCGGCCGCACCTCAAACAACTCTTCAATTCTCGGTAAACCGTGAGTAATATCCAAACCCGCGACGCCGCCGGAATGGAAAGTTCTTAAAGTAAGCTGAGTGCCCGGCTCGCCAATGGATTGCGCGGCAATGATGCCAACGGGTGTGCCAATTTTAACCGGATGATTATAGGCCAAATCATAGCCGTAGCACTTGGAACAAACTCCCCAAATGCTCTTGCAAGTCAGGGGCGAGCGCACCGTGACGCTCGTCACTTCAGAAACTTCAATCAATTTGGAAGTTATTCGATCAATAAATTCTCCAGCTCGGACAACAGTCTTTCCTTTAATTTTAATATCTTCCAGAGGCACGCGAGAGAACAATCTGTTGGAAAAACTAAAGCCAAAATCTTCGCCGTCCTTTCTGTTGATGACAACGCCTTCTTTGGCGCCACAATCGTCTTCGGTAATCAAAACATCCTGAGAAACATCAATCAAACGCCTGGTCAGGTAACCAGCGCCGGCAGTTTTCAAAGCCGTATCGGTAGAGCCTTTACGCGCGCCGTGACTGGCATTGAAATATTCCAAAACATTAAATCCTTCCTTGTAAGAAGATTTAACCGGCAATTCAATAATGTCGCCTTGCGGACTTTGCACCAAGCCCTTCATACCCATCATCTGGTTCACCTGAGTTAAAGAGCCGCGGCTGCCGGAATCAATAATGGCAAAAACCGGACCGTAAGTATCCAAGGCCTTGCTTACAATCTTGGAAATATCAGAAGTAGCCTGCTCCCAAATTTGAATAACGTGGCTTTTTCTTTCGTCATTGGTGAGCAAGCCCTCGTTAAATTGCTCATCCACCTTAGCTACCTCTGCCAAGGCCTTCTGAATGATTTTTGGCTTGTCAGCCGGAATTCTAACGTCGCTCATGCTCCAGGTAATGCCGGAACGGGTGGCATATTGGAATCCCAAAGCTTTGATTTTATCAATAATCTCAACGGCTTTTTCCAAGCCGACCTTATTAACTATGAATTCGGCTAATTTCTGGATAAATTTCTTGTTAATAACTTCGTTAATGAAAGGAAAATCAGCGTCAAAAATGTCATTGAAAATCAAACGGCCGACGGAAGTTTCAATGAGCGAGTTGACCGGAGAATTTTCCGTCTTTAGGGCGCCAGCTTCAACTTTCAAAATAGAAGATCTGGGGTTAGGCACTTTTATCTTCGCTTTCAAATCAATAAAGCCGCTGTCATAAGCCAAAGAGGCTTCACTGAAAGAAGAGAGTATTTTCCCTTCTCCTTTGGATTTTTCCTGAAGCTTAGTCAGATAATAGCAGCCAAGCACGATGTCTTTGGTGGGATCAATAATCGGATCGCCGCTCGCTGGCTTCAAGAAATTGTGAGAGGAAAGCATCAACTCTCTGGCTTCCTTTTGCGCTTCCTGAGTCAGAGGTAAATGAACAGCCATTTGGTCGCCGTCAAAGTCGGCGTTAAAAGCCGTACAAACCAAAGGCGGAATGCGAATGGCAAAATCTTCAATCAACAAAGGTTGAAAAGCCTGAATACCCAAACGATGAAGCGTCGGGGCGCGGTTTAAAAGCACTAAGCGGCCTTCAATCACTTCTTCCAGAATCGCCCACACCTCAGCCGGGCCCTGATCAATCAGCTTATTGGCTCCGCGGATATTGTGAACGATTCCTCTTTCAATCAATTTATTGACGACAAAAGGCCGGAATAATTCCAAGGCCATTCTCTTGGGCAAACCGCATTCGTTATGGTGCAATTCCGGCCCCACGACAATGACCGAACGACCGGAATAATCAACCCTTTTGCCCAGAAGATTCTGGCGAAAACGGCCTTGCTTGCCTTTCAAAATATCGGCCAAAGACTTGAGCGGCCGACGCTGAGCCGTCATCTGCATCTGCGAATCCCGGGCCGCATTATCCAAAAGCGCATCCACCGCTTCCTGCAGCATTCTTTTTTCGTTGCGGATGATAACCTCCGGCGCATTCAGCTCCATTAATTTTTCCAAACGATTGTTACGATTAATAACCCGACGATAAAGATCATTCAAATCGGAAGTGGCAAAACGACCACCATCCAAAGCCACCATTGGTCTTAAATCCGGCGGCAAAACCGGCAAGACCGTCAAAAACATCCATTCCGGCCGAAGATTATTTTTTATAAATGATTTGGCTAATTTAAAACGATAGATTATTTTTTTCTTATCAATCAAAGAGGCATTGGCCAATGATTTGAACAATTCTTTCTTTAACTTTTTCAAATCAATTTCTTCCAACAGCTTGCGAATCGGTTCACTGCCAATACCAGCCTCAAAAATGTGGCCGTATTTTCTGCTCAGGTCCAAATATTCAATCTCCGAAAGAATCTTCAAGGGCTTCAACCCGACGATCTCATCACGGCGACGCTGGTAAACGGTATTGAGAACAGATTTCTTTTCGCCTTTCTTCTTAGATTTATACTCGTGTTCCAAATCTTCCAAAGCTTTCTTTTTCGCCTCTTCATTAACGCTGATAACGATATAAGCGGTGTAATAAATAACCCGCTCCAAATGTTGCTGAGGAATGCCCAAAAACATCCCAATCCGGGAAGGAATACTCTTCAAAAACCAAATATGGGCAACCGGGCAGGCTAATTTGATGTGTCCCATCCGATCGCGACGAACAATGGACCGCGTCACCTCTACTCCACATTTATCGCAAACCACGCCCTTATAACGAATACGACGATACTTGCCGCAATAACATTCCCAGTCTTTGGTGGGACCGAAAATCCTTTCGGAAAAAAGACCATCTTTTTCCGGACGCTGAGTGCGATAATTGATAGTTTCCGGTTTGGTCACCTCACCGTGACTCCAAGAAATAATCACCTCGGGCGAAGCTAATTTTAATTTTAGAGCTTGAAAATCTTCTGGTAGCATAAATTTATTCTTCTTTCGCCACTTCGTTAAAGGTAGCGGCTACTTCTTTATTGGCTGGTTTCTCTTCGGCCTTTTTTTCTTTAACCGGCTCTTTGACGCCTAACAACTCAATGTCCAGAGCCATGCTTTTCAACTCATTGATTAAAACATAGAAAGAAGCGGGGATATTGGGACTCTTAAATTCTTGGCCGCGGACAATCGCTTCATAAGCCGCTACCCTACCCATCACATCATCGGATTTAATGGTCAGCATTTCCTGCAGAGTGTAAGCAGCGCCATAGCCTTCCAGGGCCCAGACTTCCATTTCACCGAAACGCTGTCCGCCTAATTGCGCTTTGCCGCCCAAAGGCTGCTGAGTAATCAAGGAATAGGGACCGATGGAGCGCATATGCAATTTATCTTCCACCATATGAATCAATTTCATCATATAAATCTGACCCACCATCACTTTCTGATCAAACGGCTGACCGGTCCGACCGTCATACAAAACGACCTTGCCATCTTCCGGCAGTCCAGCTGATTTCAATTCTTGATTAATTTCCTCTTCAGTGGCGCCGGCAAAAACCGGAGTAATCGCCCGATAACCGAGCTTAGAAGCGGCCCAGCCCAAGTGCGTTTCCAAAATCTGACCAAGGTTCATACGCGAAACAACGCCCAAAGGATTCAAAATGACATCCACTGCCGTGCCGTCTTCCAAATGAGGCATATCCTCTACCGGAACAATCTTGGAAATAACCCCTTTGTTGCCATGACGACCGGCCAATTTATCGCCAGCCATAATATGGCGCAACTGAGCGATTTCAATCTGGATTCTTTTAATGATGCCGGGCTCCAATTTGTCGCCGCGATCCCGAGAAAAAACCTGAATGCCGACCACCCGACCGCGCTTACCATGTTTCAAAACTAAGGAAGTATCTTTGACGTCTCGAGCTTTCTCGCCGAAAATTGCCCGAAGCAATCTTTCTTCAGCGGTCAAATCAGTTTCGCCCTTGGGCGAAATCTTTCCAACTAAAATATCTCCCGCATTGACTTCAGCTCCAATCCGAATAATTCCTTCCTCATCCAAATCTTTTAATTTTTCCAAAGAAACGTTCGGAATATCCAAAGTGGTGATTTCCGGACCCAACTTAGTATCACGCACATCGCAATAGAAATCTTCAATGTGAATAGAAGTAAACTTGTCCTCGCGCACCACTCTTTCCGAAAGAATAACCGCGTCTTCGTAGTTCGCACCTCCCCAAGAAATAAAGGCAACCAGCAAATTTTTCCCTAAGGCCAAAACGCCGTGATCAGTCAACAAGCTGTCGGCGATTACATCGCCTTTTTTAACTTTCTGATTTTTTACAACAATCGGCCGCTGGGAAATACAAGTGTATTGGTTCGCGCGCACAAAATTGCGCAAACGATAATTAACAAATTCAGCGTTGCCTTTCTTGCCAGAAACTTTGATTTTAACATGGCTGGCATCCACTTCGTAAACTTCACCGTCAACATCAGTCGGAATAACCTGACCCGAATCGCGCGCCGCTTTTTCTTCCAATCCCGTGCCCACTAAAGGGGCTTCGGATTCAAGATAGGAAACGGCCTGCCGCTGCATGTTAGAGCCCATCTGAGCCCGGTTGGCATCGTCATGTTCCAGAAAAGGAATAAGGCCAGCGGCAACGCTGCCGATTTGGAAAGGAGAAACATCAATGAATTGAATGGATTTAGCCGGATAAAAACCGGGTTCGCCGCGAAAACGCGCCTCCACTTCATTCTCCAAAATGCGTCCGTCCGCCGCCATCTTGATTCCGCTATGAGCAATGTAATATTTTTCCTCTTCCCAGGCGTCCATATAAACCACTTCGGAAGTGACGTGGCCGTGCTTGACTCGAAAATACGGCGTTTCCAAAAAACCAAAATGATTGACCTTGGCAAAGGTAGCCAAATAGCTAACGAGACCGATGGTCGCACCTTCGGGAGTTTGAATCGGACAAATGCGTCCATAGTGAGTGTGGTGAACGTCGCGCACCTCAAACCCCGCCCTCTTGCGAGTCAAACCGCCCGGACCCATAGCAGAAAAACGACGTTTATGTTCCAGTTCGGCCAAAGGATTTTCTTGGCTCATAAACTGGGAAAGCTGCGAGGTGTTGAAAAATTCCGAGACGACGCCCATCATCGGACGAGAATTGATAAGTTGTGCCGGCACTAAAGTAAAAATATCATAAGTGGACATCCGGTCCTGAATAATACGGCGCATCCGGGCCAGACCAATCCGCAAACGATTTTGCAACAGTTCGCCCACTGCCCGAATCCGACGATTGCCCAAATGGTCAATATCGTCCGGCTCGGCCTTCTCGTCATTATTAGAACTGATGATAAATTTCAAAATAGCAACCAAATCGGTGATGGTTAGCAAATGTTCGGTAGACACGCTCTTATCCAAACCCAAGCGCTGATTAAGTTTATATCTTCCCACCTCGCTTAAATCGTACCGGTCCAGACGGAAAAACATACCCTCAATCAAGCCGCGAGCATTCTCAGCCGTGGCCAAGTCGCCAGGCCTGATTCTCTTGTAAATCTCAATAAAGGCCTCGTCTTGGCTCTTGGAAATATCTTTTTTCAGGGTTTTTTCAATAAATTTTATTTCACCAGTATCTACATCTTTGAAAGCTTTGAGAATTTCATCATTAGTGGCTAAACCAAAAATCTTCAATAAAACCGTGGCCGGCACCTTTCTCTTCCTGTCAATTTTTACATAAATAGCGCTGTCGGCATCAGTTTCAAATTCCAACCAGGCACCCCGATTAGGAATAATCTTGGCGCCGAACAATTTTCGGCCTCGCGTCATAGCAGCGTTAAAATAAAGGCCGCTGGAACGAATAATCTGGGAAACCACCACTCTTTCAACTCCGTTAATAATGAAGGTGCCACGTGAAGTCATAATCGGAAAATCTCCGAAATAAACTTCTTGCGCCTTGGTTTCTTTGGTCTTTTTATTGATTAATTTCAACTTTACCCGCAGCGCCGATTCGTAAGTGAGATTTTTTTCTTTCGCCTGAAATTCGTCAAATTTCGGGGCATCAAAATAATAATCCTCGAAGTAGAGTTCGAGTTCTTTGCCGGTATAATTTTTGACCGGAGATATTTCTTTAAACAGCTCCCGTAATCCCTCTTTCAGGAACCAAGCGTAAGAGTCGGTTTGAAGCTGTGAAAGATTGGGTAGGATATCTAAACTCGTCAAAGCGCGCGGTTGACGAGTAAATACTTTCACATTTTTGAACATAAAAATATTTATCCCCAATGAAGCTTGGGATTTAAAAAAATACTATAAATTTAATTTAAAAATAGATGGACAATTTTTAATTAATAATTAAATTATATAAAAATTGTTTGCAAATTTAGGGGAAATTTGGTTGGTCTTATTTTATTCCCTATTTTCAATTTTGTCAACCCCGTTAGAGGTTTTACCAAGACCCCCTCTTAGTTTGTGTTTCTAAGCCGTTAGGCGGCTTCGCCTTATAGGCATCTTAGATTTGAAGATTTTTGTTTGAACCTCTAACGGGGTCAACACCCCTTTCTAACGCTTTATCGCTTAGACCACTGAGGCGATCTCCTGGCCTTCTTAAAGCCATATTTCTTCCTTTCTACCATGCGGCTATCCCTGGTCAAAAAGCCGGCCCGGCGAAGACGTTTCTTAAAATCCAGATTGAACTCTACCATGGCCCGACTAATCCCCAAGCGAATCGCTTCGGCTTGCGCTTGAATCCCGCCGCCAGAAGTTTTAATCGTAGCACCGAATTTACCCGGGCATTTCATTTTTTCAAATGGAGATTCTAAAGTTTTTTGCTGACGAACTAACGGAAAATAATTTTTATAATCGCGGCCGTTAACGATAATCTCTTTTTTCTTGGTAAAAAGCCTGACAATAGCCACGGCGGTCTTCCGGCGGCCAATACCTTCATAATACCGATCCTTCCCCTTACCATCAGAAACTGGCTCTTTTAATTCCAATGGGGTCTCCGGCATAATTTTTTCTTCCGTAGTTTTCTCTGTTACTTCTTTTTTCTTAGGCATAAATTATCAAATTTTTAATTCTTTTTGACCGCAATTTGTTTTTCGGCAACATATTCCAAACTGCTTTTCGCAAAACAGCTTTGGGATCTTTTTCAAAAATCTGTTCTAAGGTCTGACTTTTCAAATGGCCCTGATATCCGGTATGATGACGATAAAGCTTCTGATTAAGCTTCTTGCCGGAAAACTTAATCTTCGAAATATTTTCCACGATCACCCGATTATTACCGGCTAAACGCGGTTCGTAATGAGCGGAATTTTTTCCTTGCAAAAGAACCGCTATTTTAGTGGCTAATCTTCCCAATATTTGATTGGCGGCGTCTATTTTATATTCCTGCATATTAGTCAACAAATTCAATAATGACCATCTTTGCCGCATCTCTTTTGCGCAAGCGCGGGCTCTGAATGATTCTTAAATAACCTCCCGACCGCTTCTGACACTTGGGCGCAATTTTATGGAAAATTTCAAAGGCGGCTTTCTCGCCAAAGCGTCCGATAAGTAACTTCAAGCTTGCCAAATTCTGCTTTTTGGCCAAAGTCACTGCCTTTTCCATTATTCTTTTAATTTCTTTGGCACGCGATTCGGTAGTTTCGATTTTTTTATAAAAAGCCAGATTAGAAATCAGGCCCTTGATAAAAGCCCGGCGATCGCCTTTCTTTCTATGAAATTTTCTTCCTTTGGCCAAATGACGCATAAGTTAGAATTATTTTTTCACTTTGCTTTTCTTCTCGGACTTTTTGGTTTTAGCTTCTTTCTTGTCGGCTGTCGCTTTGGATTTGGTCTTGGATTCTTTGACCACCGCGCGTCCCTCTTCCGGAACCTCAATGCCATTTTCAATCGTTTGAAAATGAGCGGTTAAAATTTCGGTTGCCTTCTTAAGGGCCAAACGCGCTGAAATGCTGCCGTCCGTTTCGATATAAATCCGCAGGCGGTTATAATCGGTTCTTTCTCCCACTCGCATATCTTCCACTTCGTAATTAACTTTCTGAATCGGTGAAAAGGCGGCGTCTAAACTGATGGTGCCGATTGGCAATTTGTCTTTTTTCCGAAATTCCGCCGGCACATAACCCAATCCCTGTTCAATGGTGAAAATTATTTCCAACTCGGATTTCTTCTCGGTCAAAGTGGCGATGTGCGCTTCCGGATTGAGAATCTCCACGTTGGAATTTTTATCGATATCCGCCGCACTTATTTTTCTTTCTCCCTTGGCCGAAAGAAACAACGTCTGCGGCTCATTGGTAAACATTTTCACTCTGATCTTTTTCAAATTGATAATAATCTGAATAACATCCTCCATTATCCCCGGCAAAGTGGAAAACTCATGCTGCACCCCTTTAATTTTAACAGTAGTAATGGCTGCTCCGGGCAAAGAAGAGAGGAGGACCCGGCGCAAGGCATTGCCAATGGTCAAACCATATCCGGTATACAATCCTTCAATTTCAAAAACGCCGACATTGTCTTCTTCTTTAATAATTTTTGGTTTTGATGGCAAGGTAAAATCCGTCATATATTTATTTAAATATTTATGGCCGCGGCCTTATTTAATTTAAATTTTATTTGGAATAAAATTCGACGATTAAGCTTACGTTAAAAGGAATCTCCAAATCCTTAACGTTCGGTTCGGACTTGACTTGACCCTCCAATTTCTCGGCATTAACCGTTAAAAATCCGGGAGTTTGATATTTCTTCAGCTTATTCTTTAAATCTTTGAAAACCGGGCGCTCGGCGCTTTGGGGTCGAATTTGAATCTTATCGCCCGCTTTTACTTCCAAAGATGGAGTGCGCACTGGCCGATCATTAAGGGAAAAATGGCCGTGATTGACAAGTTGGCGAGCCACGCGGCGCGAAGGCGCAAAACCCAAACGGAAAACGATATTGTCCAAACGCATCTCCAACTTTCTTGTCAGCACTTCCACGTTGGAACCTTTCATTTTAACGGCTTCTTTAAAGTAGCGACGCAATTGCCTTTCGCTAATGCCATAAGACAATTTGACTTTCTGCTTCTCCTGCAACTGTCGGCCGTATTCAGAAACATTGCGGAACTTGGCTTTTTTATGCATACCCGGCCGATAGGGCTTGCGCAAAAGATTACACTTTGGAGAATAACAACGCTCGCCCTTCAAAAAGAGTTTTTCACCCGCGCCTCTGCATTTTCTGCACTTCGCATTTAAAATCATAATTTCTAATTATTACACTCTCCGCACTTTCGGCGGTCTCACTCCGCCGTGAGCGACCGGAGTAATATCTTTAATGGAAACAATATTCAAACCTTGAGAAATTAACGTGCGCAAAGCCGATTCTCGGCCGCCGCCCACGCCCCGAATAAAAACCTGGAACTCGTTGAGGCCGGCTTTTCTGATTTTTTGGACTAACGCCTCGGCTACCCGCGCGGCGGCAAAAGGGGTCGCTTTTTTGGGGCCCTTAAACTGCAGGTGCCCGCCCGAAGTCCAACCAATAACATTTCCGGAAAAATCAGTGGCAGTCATAATGATATTATTATAGGAGGTGGCGATATAAACCCGACCGGCTTGCATGGGCCTTCTGGCCTGCTCGCCAGTTTCAGCCTTTTTCATGGCCGACTCCAAAACTTCCACTTCCTTAATGGCTTCTTCGTTGGATTGTTTAATGACCCTTTTCTTTCCCATAATGGCTTTACCTCAATTCCAATTTACGGCGGCCGCTACCGACGGTTTTCCGCGCGTTGCCGCGAACGGTTCGGGAATTGGTTTTGGTGCGCTGACCGCGAACCGGCAATTTTCGAGCATGACGGCTGCCCCGATAAGAACCGATCTCCTTGAGCCGCCTAACATTGGCCTGAATCTCTCGGCGTAAGTCCCCTTCAATACGATAATTTTTATCAATCACTTCTTGAATCCGGCCGATTTCTTCGGAGGTTAAATCCTTGGCCCTTTTTTCCGGAGGAACATTGGCTATTTTCAAAATTTTAGCGGATAAAAAGCGCCCGAGACCATAAAGATAGCTCAAACTGATATCAATCCTTTTAGGATCAGGGATGTTAACACCGGAAATGCGAACCATAGAGTGAAAAAATTAACCTTGCCGCTGCTTATGCTTGGGATTCTTACAAATAATAAAAATGCGGCCTTTGCGCTTTATAACTTTACAATTTTGACATCTTTTTTTAACGGAAGATTGCACTTGCATTGATTGATTATTTACGATAAATAATTCGTCCGCGATGTTCGTCATAGGGACTCAACTCCACCACGACCCGATCGCCGGCGAGAATTCTGATAAAATTTAATCTAAGTTTTCCTGAAAGATGGGCCAAAACTTCGCGACCGTCATCTAATTTTACTTTAAAAGTAGTGCTGGGCAACGCCTCCTCCACCACTCCCTCGAATGTGGGTTTTTTCATAAGGGATATAACACATTATATATAGATATTTTTTTTAGTCAACCCCAAAGCCCGCTGGAAGCGGGATATGGGAATAATTTTGCTATTTTCGCCTCTGAATTAATTGGCTGTCGGGTCTAAGACAATCTTAATATTCTTAACGTTAAGGGGCAAAAAATTCAAAAAGCTGGGTTTAACTTTGATGATGCCGCTTTCAATGCCCGGTAAATCAGCGAAAAACTTCTGAAATTGTTTCTCACTCAGACCAGCCAATTCCTTGGGGAAACCACTGACATCAATCTGATCACGAAAAACCAGGGTGGCGTTTACCGGAAAAGAAATCATCCCCTTTTCGAAATCAACCCGCGGCATGCCGTATTGGAAATCGCTGCTGAATAATTCTTTTTCCGCCAAAACCGAATCGCTTTTGATGGCGCTGGCCAGAAAAACTCCTTTAATGTCGGATTCGCGAAAAGCGATGGTTTTCAGACTGGCCGTAACGCTGCCGCTGAAAGTTTCCATCTGGTCTCCAACTAAACCGGAATAAACAATTTTTTCCACGGTAAAACTCTTGGCTTCATTCAATATTATAAAGCCCTGGGGAAATTTGCTCTGAAATTCTTCGTCCAAAGAAACTTGAGCCAATTCCGTTAGCTGACTTTTGGCTTGATTCAAATCTTCCTGACTGATAATTTTGGCTTGCCCGACATAGCCGCCAGTCATCGCTTCGCTGGAATCAGCGTAAAATTTATCGTATTTGGGCGTTCCCTGAAAACCGGGAATGGTAAAATGAGTGGGTTCAATGTTGTATTCGGCACCGGCTTGATCAGCCACTACCTTCACTTCAACAAAAGAGGGAATAATTTTCCCCGCTTCCACTTTGGCGCCGGGCACGATTACTCCAGCCGTCAACCTGAAAATCTTTCCGCTTTGCGAAAGAAAACGGGTGTTCACAACCAAATTCTGCGGCGTAGAACTATAAGCGTTAAAAATCTTTATTTTCCCCGAACTTTTAACTTTGACGTCTTTCAATCCTGTGGCCGGAAAATCCTGGGATGCCTGTCTGGAAAATTTTAAATACTCCGCCGGAATCTTAAAATTGACCTGATCCGCTTCGTCCAAACTTTTTAAGGCCAGAACGGCGCTCTGATTCTGCCAAGTAATCTTTTTGGTGACTATTTGAACCTCGGCGCTGCTGAATAAATAAACTCCGGAGGCTCCAAGCGCCAAAACAATAATAATCGCCAAGCCCGCCAAGACAACGCCTTTGGGTAAGTGCCGATGCCGTTTGCTTTTCCGCAGGGCCGATTTTTTCTCCGACTCCTCTTCTTGAGCATTGAGCCAATTTGAAGAAACGCTTTTTGAAACAAAATTATTTTTGGAAACAGCAGGAATTTCTGACTTTTCCAATGGACGGAGGACTTCTTCTTTTTTAACTCCATCAACCACCCTCTCTTTCTTATTTCTGACCGGAGGGGCAATGTCGCGAATAAAAGATGGTCCGCGCGACACCGGTTTAACCGGCTCTTTGTATTTCATTACCGGAATGCCGACTTCTTCGGCCATCGCCGCCACTTCTTCTTCTTCAGTATTCAAAAATATTTTCTTTTTCGCAGCCTTCGCCTCTCTGAGAAGAAGCCGTAAATTGAGAATGGTTTCGCTGATCTTAGCCTGCTCTGGCAGAAACAAAACGATATTATCGCTTTGCGTATTCAAAATGCGCTCAACAACCCTTGAGACATCATCATCGCTTTCAATATAAATATTCTCCATTTTCATAAGACGATTTATTATTTTAACCACTTAATGCGGCGTTTCAGAATCTTATTGAGCTCCTGATATGGCGATTCCGGCAGAAAAAGCTCGGCCATAGCCACGGTCAAAGCCAAAGAATCCGAACACGTTAAATTCTCCAATCCTTCCACGGCCACATTTATTTTATCAAAAATTCTTTCTTTTTGGTATGGTCCAATTACCGGCCGCCTCTTCAAAATAGTCCGCGACCAAGGATGGCTCCTGAAACATTCCAAAAGCCTGGGAAACCCGACCAATGAACCGCTCAAATAAAGATTCCAGCCCTTGGTATCCTCGACGGTAAAATTCTTAATCGCCAAACTAACGCCGTCAATTAAAATTTTCAACTCATTAAGCAGTATTTTCTCCAGATAATGCAGGCTGTGACCGCTTAAATTCCCGGCCTGGTAACGTTCTTTCAGTTCCCGAGCCGCTTCCAGCGGAACAGAAAAACTTTTGGCAATCAACTTCGTAATATTTTCTTCGCCCCAATTGAAGGATTCGGAATTTTTCAAAAAATTGCCCAGTTGACCGACACGAGTTTCCTCCGGCCCGATTTCCACTAAAATTCCCTGCTCGTCCAACAGGGAAAAAACCTTATCAAAAACCAAATTGTCCTCTACTAAAAAATTAGCTTCTCCCTTAAAACGCCTGGGAATTTTCATCAGTTTTTCCCAAAAATCTTTTTGGCTATACGTATTTTCAAAGGTAAAACCGAGGCGCCGACCGGCAAAGCCAATGGGATTTAAAATCTTGCGGCCGTCAATCCGAGGATCTTTAATTTTGGACGAGGTAAGAACAAGGTCAAACTCGGAAACGCCAAGGACCCTGCTGACAATCGGCCGCTCCCGATCATACAAGCGCCAAGCTAAATTCAAAATAACATTTTCCAGCTCTTCTTCATCAATCAACTCCAATGGTTTTTCCCGAATGATCGAAAAAACGGAGAGAGTGGATTTTAGGAATGGTTTTTCAAAAAGAAAAATCAATGACGTATTCCGAGAAGTAGCCTGGGTAATTTTTTCCAGATCGATTAAAGCATCGCCCATGCTAAAAGCCTCGCCAGCCGGAGCCAAAAATTCAAAATCGTTTCTTAGCCTTATCTTTTTATCAGCAAAATTAAAATCCGCCTCCAAGGCAGCCAAACCCTTCCGACTGATGTTAAAAATTAACACCCTGTTCCATTTATGGCGAAAAAGGTTGCGAAAATTGAGCATCTGATATTATTATACGATAATTTTTTACTCTCGGCTACTCTAAAACAGCTTTGATACGCCGTACTCCCTGAGAAACCGCCTCTTCTTTGATTATTTTAAAATGGCCCAATTCTTTGGTGTTTTGAACATGTGGACCTCCACAAATTTCCTTGGAATAATCACCAATGGAATATACTTTAACTCGGTCTCCATACTTCTCAGCAAATAATCCAATGGCGCCCGAAGCTTTCGCTTCGGCCAAAGACATCTCTTTCAGCATTGCCGGCAAAGCTTCATTGATTTTCTCATTGACAATATCCTCCACTTTTTTAATTTGTTCAGCGGTCATTTTTTGGCCATAAGAAAAATCAAAGCGCAACCGCTCAGCATTAATATTACTGCCTTTTTGGCCAACTTCCCGACCCAAAACATCGCGTAGGGCTTGCTGCAATAAGTGCGTAGCAGTATGATATTTTATCGCAATTTCCGAATGGTCTGCCAAGCCAGCCTTGAACATTCCGGCTGATGCGGTCCGCGAAAGTTCCTGGTGTTTTTTTAAGGCCTCGTCGAATTCTTGATCAAAATTTTCAGAGACCTTACGAGCCTCTTCTCTTATCATTTCTTTGGGAAATCCATAACTCTGATACAAATCAAATCCTTGCCGACCGGTAATGCTGGCTAATTGATTTTCCAAAACCCTCAATTCCTTTAATCCTTGCTCCAAAGTTTTAGAAAACTTTTCCTCTTCTCTAATCAACTGCTCTTCAATAAAATCTTTATTCTTTAACAATTCCGGATAAACATCTTGATAAATTCCAATAATCGGCTGGGCCACTTGAAAAGTAAAACTACGATTTATCCCTAAGAATTTCCCGTAGCGCACTGCTCGACGAATCAAGCGCCGCAACACATATCCCCTTTCTGTATTAGACGGCTCCAAGCCCTCGGCCAAAATAAAAACCGCGGCTTTAATGTGGTCGGCAATAATCCTGATACTTAACATTTTCTCCGCTCTTTCCTTTAAGTTATCAACTTCTTGATTAACAATACTTCCGGCATTATACAAACGGTCAAATGAACTTTCATAATCTTCCAAAGAAGCCAACTTTCTAATCACTAAAACAATGCCTTTAAATAACTCCGTTTCATAAACACTGGGTTCGTTATTTAAAATCGCAAAAGTTCTTTCCAGACCCATACCAGTATCAACATTTTGCTGTTTTAAAACTTCATATTTGCCTTCTTTGGTTTTATTATATTGCATAAAAACATCGTTCCAGATTTCCACCCATTGGCTGTCCTCGGGATCAAAAATTTCCGGCGCTTCTGTCTGACCAATCCAATAAAACATTTCCGAATCTGGACCGCAGGGTCCGGTTTCTCCGGCCGGTCCCCACCAATTATTTTTTTTCGGCAATTTAGCAATCCGTTTTTCGGAAATCACTAAATTTTTCCAAAGGCCATACGCTTCCTCGTCAAAAGGCGCGTCTTTATCTCCGGCAAAAACCGAGACGGCCAATTTTTCTTTTTCCAAACCCAGCCATTTTTTGGAAGTTAAAAACTCAAAGCTCCATTCAATCGCTTCCTTCTTAAAATAATCGCCTAAAGACCAATTACCCAGCATTTCAAAAAAAGTCAGGTGCGTATCATCGCCCACTTCTTCAATGTCAGCAGTACGAATACATTTTTGAACACTTACCAATTTTTTCCCAGCCGGATGTCTTTCGCCCAAAAGAAAAGGAATTAGAGGATGCATTCCTGCTGTGGTGAATAAAACCGTGGGGTCGTTTTCCGGAATTAAAGGTGCCGAAGGAATAATTTTATGTCCCTTGGCTGTAAAAAAATCAAAATATTTTTTTCTTAGTTCCTGGGCTGTCATATTGAAATAATAGCAAAAATAAAGGAAAAAATAAACGCCCAGAACTTTTTGGTTGAGGGCGTTTATTCTGAATAATATTTTGAATTGATTAACTATTTTTTAATCTGCCGGCGTTTATCCCAAAGACACCAATCATAAAGCAATGGGCTGGCGACAAAAATGGAAGAATAAGTGCCAAAGAAAGTACCGATGAGAAGAACGAGAACGAAATTCTTCAGAGAAACCGGACCGAAAATAAATAAGGATAAGAGGACTAAGATCAAGGTTAAGGAAGTATTGATAGAACGGGTCATTGTTTCGTTAATGCTTTGATTAACCGTGGAACCAAAGTCCAATCCGGGCTGCAAACGCAACTTTTCCCGAATACGGTCCATAACCACAATGGTATCGTGGACGGAAAAGCCCAAAACCACGAGCAAAGCGACGATGAAATTAGCGTCAATTTCCCAGCCCAAGAAATGACCGAGCGCGGAAAAAACTCCAGCCGGGATAATCACATCGTGCATCAAAGCAATTACTGTAACCAAACCATATTTCCAAGAAGCCATTGGCCGGGACACTTTCCGAAAAGCATAAGTCAAATAAAGGCTGATGCCTAGGATAACGAAAATTATTCCAGTAATTGATTTGTTTTTCAATTCCTTGCCGATGGCCGGACCCATTGATTCAAAACGCGTTTCTTCAAGGCCGGAAAATTTATCTTTTAATTCCTGAATCAGCAGTTGATGCTGCTCTTCGCTCACTTCTTTCATCCGCACCGATAGGCCGTCAGAACCGATTCCGGTAATAATCGCGTCATTAATATCAAAGCTCTTTAGAACCTCTTGAATCTGCTCGTTGGTGACTTGAACATTGGTAATTTTCAATTCCAAAAGTGAGCCGCCGACAAAATCCATTCCCGCTTTAAAACCGAAGAAGATGAGGCTCGCCAAAGACAGAGTAATTAACGCCGCGGAAAAGATATAAGCAATTTTTCTATTTTTAACAAATGGGATTGTCATATTTTTTAATCACCTTTCATAAATACTCTCAAAAACGACCGGGTAACAGTGATGGCCGTAAACATGCTTACCACCACACCGATTAAAAGGGTCAAAGAAAATCCTTTAATAATAGAAGTGGTGAAATTATAAAGAATCAGGCAGGTAATGATGGTGGAAATATTGGAATCGCGAATTGACGGCCACGCCCTCTTAAACCCTTCTTCAATCGCCCGAAACTTATTTAAGCCCAATTTCATTTCCTCTTTGGAACGGGCAAAAATCAAAATATTAGCGTCAACAGCCATACCAATGGATAAAATAAAGCCGGCGATACCGGAAAGGGTCAAAGTTACAGGAATAAGCTTGAATATGGCCAAAGACAAAATTGTATAAATTATTAGAGCTAGGCTGGCAAAAAGCCCGAGCACTCGATAATAAAGAAGCATAAAAGCTATCACCAAACAAATGCCGATTATTCCCGCTTTAACGCCCAACTTTAAAGAAGTCGCGCCCAAACTCGCTTCCACGGATTGCTGCGAAACAAGTTTAATAGGAACGGGCAAAGCGCCGGCATTCAAGCTTTCCACCAAAGTTTTCGCCTGATCTGCATTGAATTTGCCATTAATCTGCGCCTTGCCGCCGGAAATCGGCTCTTTCACCTGGGGCAAAGAAATAGGCTGACCATCCAAATAAATCGCCAAAATTTTCCCCACATTTTTAGTGGTTAGCTCTTCAAAAATTTTCGCGCCCTCATCGTTAAATTGCAAACCGACATACGGCTCATAGGTTTGCTGATTAAATTCCAAGACGCTGGTTTTCAGATATTTACCGGTCAAGGACGGCTCCGAGGAAGTGAAATAAGGGTCGACATTAGCGTAAAGCGGGTCGTTGGCCTTTTGCTTTTCCAAAATTAAATTGGTTTCTTCTTCGCTTCTTTGTTCCTTGAATTCCAAGTAGGGGGTGGCGCCGATCATTTGAATGGCTTGTTTAATATCTTTGATACCAGCCAGCTCCACCACCAAACGATAGCTGTCACCCACTTCCAAAGTTTCCACCCGCGGCTCGCTGACGCCAAAAAGATTGACGCGGCGCTCAATCACGTCGCGCAAACCGCTCATCGTGGAAGCGCGATCCCCCTGGGGAATTTGACTCACATCGGCTTCGTATAAAAGCCGGGTGCCACCGCTTAAATCCAAGCCCAAGCGGAACGGCTTTTTCGCCCAATTAGGCAGAAAACCGACATTGCCGTAAGCAAATAGACCGGCCATAACGGAAATGATAATAATGGCAATCAGCCAAATCAAAGCTCTCTTTTTTAATTTCTTTTGATTATTGTCCATCATATTTTTTATTTTAATCCGCCCAAGAGCGGATTGATTACGTCCGCCCGGCAGGATTCGAACCTGCGACCATCTGCTTAAAAGGCAGTTGCTCTACCGGGCTGAGCTACGGGCGGAAAATATTGGCTAACGTATTTTTTAATAATAGCTTTTTTTTGGAAAAACGCAATGCTTTTCAGTTTACAACCACGTGGGCAACCAGACCCTCTCATTAAAAACCGACTCCGTTAACGGCAGACCGTAACTAAGCGGAGCGAAAAAAGCAAAAGACGCGATAATCAACAACAGCACAACAGCAACCAAATAGGGATATTTTTGAAAATATTTCCAAAGGAAAAATCCCAAAGCAATAAACAAAAAAATCAAAGAAGGAAAGTAATGATAAAGAAAGGAGACCCGGCTCACGAAAACGTAAGGTAAGAGATTACAAAAATACCCGGCCAAAATAAAGCCGATGCTGGTAAAATCCCGGTCTTTGTTTTTTTGGAAAGCCTGACGCCAAAACCAAAAAAACCAATAAATAATAGCTAAAAAGCCGGGCCACCAAATTAGCGGATTACCCTGCAAATAAATTTTACTGGACACATCGTCGCCGGCGCCAAACCAATAATAAATCGGCCTGATTAGAAGCGGCCAAGTGTACCACCTTGAACCGTAAGCATGGGTGGCAGTCAGGCCGGCGTTAGCCGAATACATGACCTTGTTCAATTCTATGAATTTTTGAAAAATATTGGCCGGCTTAATCTCCGAATTGCCGTAAAGCGGATTGCCGATCAGCGTCCGCTGGAATCTTTGGCTCATAAAGGCATCGCCAGTGCCGCTCTGAGGAAGGAGTTTTAAATGAATGGCAAAAATAGAAAAATAAAATAAAGAAGAAACCACCAAGAGCACCAGAAATTGGCTCAAGAAAACTTTAAATTGCTTATTTTTCAGCCAATCCGTCAAGAGAATGATTCCAGCCACGCCCACAAAAAGCAAAGCCGTCCACTTGACGCTAAGGCCAGCAGCCAAAAAAAGACCAGCCAGAATCAAAAAGACAAACCAGGAACAACTGAATGGCCGCTTCCGGCGCGAAACAAAAATAAAAACCAGGCCCAAAACGCCGAAAGCCAGAAGAAAAACATCCGTTAAAATAACGCGCGATTGCACCAAAAGAGCATTATCAAAAATTGCCAAAAGGCCCGCTAAAAATGCCGGCCATTTATTATGGAATAATTCTTTGGTTAAAAAGTAAATTCCGATTATTAGCATTACGCCGAAAGAACTGACCAAAAACCTCAAAATCTTATACGAATCATCCGGATAGGTCTGGCTGATATTCTTAAAATCAAAGGTGGTCGGCAAATCAGTGCCCAAAAGCTTGGCCGTGCCCGCCATCATCAATTTCGCCAAGGGCGGATGGATGTCAAAATAATAATCGCCCCTGAAATAATCAGTGGCGAATTTCGGAAAATAAACTTCATCAAAAATAATTTGATTCGGCTGGCCGAAATGATAAAAACGGGTCACAATGGCCGCCAAAACAATAATGGCTATCAAAAACCATTCTTTTTGGAAAATTTTTTTAACGCGCATACGTTAATGATAATGATTTTAGCAATAGAAATCAAATAATCGGCAAATTAAACAATTTGATGCAGTTTTTTGTTGTTTGTTCTGCAACGGCCGAAAAATCAATTTTTTTAATTTCCGCTATTTTTTCAGCCACGTATTTAACGCAAGACGGCTCGTTTCTCTGGCCGCGAAAAGGAACGGGCGCCAAAAACGGACAATCAGTTTCAACTATTATTTTTTCTAAAGGGACCTCTGTAATTGATTTTTGCCTTTCCGAACCATAAGTGATGTTGCCGGTGTAAGAAATTAAAAATCCCAAATCTAAAAACTTCTTGGCCATTTCATAATCCCGACCAAAGCAATGAATAACGCCTCGGGATTTCGGCAAAGCCATTTCTTTCAGCAAGAATAAAATATCCTCATCAGCATCGCGGGAATGAATAATAATGGGTTTCTCAACTTCAATGGCAATTTGAACCAGCTTCTGAAAAACCTGTTTTTGCTTTTCTTTATCGCTTGAATGATAATAATCCAAACCAGTTTCGCCGATGGCCACAACTTTTGGATGATGAGCCAAATCCAAAAAGGTTAAGCCGATGAATTCTTCCTTATCAACGTCAATCGGATGCAGGCTGACGGTGGCAAAAATATTTTCGTATTTTTCCGCCAAGGCGATGGATTTTTTAGACGATTCCAAATTCGTGCCGATAGTGATTATCGCTTTTAACCCAGAATCAAAAGCCCGCTGAATAACTGAATCGCGATCCTTATCAAAATCTTCAAAATCCAAATGACTGTGACTATCAATTAAATAAGACATTATTGCTTGCGCGGAAAAAGAGCGGAGATTTTTTTAACTGCAAAAGTTGTTTTTGACCAATCTTCTTTTTTCTCATTTTTGATTCCTAAGGATTCTTTTATTTTCTTGCTGGTTTCCGGCATAAACGGTTCAATTAAAAGAGAGAGATTCGCCAAAATCAGCCACAAAGAAGATAGGAACTGCTCCAACTGTTCTTTATCCTCTATTTTCCAGATTTGTTTTTCATTAACAAAAGCGTCGGCCTTGGTAATTAATTGCAAAAAACTATCAACTGCCAAATTTATTTTAAATTCGGAAAAGGCTTCATTATATTTTTGCCAAGTTTCTTCAATGGCTGAACTCAATAAATTAAATTCTGGTTTGACCCGACCACCATTTTTCTCCATCAATGTCGTCACCCGGCTTAAAAGATTGCCCAAGCCATTGGCCAATTCTTTATTATAACGCTCCAAAAGCGTTATTCGATTAAAATCGCCGTCCTGAGCCAAAGAAAATTCCCTTAACATATAATAACGCAGAACATCGGGGCCGTATTCTTTGGCCAATTCAAAAGGATTCAAACCATTACCCAAACTTTTAGACATCTTTTCCCCTTCCGAAGTGATAAAGCCGTGAATGATAATTTTAGACGGCAAACGCAACTTGGCAGCCATCAGCATGGCTGGCCAATAAATGCAGTGGAACTTGGAAATATCCTTACCGATAAAATGCCAGATTTCAGTTGATTCGTCTTCCCACCAAGCCCGGAAAAGCGGAGAATTTTTAGCATAACCCAAAACGGTCACATAATTGCACAAAGCGTCAAACCAAACATAAATTGCCTGACTTTTATCCTCAGGCACCGGAATGCCCCAATTATGCGCCCGCGTCTGTGAACGTGAAATACTGAAATCTCTTAATCCTTCTTTCAAAAAATTGTAAATGTCGCTTTTGCGGCTGCTGGGATAAATGCCAATTTGATTGTCTTGATAAATTTCTTCCAACTGCTTTTGATATTTACTCAAGCGGAAAAAATAGTTTTCCTCTTTGACAATTTCAGGCTTAGTTTTATGTTCCGGACAACAGCCGTCAACCAAATCCGCTTCCCTATAAAAATCTTCACAGCCAACGCAGTATAAACCTTCGTAATACCCTTTATAAATATCCTCTTTGGCTGACAACCACATCTTTTGCGCGCCTTCAACGTGACGCAATTGAGTAGTTTTAATGAAATCATCGAAAGAAATATTATAAGCGTCTTTAAATCTATAAATGGTATCAGACTGTTTATTTACCCAATCTTGAACTGACACCCCCGCCTTTTCCGCCGCTAAAACATTTTTTAAACTATTCTCATCAGCTCCAGAAATGAAAAAAACTTCATTGCCAATTAGTCTTTGATACCTAACAACGCAATCAGTCTGAACAAATTCCAGAGCATGACCGAGATGAGGATCGGCATTAACATAGGGAAGAGATGTTGTAATGTAAATTTTTTTAGACATTGTTTGGAAGTTGTGTTAAAATTGAAGAAATAATTTATGATTTTAGTTGTTCATGCATTAGCCGGCGCCGCCCTGAGCAGTCAAATTAAAACAACTTGGTTGGGCTGGGTTTTGGCTTTTTGCAGCCATTTTGTTTTAGACCTTATTCCCCATTGCGATTACAGTTTAAAAGGAATCTCCTTCGGCTGGAAAAGCAAAAACTTCTGGCTGGTAATATTAAAGTTGACTCTGGACTTAGCGGCAGGCTTTATTTTGATTATAATCTTTAACAATCATAAGGGCAACCTGTTCAATGTTCTAATCGGCGGATTTTTGGGCATACTGCCAGATGGCCTCAATGCCATTGCCTATTTTTCCAAAAATCGCAGCTGGAAAAAATTATTTCTTGGCGAGACAATCAATGCGAATAACACCGAACCCGCTGATAATTTTAGCTACAAAATATCTAATTTCTATCAAAAAATCCATCACAACATTCACGGCCAAAAATCAGAAAACCCCCGAATCTTTTGGGGGGTTATGAATCAAATCATCGTAGCGCTAACGGCCCTGCTTTTGATTTAATCTTCTTTAATCGGCAAGTAATGAGTTTTTCGGCGATTTAATTCCGTTATTATTTCTTCCAAAAAAACCAGTACTGGCGCCGCCAAAACCACTCCGACAATCCCGCCCAATTTGGCCCCAGCCAAAATTCCCAGAATAATCATAATCGGATTCAAGCCGACTGATTTTTTCATAATCAAAGGAACAAAAATATTGCTTTCCAGCTGTTGAATAAGAAGGAAAACAATAATCACCCAGATAGCCAAAGGCAAGGATTGAGTTAAAGCCACTACCGCACTGACCGCTCCGGCAAAAATCGGTCCGGCGATCGGAACAATTTCAAAGATGGCCGCCACTATGCCCAAAATCAAACTATATCTGACTCCCATAATCCAAAGGGAGAGGAAAACCAAAAAACCGACAAACAAGCTCAGAATTAACTGAGTGCGAAACCAGCGGCCAATCCGATAGCGGCTGCGCTGCCAAACCCGCACCACTTCATTTTCTATGCCCTGAGGAAGAACATTGCGCAGAAAATCAGAAATCCCATCACGCCGCATCAACAGATAGAAAGAAATCAACAAAACACTGACTGCCGAAGCAATGCCGCCGGCGATATTCACCAACGTGGAAATAACCACAGCGCCGCTCTTTAACAGCGATCCGCCGTAATTGATGATGATATCGTTAATGCTTTGGGAAAATTGCGACCCGACGAAAGAATTAGAAATTTTTTCCGAATAACCGGGGATCAAAGCAATTACGCCTAAAAATTCCTGATAGACTATGGGCACAACAAAAAAGAGAAAAGTGGCCAGCAAAGAAATGCTTAAAAGATACAAAAGAAGGGTGGACCAAATTCGGCCCCAGCCACGACGTTCAAACCAGTTTACCAGCGGTTCCAAAGCCGAAGAAATAATAACGGCAAAGAGCAAAACGACCAGAACCGAACGCAAATAAAATGCCGAAAGTAAAAAAATAACGATCAGCGCCAACCGCCAAAAACTACCCCAGGATATTTCTTTTTTGGAAAAATCGCTCATACAATCCCATTATAACGATAAAAATAAAAAATGCCAAACCGCTTAGCTGGCCAACTCTCGCCAGATTTTTTCCAAGAATTTCTCTGAAGTAAATTCCCCTGCCCGCTCCTTGGCATTTTTGCCAAAAGCGGTTCGTAAAGCATCGTCAGCGATTAAATCATTAAGGTTTTCGGCTAAAGGCAGGGCATTTTTCGGTTCTACCACCAAGCCGGTTCTTTTATCTTCATTAATAAAGCTGGTGCCGGTTCCCAATTCCGTAGAAATAACCGGTTTGGCGCAGGCCATTGCCTCCAATAAAACTATGCCAAAGGCTTCAGATCTTTTAATTGAGGGCAGAACAAAAACATCGCAGGCCTGATAATAAGGAAGCGGATCAGAAACCGGCGGAATAAGAAAAAACTTATTCCCCAAATGAAAACGCCGAATGCGACGCAAAAGTTTGTTTTTTAAAGTTCCCTCGCCAATTAATAAAAATTTGGCGTTAACATTTCGGCTGGCCTCAATCAAATACTCAAAACCCTTGTAATTGGTCAGACGGCCAATCGCCAAAACAAGCGGTTCGCCGAATTCTTTCTTAATTTCTTGGGCTCGCCTCAAAACTTCATCGCTGGCCTGAAAGAATTCCGGCTTGATGCCGAACGGAATAACTACGCATTTCTCCGGAAATTTTTTTAATATTTTGGAACCGATAATTAAATTCGGGTTGGAAACAAATATTTTCCGGGATTTTTTTAAAACCGTTTTTACAATCGGCGAAAAGAGAAAGCCGGAAAATTTCTGTTTAACGATGTCGGAATGATACCAAACAACCATCTTTTTAGAACGACCGAACAAATAATAAGCTAAAAATCCCAAAGGATACGGATGATGCAAAAAAATCAAATCGTTTTCTTTGATCAATTTTTTAAAGAGGCGGAAAAAACTCAAAGAAATCGGCATTCCCATTGTCATCCCCCAACTAGCAGCCTTATAGATTTTGATGCCGTTAATTACTTCGGTCCTTCCTTTTCCTTTGGGCTGGCAAACCAAAACTTCCATTTGCGCTTTATCCCTCAGCCCCTCGGCTATTTGTTGAACGACAGTTTCCACTCCGCCGATCCAAGGATAATACAGTTTGTTTACTTGAAGAATTTTTTGCATATTAATCACCTTCTACTTAATCATACAACGCTCTTCTATTATTTTAAATCCGGCTTTTCTGCCTAACGTCATTTTAGAAGAAAAATTTTTTGGCCCTAAACATTCCCAAAACCAGAAAAACATTAAAATAAATAAGGGCTAAAAATTGAACAGCCAGAATAGCCGGCCATTCCCAGATTTTTATCCTAAAAATATTATTCCAGCCAATTTTTCTGACGACATCAACTTTAAGTAAAATAATTCCCAATAGCACTAAGGCGCCGGCCAACCACCAAAACGAATAAAAAAGCAGCACCACAGCTAAAACAAAAAGCCAAAAATCAATAATTCTCGGTCGTGTACGCGCTCTTTTCAGGCAGAAGCGCTGGAAACAACGCCTGGTCAATAAATCGTATTTTTGCGGATGGCGCTTGAACAAAAGCGGGTCAAAGAAAACTTTTTTAGCGGCTTTTAACGGATTGTGCCAAGAGTAAGAATGAGCCGGATGTTCCGCTATTAATTCTTCGTTAAAAACAACGGTTCCTATTTTCATTAAACGAAAACACAAATCCGCATCTTCATGATGAAAAATTTTCCAACGCTTATCAAAAAAATCCGAAGAAAAACCGCCGGCTTTTTCAAAGGCCGCCTTTTTTATCCACAAATTGCAAGATGGATATCGGCCCGGATGATCATTAATCATAAAATGCCTGAAGGGGTGGGGAAATTGTCCGGTTGGAAGAACGGTTTTCCCGACCACGGCCACCCGGTTATCATTTTCAGAGAAAGCCCGCACGCCTACGTCTATCCAATTTTTGGAAACTAAAATATCGTCGTCAATAAAGGCCAAAATTTCTCCTTGGGCATGAACGGCACCCAGATTCCGGCTACAAGCCGGCCCCAAATTTTTCTGATTATTAAAAATCGAGGCCTTACCCATCAAATTACCACCGATGACATCACTCAAATCATCAGACAAATAATCATTAACAATTATTATTTCGAAATCATCCCGCTCGATTTCCGCCAGTTTGGCTAAGCAGTTTTTTAACAAATCTTTCCTTTTGTGAGTGGGGATAATAATTGAAACTTTAATATGAATCATATATTTAAAAGTTTTTTAAGCTCGGTCAAGCCATTGATATTAAGCTTTCGGACGTAATCCGCCAAAACAGATAGTTTTTCAGTTTTTCCTTCCATTACCAACGGCTTTGTTGTTTTTAAAACGGCGGCCAACTCCCCTTCCTGCTTAATATCGGCTAATTCAATGAGCATTTCCCTTTTTATTTCCACAGGCAAGAAGTCCACGCAACCGATTTCCTTGGAAACAATTGCCGGCGTTCCCATCAATAACGATTCCATCACGCTTAAACCGAATGACTCGTAAAAAGAAGGAAGAATAAAAAAGTCAAAAAGAGAATAAATCTTTTCCAAATTTGATTGCGGACCGAGGAAAAATACCCTTTTTTCAAGGCACAACGCTTTGAGCCAGCGGCGCAAACGCATAACGTCTTTCTTCCGGGGCAAACCGACAATTATCAAACCGACATTGCGCCAAACGCCGGTCAGGGCCTGAAGCATCAAGCGGACGTTTTTTTCGGTTAAGCGATTAACAACCGTACCCAGCCAGAGCCAATTCGGCCTGGAGAGAAAGTCGTATTGACCCCTTGCTTCTTTTTGCCATTTTTCCCGATTTAAAAAAGAGAATTTCTCCAAAGCTATCGGCGCCGGAATCGTAACGATGGCGTTTTCCGGAATTTTATATTCCTCAATGATTTCTCTTTTGATTTTCGGCGAGACTGCAATAAACTTTTTATTTTCGTGGAAACGAAACGCCCCTTTTTCCAAAACAATCGGCAAAGGATAGTACCGCCTCAAGAAATATCTTAATTTCCCCGACCAACCGTTATTTTTCTCAATGGCCCGAATCACCGATCGTTGAACCGAATGAACGTGATAAAGGAAATTTTTGTTAAAACTCAAAATCGGAAAATGGGAATAGTAGACGTCAAACTTGGAAAAACGCACCACCCAGGAAGCCCAAGAGAAAAAACAAAGGTGCGTCAAGAAGGGGTTAACGAGCGGAATTTTTAACTCTTTAAACTTCACTTTGGCCATATAATCATTTTTAATCTCAGCCGACGCCCGCAAGCCAAAACAGGTTATTTCCACGTTCTTCTCCTCCGCCAAATTCTTCAAATAAAAATCAATGATTTTTTCTACGCCCCCTTGCCTATTAAAATAAGGATAAAAAATGGCTAATTTCATAGAATTAGATCTTTTCGGCGATTTGAATAATTTCTTGAGCAATAGTTTTCCTGTCCAGCTTCTCTCTCCAAAAATTAGCGATTTCTTCCGGATTATATTCTTTATGCTCCCATTTGTCTGCGGCCAAGAAAAGAGCGGAGGAAACAGCCTTTAAAGAAAAATCTGCGGCCGTTTCTCCGGAAAAACCCTGCCCGGATAAATACTTCAGCGGTTCCAGCGGAGTTCCGACAATGGAACAGCCGCAACAAACAGCTTCGGCAGCGGCCAAGCCGAAACTTTCCCACCGCGACGGCATGAAAAATATTTGCGCAGTTTTTAAATGCGCTTGTAATTGGTTATGCGTTAAATGGCCTAAAATCTTCACCCTGTCGCCAAGATCACTTCCGTATTTATCTAATAACTTCCTTACGACATCGTCGCCGCTACCGATAATTTTAGCTTGATAATCTTTTTTAGAACGCAAGAAATTCACCAAAGTTTTTACCAATAATTTTGGGTTTTTCGCTTCCGAATAATTCCAACGGCCAACCGCTATAATCGTATTTTCTTTTTCCGGCGCCAGACCGCCGGACGTAAATAACGGCTCAAGAGGATGGGGAACAACATAAGTTTTTTCCGCCAGTTCCGGCTGATTCCAATAATCATACAAATGGATCAAATTATTTCGGGCTTCCGGACTCTCAATAATAATGGCATCAGCCATTTCTAATTGCTTAAAATCTGCTCGAACAATATTTTTGCGCCATAACGGCATGCTCCACTTAATGGCTCTGGCCAACCGCCTAAATAATCCACTGGCATGCTTAAAGCGCTGGGAACGAAAATAATGCAAAGGATACCAAAGTCGACCATCAGAATCCAATTTAATGATTATTTTTTTATTGGCAGCTTTGATAGCTTGAAAATGCTTTTTATATTGGCGCAGGCCATAATAAAATATAATGGTATCGGATTCTAATCTTTCCCAAAAACCCACATCGGTCAGATCGCCGATTTTTGCTCGGATAACTGGAAACAAGGGTCGATATCGTTTCAGACAATCTTTATTAATAGTAATTAGCTCAACCTTAATACCGACATCAATCAAGCCAAAAATAATCTGGCCCGTATCCTTAATTTCGTGGACGGGCTCGAACTGTTCAAAAAATATTGAAATTTCCTTAATCATGGTTATTTTTCGGCCAAAAAATCAAATCTTTTTCTCTGCGTTTTTCCAAACGATAATCGTATTGGTCATTCAGAGACAAAACTAATTTGGGTATTTCCATCTCATCATTTTTTAAATGGTAGGCCGAGCAAGCAATGACCGGAGAAAATTTTTTAATCACTTCTCCGGCGCCTTTAAGGATTTGCTGTTCATAGCCCTCGGCATCAATTTTAATAAAATCAACTTTTTTTATATTACTTTCCTGAATAAATTTATCTAAGGTTGTCATCGATACTTCTTCAAAATTAACCAACCCCCTTTTATTATTAATTAAAAGGTTACTCTCAACAACCCTATTGGCGCTTTCTAAAGCATCCGGCGATTGCATAAGCATTATTTTTCTATCTTTATCGCCAAGGGCCTTATTAACAATATGGATATTTTGCGATAAATTATTGGCAGTCACATTACGTTCCAGAATGGCAAATATCTTCGGAGTCGGCTCAAACGCATAAACATTGCCGGAACGGGACAAATAATTGGCAAATAAAGAAAAAATTCCGATATTGGCCCCGACATCGATAATTGTGGAGTTTTTCTTGATAAATTCACGGGCACAATATTGATCAACCGAAACAATCTGCGCCACCATATCCGCCGCCACGCAAAAAGCTTTAGCCCAGTCATCAGCACCGGTAAAATCAACGGGTAAATAATTTAATTCATAACCCAAAAAATTAACGGGATTAAATGCATAATTTTTATCTTTCAGGAAATATCCGGCTAACAATGACGAATAGTCAAAGTCATTGCGCCATCCTTTAAACAGCGGGGCACGCCACGGCAGCAGGCCCCGAAACGTCTCGGCCACCCCCAACTTACCCCTTAGAAACAATTCCCCGATTAACGCTCGACGCACAATCTTGCCCTGCCAATCATTACGGAACAAACCTCTGTTCCTTGGGAAAGACAACGTTTGAACAATATCCAAATTTTTTTTCTCACTCATACTTTTATAAATTAAGAGTGGCGGGCAAGGATTTTAGCGCGTTGGCCATCACCTTCCGCGACAAATACCAGCTAATGACGAAATTCAAAAATTGAGCTATGATGCTCGCCGTAGCTGCCCCGAACATTCCGTAACGAGGAATGAGGGTAAAATTCAAAATGACGTTGATAACGGCACAAGCGGAAGTAAACCAAAAATTCAGCCATTGTTTATTATAAGCAAAAAGAATGTAATCAAATAAGGCAACCGGAAACATAAAAACTATGATCCAAATAAAAAACCGGAAGAGGCTAACCGATGGGCCGTACTGCGAACCGACAATCAAGGGGATAATCGGCGCCGAGAGCATACCCAAAACCGCCAAGAAAAGGCTCAAAACGATAAAAGCCAACAGGGTTTTTTTAAAAATCTTTATTACTTTTTGCGCATTATGCACTTGTGAAGCCAAATAAGGAAAAACTGCCGTCATCAATAAGGTCGCGATTGTATTAACCAAAAGAATAATTTTGGTCGCAATGGAATAATAGCCAACTTCGGTAGTGCCGCGCAACTTTCCTAAAATTATCTGATCGGTGGAAAAAAATATAAAGGAAAGGAGACCGCAAAACATAATCGGCGCCCCATTGCTCAATAATTTTTTCAGTTCATCCTTAGGCCATCTCGGTTTAAGATAGGAGAAATAATTTTTGAACAAAATTAAAGCCAGCGCCGCGCTGACAACCATACTGCCAATATAGGCTAAGCTTAAAGAAATGATATTTTTATAAATCAACAAAAGAGAGAGGCCGACAACTAAAAGTGAGAAATTTTCCGCCAGCACCAGCCAAAATTCTTTTTCCATCTTTTGAAAAGCACGAAAAAGGTAAACAATAAAGTCGCGGAGATTAGAGACGACCAAAAAAACCGCCAATAAGATTAAGGTGGTTTTAAAAACCGGGTTTTGAAAAAACAACAAACCGGCTAAAACCGCCAGGAAGGCTACGGCCACTAAGATTATCTTCAATCCGGCCGCGCTTCTGATGTATTTTTCTTTATCGATGGAGTCATTCTGGTAATCACGGATCACCAGAGCGCTGACCCCCCAATCAGAAAAGATAAAAAACAAGGAGGCGATGGAAAATAAATAATTAAAGGCGCCGAAATCAGTCGGGCCCAGAATACGGGCTGCGGCCAGCAGTAAAAAAAATTTGAAGAACTTACCGATGCCCTGGCCTAAAAAAAGCCAAAAACTGTTTTTAAAAACAGTTTGTTTTGGCGAAAGATTTTCAAAAAATAACGTTTGCAGGCTCATAAACCAGGCCGCATTTTTCTTTAACGCTTTTGCACTCGCTCCACGTACTCTCCGCGTTCAGTGTTCACTTTAATAACATCTCCTTCTTCAATGAAAAGCGGAACTGAAATCTGTGCTCCGGATTCAATGGTAACGATTTTTGTGCCGCCCTGAGCCGTATTGCCTTTGATTCCCGGCGGCGCTTCTACTACCTGAAAATCCATTTTAATCGGCAAATTGATGTTTATCACTTGGTCATTGAACTTAAAAGCATCTATTTCCGTATTGGGCTTCAAATAATACTTGCTGTCAGCCAATAATTCTTCCGGTAATTGAAATCTTTTGGCGCGATCCTTGGGATCGCAAAACCAATATTCTCCCCGATGATTATAAAGATAAAGAACATGAGCTCGCTCCACCTCCGCTTCCTCAAAAGACTCGGAATGCGAAAGATTTTTCTCCAATACTTTTCCGTTGATTAAATTCTTCACCCGGGTCTGCAACACCGGCTTGCGCATCTGCATCTTCAGATGATTAACCCATAAAACTTCGTAGGGCTGATCATCCATGATAAAAACAACTCCTGGCTTTAGGTCATTAATTCCTAACATAGTTTTATTTGCTTATTGAGAGTCCGACGACGTCTCCTCTTTTTTATCTTCCTCCTTTTTTTGCAGCTTGCCCAAAGATTCCTGCAAAGATTTTCTCAACTCGTCCAAATTAACCCCGGGGCGCTTGGGAAATTCGGGTTTTTCTTCCTTCTCCCGACTGGATAAATTTTTAACGCTGGCGCTCTTCACGATGAGCGTTTCCAATTTTTTGGGCTTGGTAGGCGGAATTATTTCTCCGGCTTTCACGCCATCGTAGCAATTCTTGCAATAAATCGGACGGCGGCCATCGGGCTGAAAGGCCACATCCGTTTCCTGACCGCACACCCAGCAAAAATCACTGAAAGGTTTTTTAACGGGTTTGGACCTTTCCCGCCCTTCTCCTCTCCCGCCCTGATCGCGCCTTCCTCCTGCTTCTTCGTGATTATCTATTTTTGACCATTCCTGAGTAATTTCCGTTTCAATCTGCAGCCTCGGAACGGCGTATTTCGTTCGCGTATATTCAATAATGGTCGGAGCCGAATCTTCTTCCGGAATCGGATAGGGCGCCAAAGTGCTGGCGGAAAAAGCCTTAGAGGTCATTCCGTCAATCATCAATTTTAAATAAATATTGTATTTCGCCAAGTTCACCAGGTCGTTGGCCATAAACTCCGGCTCAAATTCCTTTTCCAGCCACTCGGCATCTTCGGCGCCAACCCGGAAAACGACAAACGTGCCGACGTTGCCGAAAATGGCGAATTTCACCGGCTCCGGCAACTGGGCAATGTATTGGTGGGAGATGATCAAAGATAAATGGTACTTACGCGCCTCAGAAAGAATGTTGGCAAAAGACTCAGTGGCAAATGTCTGAAATTCATCAACATAAAGGAAGAAGTCGGGACGCTCGCTTTCCGGCACGTCAGCCCGGCTCATCGCTGCTTGTTCAATCTTCGTCACCATCATCGCGCCCAAAAGAGCGGAATTGGACTCACCCATCAGACCCTTGGAAATGTTGACAATCAAAATCTTTCCCTCATCCATCGCCTTGCGGATATCAAAAGAAGATTTTTTCTGGCCGATAATATTCCGAATCAAAGGGTTGGTCAAAAACTGACCCACTTTGTTTTGAATCGGTGCAATGGCCTCGGTTTGAAATCTTTCATTGTATCGAGCGTATTCATTGACCCAGAAATTTTTTACTACCGGATCCTTAAGGCTGTCCACGATTTTTTTCCGGAAATCATTGTCAGTCAAAAGCCGCATAATGTCCAACAGGGTGGAATCGGAATATTCCAAAAGCGCCATCAAACAATTATTGAGAATGTATTCCATCCTTGCGCTCCAAACATCGGGCCAAATTTTCTTAAAAATTTCCAAAATACTGGAAGCCACCAAATGATGATGTTCCTCGGAAATCGCCTCCAGCGGATTGAAAGCGATGGGGAAATTCAAATCCGGAGGACAGAAATAAATCACATCGTTCAAACGTTCTTTGGGCACAAAACTCAACAGGCGCTGGGCGGATTCGCCGTGTGGATCAATGAAGGCTAAACCGCGGCCAGCCCGAATGTCGTCAATCGCCATATTTTCCAGCATTACAGTCTTACCCATGCCGGTTTTACCGATGGCATACATATGCTTGCGGCGATCATCGGTTTTAATGCCGAATTTGACCCGCTGGTTGCGGAAATTGGTTTCAGCGAAAATTGTAACGTCTTTTTGCATAAGGGCTTTGATCAATTAATTTAATTTTACCCTGAAAATTGACCAATAGCAAATAAATCAAATGCCTCAAAAGAGTTGCGAAAATCGCGTTTTTAAAATACAATTAAAACATCATGCCCGATAATTCGTCTTCATATAATCCAAACGAAACAGAGGAAAAAATTTACCGCTTATGGGAAGAATCGGGTTTTTTCAACCCTGATAACCTACCCGAGCGCCATCAGAAACCGTTCACCATTATAATGCCGCCGCCCAATGCCAACGGCTCCTTGCACCTGGGTCATGCCCTAACCACCGCCACCGAAGACATAATGATCAGATATAAAAGGATGCGCGGCTTTAAAACTTTGTGGCTGCCCGGAGCGGACCACGCCGGATTTGAAACCCAAGTGGTATTTGAAAAAAAATTGGAAAAAGAAGGCAGCAGCCGGTTTGAAATTTTGAAACAAGAAGGCGGCCGGGAAAAACTTTATAAAATGATCTGGGATTTTACCCAAACCAACAAATCCCACATGGAAGACCAGATAAAAAAATTAGGCGCTTCCTGCGATTGGTCCAGGGAAAAATTCACGCTTGATCCAAACATCATCAAAACAGTCTATCAAACGTTCAAAAAAATGTATGACGACGGCTTGATTTACCGCGCTAGCCGCATTGTTAATTGGTGCCCCAAACACCAAACCGCGCTTTCGGATTTGGAAATCAATTGGGAAGAAAGAAACGATAAGATATATTATGTAAAATATTTTCTGGCTGATAATCCCAAAGAATTCATAATCGTGGCCACTACCCGGCCCGAAACGATTCCCGGCGACTTCGCCATTGCCGTTCACCCCCAAAACAAGCAGTACAAAAACTTTATCGGGAAATCCGTCACCAATCCCCTGATTAAAAATAGAGGGAAATACGGCGATGCCATCAAAGTAATCAGCGACAGCGCGGTAGATAAGGATTTCGGAACCGGCGCCTTAAAAATCACGCCGGCTCACGACAGCGTTGACTTTGAAATCGGAAAAAATCATTCGTTACCGCTTGATTACCAAATTATCGGCTGGGACGGAAGAATGAACGAGCTGACCGGCGAATTAAACGGCTTGAAAATTCTGGAGGCCAGAACCAAATCCATTGAAATCCTGGAAAAAGCCGGAGCTTTGGAAAAAATTGAAGATTATAAGCATCAGGTTTCTGTTTGTTATAAATGTAAAAACACCATTGAACCCCTGCCTCGTACTCAATGGTTTGTGAAAATGACAGAGGCGCCCAAAAGCGGAAAATTATCCCTGCGCGATCTGGCGACAGAAGCGGTGAAATCGGGAAAAGTTAAATTCGTCAGCAAAAAATTTGAAAAAATTTTTAATCACTGGATGAAAAATATCCGCGACTGGAACATCTCACGGCAAATTGTTTGGGGCATTCCCATTCCGATTTGGTACTGCGCGAAATGCGGCCAAGACATTCTCTTTATAGAAAACGGCCGGCCCGACAGGTGCCCAAAATGCAATAACAATTCCTTTAAAAAAGAAAGTGATGTGTTTGATACCTGGTTTTCCTCGGGCCAATGGCCCTTTGCCACCCTACAAGCTTGTCGGCCCGATGATTTCAAAAGGTTTTATCCAACTTCAATTATGGAAACGGGTTGGGACATTCTCTTCTTCTGGGTAGCCAGAATGATAATGTTTGGACTTTATGTTACCGGAAAAATTCCCTTTGAACACGTTTATCTCCATGGCTTAATCAGAGATAAAGACCGCCAAAAAATGTCTAAGTCCAAAAATAATGCCATTGATCCCTTGGGCGTCATTGATCTATACGGCACCGACGCCTTGCGTCTGGCCCTGATTATAGGGAATGCGCCGGGCAATGACCCGATTATTTCCGAAGAAAAAATCCGCGGCTACCGCAATTTTGCCAATAAAATTTGGAATGCCAGCAAATTCGTAATGATGAACTTGGAAGATTTTGCTCCGTTGTCAAAACCGACCCTGACCGATGGCGACAAAAAAATTCTCAAGGAACTGGGGAAATTCATTAAGGAGGTGACGAAAGATATGGAAAATTTCCGCTTTTATGCGGCTGGAGAAAAAATCTATCATTATTTCTGGCACACCTTTGCCGATAAAATAATTGAAAGCGTGAAACCACGCCTAAAATCCGCTGATAAAAATGAGCGGTTAGCCAGCCAATATCTGCTCCTGGAAATTTTAAAAACCAATTTGAAGCTTCTTCATCCTTTTATGCCGTTCATCACGGAGGAAATCTATCAAAAACTTCCGATCAAGGAGAAAAAATTATTAATGATTGAGGAATGGCCGATATAATCTTATGAATTGGGAGGGATTGTCAAAACTACTTTTTCTTTTCCTTCTAGCGGTAGTGCCGAGCGTCGCTTGGCTGTTTTATTTTCTAAAAAAAGACGGCCGGCCCGAACCCAAACGCTATCTGCTTTTGACTTTCGTCTTAGGCGGACTGGTAACCATTATCGGCAGCCAAGCGGAAAACGTTTGGTTTCGGCCGTTTGTCCAAAATAATCCCAATAGCCAATTAGGAGCAATACTCTTTTTGTTCTTTTACCCCTTCTTGGAAGAAATCTTGAAATTTCTGGCTGCCCGCATCAGCACGATCAAAAATCGCTATTTTCGCGATGAAACCAATGATCCGATGATTTATATGATTACGGCTGCCTTGGGCTTTGCGGCGGCGGAAAACCTGAAAGTTTATTTCTCCACGATTTTCGGCAGCGGCGCGATTCTCACCTGGCAAGGAATATTCAATATCCAATTTTCCGATACGATTTTAGTCAATCTGATGGCAACGGCCGCCATCAGGTTTCTGGCCACGGTTTTGCTCCATGCCATCTCCGCTGCCATTATCGGCTATTTTTGGTCATTCACCAGAACCTGTAAAAAAAAGTTTCCGGCTTTACTTATCGCCTTTCCCGCCGGAATTTTACTCGCCACGGTTTTGCATTCGGTGTATAATTATCTTATAATGAATATCAGCGAAGGGTTCGTATACCCGCTCATTCTCGTTATCTTATTAGTAATTTCAGGCGCGATAGTCAGTCGAGCTTTCCGCCAATTAAAAAATTGCCGAATAAAAAAATAAATCTTCACATTTATGGCTAATGCTAAATTTAAATCGCTTTTCCGACCGAGTAGTGACGAAAAAGAAGTCGACTTGGAAGTCCAGGATTCTGCTTCCAAAGAAAAAGAAGAGGGCTGGCTGGAATCGGAAGGCCAACTGACGATCGACGTTTACCAAACGCCCCAGGAAATCATCATTAAATCAGCCGTGGCCGGCGTCAAGCCCGAAGACATTGATATCTCCATCGTGAACGACATGATTACCATCAAAGGCCAGAGATCACAAGAGGAAACGGTGAAGTCGGATGACTATTTTTATCAAGAATGCTATTGGGGAAGGTTCAGCCGATCGGTTATTCTACCCGTAGAAATTGACAGCGACCGCGTCAGTGCTTCGCTAAAAAATGGAATTTTAACCGTGAAAATGCCCAAATTAGACAAAGCCAAGATTAAAAAAGTAAAAATTAAAGCGGATTAGAAGAAATGAAACAGGTCGCCTCAAGCGACCTGTTTTTTTTATTTTAATTAGCGTCTTACAACTACCTAAGCTTTTTGCTAATTTTATTAATCAGCCAACCGGAAAATACGCCAATTACTATCCCGCCTAAAATATCTAACGGATAATGAACGCCGACAAAAATTCTGGCGAAACAAGCCAAAAAACTCAAAATGAAAAATAACCAGCCGATTTTTTTATTCCAAAAATAAATCGCTGATGATAGAGCAAATAAAAGCGTGGTGTGACCAGAGGGAAAAGAACCGCTGGCATCGTGATTGAGCAACGAATTGACGAAGTGGCTAACGAACGGCCGCGGCCGATGCCACAAAAAACGGATGGCCTCGGTAATGATTCCACGGCTTAAAATTATCGCCAGTAGCGCCTGCCAGACAACTTTCCAGCTTTTATTTTTAACAAACCAGTAAAGCGCAAAAATCAGAGCGCCAACGCCGATAATATACGGCAGATACTCGGCACAAAACACTCCGACTTTATCTAAAATCGCATTTTTCCCGGCAAAATCATTGATAATTTTAAAAGTTTGATAATCTAAGCTCATATTTTTTCATTTTTTATAAATTAAACGCCTAAACCCGAGACTTGTCTTTTCCTTTAACTCATACTTTATTAGTATGAGTTAAAAAGTTGGAGGCGGAGAAATTTTTACAATTCTTCCTTCAACCTTAATCCTCCCCTCCACCCAAGCTCCAATGCCCTCGCAAAGTAATTCTTCTTCTTGCTCATGAATTTTATCTTCCAGCGATTTCAAGGTGTCGCTATTATTTAGCTCAACTGCTCGCTGAAAAATAACCGGACCGGTATCCACTCCCTCATCCGGCACAAAATGCAAGGTGCAACCGGTAATTTTCGCGCCGTACTCCAAGGCCTGCTTCGGCGCTTCCAAACCCGGGAAAGACGGACAAAGCGAAGGATGAATATTAATCACGGCATTAGGAAACTCTTTTAAAAATACGTTGGACAAAATCAAATCCCAACCGGCCATCACCACCAAATCAATCCCCCGCTCCTTGAGAATCCG
>JAKLFS010000019.1 GCA_022711075.1 Patescibacteria group bacterium | reverse complement strand
TTTGGAACCAGTAGTCAGTCAAAAAGACGGAGTTTTAACGCGGGAAGAACTGAAGGAATTTGTTAAGGGGGCGGATGCGATTTTATCGCTTTTAACCGATAAAATTGATGCGGAAATTTTGGAAGCGGCCGGTCCGCAATTAAAAGTAGTAGCTAATTATGCAGTGGGTTATGACAATATCAATCTTAATGACTGTAAAGCCAAAAATATTTTAGTGACTAACACTCCCGGAGTTTTGACGGAAACCGTTGCCGAACATGCGATTGGTTTGCTTTTCGCCATTGCCCAAAATATTCCGCAGGCTGATAAGTTTACTCGCGAAGGAAAATTCACCGGCTGGGCGCCGATGCTATTTTTGGGAACGGATCTTTATGATAAAACATTGGGAATTTTAGGATTGGGCCGCATTGGTTTGGAAGTGGTGAAGCGTTTGAAAGACGGTTTTAGTCTGGATATTATTTATTACGATATTAATCGCAATGAACAGGCAGAAAAAGAGCTCAAGATTAAATATGTCAGTTTGGAGGAATTGATGAGAAATTCCGATTTTCTCAGCATTCATGTTCCGCTTACGCCGACAACTAGGCATTTGATAGGCGATAAAGAACTGCGCCTGATGAAGAAGACCGCCTATTTAATTAATACCTCTCGCGGTGCGCTGCTTGACGAGGCGGCTTTGGTTAAGGTCCTGCAAGAGAAAATTATTCAGGGCGCCGCGTTGGACGTTTATGAGAACGAGCCGAAGTTGACTGAGGGCCTGGCGCAATTGGATAACGTTATTTTGCTTCCGCATATTGCTTCAGCCAGTATTGGCACCCGCTCGAAAATGGCGGAAATGGCCGCTCAAAACATTTTAGCTGTCTTAAACGGCCAAACTCCGCCTAATTTGGTGAAATAATGAGCTTTATCCACATTTTTTTGGAAAAAAGCGGTTTTTTATGCTATACTGAGTTTATAAGTGAAAAGGTCGATTTGAAGTAAAAACATTTAATAATTATTATGGTAGTTCAATCATGGGCCGATGTTTTGGTGAGTTCCTTCCAGACTATCTGGAGCGGTTTTATCGGATTTTTGCCAAAACTACTCGGCGCGATTATTGTTTTTCTTGTCGGCTTGATCATTGCTAATGGTTTAGGTGCTTTGGTGGCGCAATTAATCAATGCCATCAAATTGGACAAGTTTCTGGAAAAAGTTGGCCTGGGCAAGTTTTTCGAAAGAGCGGGCTGGAAATTGAATTCCGGCAAGTTTTTCGAAGAAATTGTGAAGTGGTTCTTCATAATCGTTTTCTTGCTGGCCGCGGCTGATATTCTTCAGCTTTATGGTTTGACTTCATTCCTGCACGATGTCTTGCTTTATATTCCGAATGTTATCATTGCCGTTTTGATTATGCTGGCTGCTGTGATCTTGGGTAATTTCTTGCGGGGATTGGTCTTGGGCGGAACAAAAGGCGCAAAGTTGTATCCTTCCAAAGCCCTCGCTTCAATAACTTGGTGGGTGGTTTTGATTTTCGGTTTCTTTGCAGCGCTTTTGCAATTAGGAGTTGCCACGTCCATCGTTAATGCCGTTATCACCGGTACGATCGCTATGTTGGCGGTTGCCGGAGGTATCGCTTTCGGTTTGGGCGGTAAGGAGTATGCAGCGCATTTGATTGCAAAATTCCGCGACCGAGTTGAAGAAAAATAAATCACTATAGACTTTTCGGGTCTCTCTCTTAGGAGGGAGGCCCCCTTGTCTGATTAAGCTTTTTAATTGGACAAGGGGGCTTGACAGAGAATTAAAAAATTTGATATAATGGCTCCAGCGATTAAATAATCAGTTGATCGCAAATCTCATATAAAATGCGTAAATTTTCTAAAATATTAAGTATCCAAGGAAGCACGGGCTAAGCCTTTTTGTGCCATCACTGGCCGCTTCCTTGACGAAGCGGTTTTTTATTACTAAAAAGATTGACTTGCGGCAAATGAGGAAAAAATTTTTCAGCATTTGCCGACAGTTAATGACTGCAGTTTGAAAATTAAATAAATTTATCCAGTGTTTATGATGAGCCACTGGATAAACAGGTAGTTTATAGCATTTTTTATCGGGACGAATTTAAGGGCGTATGGCGGATGCCTTGACTTGAGAAGGCGATGAAGGACGCGGCGTAGCTGCGATAAGCTTCGGGGAGGTGCCTAGCAACCTTTGATCCGGAGATTTCCGAATGGGGAAACCCAATTGCGTAAACCGCAATTATTCCGATGTTTAATCGGAGAGCGAACCCGCTGAAGTGAAACATCTCAGTAAGCGGAGGAACAGAAAACAATAATCGTATTTCACTTTTGTCCAGACGAAGATGGGCGAAAGCGAGATGCGGTAAAATTCCCTTAGTAGCGGCGAGCGAAAAGGGAGGAGCCCAAACTTTTTTTCGCAAGAAAAAAAGGGTTACAAGGTAATAAGCTTTTGAGCAATCGAAAGGAGAGTCCAATCAACAAAGACTTCGTTAGCAAAATCCGCTGGAAAGCGGAACCAAAGAGGGTGATAGTCCCGTAAGCGAAAACGGTCTTTACTTTCTTGTCTTATTATTCTTAAGTATTTCAAGAAACGACAATCTTGAAGGAAATCGGCTGAACTATCAGCCAAGGCTAAATACTTCTCAAGATCGATAGTGAACAAGTACCGCGAGGGAAAGGTGAAAAGCAGGCCGGTGAGGCCTTTGAAATAGAATCTGAAACCATACGTTTACAAGGAGCCGAAGTCCGGATCCAACGCAAGTTGGATGGACAACGACGTGCCTATTGAAGAATGAGCCAACGAGTGTATAGGTGCTGCTCTAGATTAAGTTGCCTCAGGCAATGAAGTCATAGGGAAACCGAGTGTTAATAGCGCGTTCGCATCTCACTTTCTTTAATATTCTTTGGGCCGCAAGGCTTTAAGGATTCTAAAGACAGGTGGGATTGCAAGTAGTACTTATACGACCCGAAGCCAGGGCGAGCTTATCATGGCCAGGTTGAACCTTGACGAAAGTTGAGGGGAGGACCGAACCGGTTGGTTGTGCAAAACCTTCGGATGAGCTGTGGTAAGAAGTGAAAAGCTAATCGAGCCTGGTAATAGCTGGTTCTCCTCGAAATAGTTTTGGGACTAGCGCTCATTTTATTTTCTTGCAGGTAGAGCTACTGGTTGAAGGGTAAAGGGAGAAATCTCGACTCTTTAGTCAAACTCCGAATGGCGAGGAATCACAAATGAGCAGTCAGACTACGGGGGCTAAGCTTCGTGGTCAAGAGGGCATGAACCCTGATCGTAATCTAAGGTCCCTAAATTTGGGTTAAGTGTAGATAAGGTAGTGGTTAACCGAAGACAGATAGGAGGTTGGCTTAGAGGTAGCCATCCTTTAAAGAGTGTGTAACAACTCACTATCATATCCGCCTTTGGCGGATTGGTTGACCGCGCCGAAGATGTAACGGGGCTAAACCCAATACCGAAGATACGAATGTTGTCGCCTTTGGCGACAGCGTGGTAGAGGAGCATTTCGTATTCATTGAAGCTCTAGCCGTGAGGCGGAGTGGAGGATACGGAAGAGAGAATGTTGGCATGAGTAACCACAAATTCGATGAGAAATCGAATCGCCGTAAATCCAAGGTTTCCGTGGCAATGGCAATCAGCCACGGGTTAGGCGACCCTAAGGCAATGGCGAAAGCCGCAGCTGATGGATAGCTAGTTAATATTCTAGCCCCTCCAATAGATTTGATGGAGTGACGGGGAATACAAGATTACGTGTCTTATTGGTTTGATATCGCTTATTTCAAGGAATGCTTGTCAGGTAAATCCGGCAAGCTGCCTTTAATGGCAAATTTCGGAGATCGGCGGAAGGTCGCTTCGGTGGCCAACGTAATTGAAGAGTCCTCCGAGAAAAACTTCTAAAATTAGTTTATTGGAGATCGTACCGTAAACCGACACAGGTGGATTGGTGTAAGTGCACCAAGGCGAACGGGTGATCTGCCGTTAAGGAACTCGGCAAAAAAGCGGCCGTAAGTTCGCGATAAGGCCTGCCCCGATTAATCTCGGGGCCGCAGCTAAAGAATCTCTGGCAACTGTTTAATAAAAACACAGGTTCCTGCTAACTCGTAAGAGGATGTATAGGAGCTGACGCCTGACCGATGCGAGAAGGTCAAAGCCGTCGGTTTGTTCGTCGCAAGGCGGACAAGCTGAATGGCTGAAGCCCTCGTCAATGTCGGCGGTAACTATAACCGTCCAAAGGTAGCGAAATTCCTTGTCGGGTAAGTTCCGACGCGCATGAATGGCGTAATGATCAGAGAACTGTCTCAACGGCAAGCCCGGTGAAAATGCGATTCCAGCGAAGACGCTGGGTACCTGCGATTAGACGAAAAGACCCCGGGAGCTTTACTGTAGCTTAGTATTGGTCTTAAGTTGTTGTTGCGTAGCATAGGTGGGAGGCTTTGAAGGTCCGATTTCGGTTGGACTGGAGCCGTCAGTGAAATACCACTCTGCATCAACTTAAGCTCTAACCCCAATGGCAAAAACAGTGGGGGACAGTGCTTGGTGGGCAGTTTTTCTGGGGCGGAATCCTCCTAAAATGTAACGGAGGAGTTTATAAGGTCGGCTAGGTGCGGATGGAAATCGCACCGGTTGTGTAAAGGCAGAAGCCGGCTTAACTGCGAGGCTGACAAGCCAAGCTTCTTTATATCACTATAAAGAACATTTCTTGATTTTAATTGAGAAATGAGATGCGAAAGCAGAACTTAGTGACCCGATGACTCTTTGTAGAAAGGTCAAAGACTTCGGACAAAAGCTACCCCGGGGATAACAGGCTAGTCGGATCCGAGAGTTCCTATCGACGATCCGGTTCGGCACCTCGATGTCGGCTCATCCTAGCGCGGGGCTGGAGAAGGTCCCAAGCGTTTGGCTGTTCGCCAATTAAAAGGATACGTGAGCTGGGTTTAAACCGTCAACTAAACTTGTTACTGTTAGCAAGTTTGGCGGCTTCTGGTAGTAATACCAGAATGTAGAAATCGACTCATATCGGTGAAATCCTAACAACAATTGAATTTCAACCTGTCGTATGTTAGGATAATACCGAGGGAAGTTGTATATGTCTAAAAGTATTTCGTCAACTCAAAAAGCTTATTTAGCGGGTTTCTTGGATGGGGATGGAAGCATTTATGTGCGTTTGAAGCCGAATCCTAGTTATAGGTTTGGCTTCCAAATTGCGCCTTATATAGTTTTCTTCCAATCCCAGAAAGAAAAAGAAAAATTTCAGAAAATTTGCGATTTGGTTCAATTGGGCCATATTCGCGAAAGAAAAGATGGAATTTTGGAATATATCGTTAATAAGCAAGAGGCAATCCGAAAATTTATTGATTGGGTTCAACCTTATGTTATTCTGAAAAAACAGCAAGTAGCATTAATGACGGAAATATTAAATAAGAAACAATCAATTAATAATTATCGGGATTTCCAAGAGTTGGCAAAATTAATAGATAAATTTAGAGAAATTAATTACTCTAAAAAACGAAAAAGACGTATATTAACCCCGTAGAGACTTGATCCGATTTTAATCGGAACAGAGCCCCGACGTAATGTCGGGACTAAAACGTCGATTGCCCCAAATGGGGCAATGGTATAGTCCATACCTTTAGTAATAAAGGATAAGTATGCGTGAGACAGGTTGGTCTCTATCTATCGCAGGCGTTAGATACTTGAGGGAAGTCGGCCCTAGTACGAGAGGACCGGGCTGAATAAACCTCTGGTCTATCGGCTTTCTTACCAAAGGAAATGCCGAGTAGCTATGTTTAGTCGGGATAAGCGCTGAAAGCATCTAAGCGCGAAGCCCACCCCAAGATTAGGTATCTTCACTCCCTCAGAGATGATGAGGTTGATAGGCTTCAGGTGTAAGGCCAGCAATGGTTTTAGCCGAGAAGTACTAATTGAGTGGTTTTCGTCCCGATAAAAAATGTTTATAAACTACTTTTAATTTTTTATTGAAGCACCAAATTTTTTATTTGCCGGTGTTTTATCCAAGTGTGCACCACCCGTTCCCATTCCGAACACGGAAGTGAAAGTGCTTGGGTCCGATGGTACTTGCCCGAACACGGCTGGGAGAGTAGGATATGCCGGCATATAAAAGATCTGGTGTTTTTTGTTTTTAAAATAAAAAAAGGCCGCGAACTCCAAAGAGTCGCGGCCGGCGTGGCGCGTTCAATTTAGTCAATTCCCCAGAATTTTTTTATTTTTAAGTGGTCTC
>JAKLFS010000018.1 GCA_022711075.1 Patescibacteria group bacterium | reverse complement strand
TAGGGGTTTTGTTATTTTTTTTGACGGCTTGGACCGCCTTATAAATCGGCTCAATTTGCATCACCATTCCCGGACCGCCGCCAAACGGCTTTTCGTCAACTTTATGATGTTTATCCGCGGTAAAATCCCGCGGATTGATAAAATCAATCTTGATTAAACCCTTATCTTGGGCTTTTTTGAGAAGCGAGTTGTTAAAATAAGATTGAAACGCTTCGGGAAAAATTGTAATAATGTGAAATTTAATCATAGTTCAATTATTTTACCCCGCCGCCCGCCTCTGGCGCGGACGGGGTTCTTGATTTTATGACTCTGTTTTTAACAGAGATAAAATCAAGATAAAATTAGACCCCGCCTATAAAAAGAGGGGTCTAATTTAAATACTAAATAAAGATTAGAGCTTCAGGTCTTCTACAACCTGATCAACCGAAGAGGAACTAGCACTGCCTCTGGTAGAACCTTCCGGCTCTACAATCTTGAGATTCACCCGAGCATTGTGCCTTAAACCAACTAAACGGGTTAAGGCGCGAATGGAACGAGCAGTTGAACCTTGTCGACCAATGATTCGGCCCATATCTTTCGGATTAACCTTTAGGGTTAAGAGAACGCCCATTTCATCAACGGAGCGGCTCACCTCAACATCATCAGGATAATCCACAAGGCCTTTAATCAAAAACTCAAGAAATTCCTGGTCTGTAGCTGCTTTGGTAGTCATAGTAACAGTAATACAATCTTGTGCAAGTAGTGCGACCTTTCTGCCTAAAAGCTCATAACCACTACTCCAATCAGTTTAACTGATTTTAAACAGGTGTCAAATAGCGGGCCAAAAACAATGTAAAAGAAATGAAAAGCCCGCCGTTCGTTTTCTACTAGGCGGGCATTAGAAACTAAAAGAGATTAAGGGTTAAAAAGCGATCTGCCATTCCGTAACGACCGTGTAGGGCTTGGTGAGTGTGGCATGGAGATGTATCGTGAATTTATCCTTCACGAATTCCATGGCCGGACCCAAGGTGGCCGTCTTATGCCACCCCGATTCATCCTTCCAGAAATTATAATTGGCACGAATGCCAACCAGAACCCTAGAAAGAGAATAAGAAATGAAATGCTTGCCCTTAGCGGACGGAAAGCGATCTTTGATTATGGGTTGATTGTACGACCCCAGGAATAAGTGGTTGAATTTGCCCAAGAACTTGAATTTCGTGAGATTCCATAAACAGAGCTGTTCAACCCTCGCTCCGTTATCACCCTTACCGATGACCACTCCCACGGGGCACATGATCATGCCGTCCTTAAAACGCCACAAGGGGCCATAAGCCGCTTGCATGCTCTTTTCGGTCAACATGACCAAGCCGCCGCTTTTTTGTGCCATGTAAAGCATGGCCAAAGATAACGTTTGTTTATCTCCAACACTGCTGGTATTGAGTTTCACAATAACGGTGTCATTTTGAGCGGCGTGGGCTTTGGAGTGGAATGGGGCCACGAATAACCAAATGAATATCGAAGAAAGAAGGGCTGCGACGCGAGAATACGCCAGGGTTTGTTGGACCTTCTTATCAAATCTTTCCAGCGGCAACCTAGCCTCTTTCCAAAGAATCTCTTCCTCAGATTTGCTGAGCCGGTAACCCCAAGGCTTATTAACAGTATATGCAGTTTTTAACTTCAAATACCGCTTGAGTAAGCCGACATCGCCTTCTGGATAATTCGCCAAAAGGGCGAACGGCCAAAAAACAATGTTCAGTAAAAACTCTCTGGGGCTGGTCAGTAGCGCCTCCTTTAAGGAGTACCCCCTGACCTGAAACAGAAATACGAAAAGAAAAAAAGCTAAGAAACAGCTTACCGGTCCGGCAAAAAGAAATAACCATTTGAAAAACGCCGCAAAAGTTTTTCCCGCAATTTGGATTGGCGGTTTGAGACCCAGCTCATCCATCACTTTTGCTTGCGCTTGAACCATCTCAGGACCGAATAGCCCTTGCCCGAACATTTTTTCCCGCAAAGGGATTAAAAATTGTTCGCCATAAGAACTGTTCAATCTCTCGATGGCGGCCGAAAACCTGAGGGTCTGATATTTTTCGGTTAATTCTTTCTGCAACCGAACAATGGCTAAGATCCCCCGTTGGAAATCCTCTGGCCCATAGCTATCGCCCTTTTCTTTCCCTTCTCGAAAAATCTGATTGGCCGCTTCCATGCTTTGCCGAAATACAATTTCCGACAGAACAGGCTTGGCCATTTCCCTTTGGTAGTTTTCCCTGATCCGATGGATCAAATTCGGCCAAGGGATTACAAAAAGCAAAACCAAGACCGAAAAGACCCACAGGCCCACCCCTTCCTTAAAACTTCTCATTCTTAACCTCCTATTTGTTTATTTTTTAAGCTTAAAGCGTGGTCCGCTTAGAAACTAAGCAAGGATTCGCCTCAAGTATTTATGCTGATTATATTATATATCTAAATTAAAATTTGTCAATTAGTAAAACGAAAAGGAGCCGAATGCCGTCATTCGACTCCTTGTTAACTCAATTGTTTATAAAAAATCACTGCCTTGCCTTATGGCGTTTCCTGTGCCAAACGGTAATAACCACATTCGCTTGTTCGTTAAGAACAAAAACCCAGTCGTCGCGCACGAAATACCGCGCTCGGCTTCCATGCCTGGCTATGGCCGCTTGAAGCGCCCTGGATTTCTTTCTCATCTCTTCGGAACGAAGCAATAGCTTGCGCATTTCCCCTTCCCAACCCTTGAGTTGATGTTTGGGCATAAATTCAATCCATCTCTGCCTGAAACGCCGCAGCGCATGATTGGTTATGACAGCCCGAGAACAGTCCACGAAGCCCTCCTTTCGTCAGATCGCTTCCAATATTCTTTTTTAAACAAAAGCTGGAAACAGCTCTGCTGTTTCCAGTATAATTCCATAATATTTTTGCGTCAACATAGAGTACGCCTAATTTAAAAAGAGGCGCTTTCGGAGATTTAAATCCGTCCTTTTCTTTTTTAAACTTTTTCAACTCCCATGTCAAATGCTCGGCTTTCTCTTCTCTAATTCGCGCGAATTAGAGAAGAGAACCTATATACTTTTTCTTTGACTAAAAAGGCAACCGCAGTAATTTTGATGATAAAAATTGAATTTTTTGGCTAATTCCCGGGTTTTCTGCCAAATTTCTTTTTTATCCAAAGCGCCAATGGCAGCAGTAGATAAATACTCTAAGCCAAATTCTCTAGCGATTTTTCCAGCAAGTTCATCAACGATTTTTTCGCTCTTATACGGACTAGCGGCTAAGGTGGTGGCAAAATGAGTAAATCCTCTTTCTTTTGCCAACTGAACTGTTTTTTTCAAACGCATTTCAAAACAAATCGGACAACGCGCTCCTCCCTCCGGCTCATTTTCTAAACCCCTTACTAATTCAAACCAATTTTTATCATCATACTCTCCCTCAACAAATTCCAAGCTGTAAATTTCTGCCAACTTTTTTCCTGCTTCTTTCCGCTTTTCATATTCTTCCTTGGGATGAACATTGGGATTATAAAAATAAATCAAAATTTCGCTGAAATCGTTTTTCAGCAATTCACAAAGATGGGCGCCACAAACCGCACAACAGGTATGCAAAACAAGTTTTGATGACTTAATGTTTTCTTCCATATGAACTCATACTTTATTAGTATGGGTTAAAAAAACCGGATAATGTTAACTAGGGCAATCAAATTAAATAAAAAATAAAGGTTAAAACTTCCCCGCTCTTATTGACTCTCTAATTCTTTTCATCAGTTCCAGATAAAATCTGATATTGTGAATGGTGGCTAAACGATAATAGAGCATTTCTTTGGTTTTATACAAATGATGCAAATAGGCGCGGCTGAAATTTTTACAAGTATAGCAATCGCAGTTTTTATCAAGGCTGGAAAAATCGTCGAAATACTGGCTTTTATTAATGGCGATGACTTCATAAAAATCTTTTTTCTTGAAATCATTGGCCTTCCAAACGAACATTTCGCCATGGCGAGCATGCCGAGTCGGAATTACGCAGTCAAACATATCAATCCCCCGTTTGACGGCCTCCACTATCTGCTCGGGATAACCAACACCCATTAAATAGCGTGGCTTGTTTTCCGGAAGTTTCGGCTCCAAAAAATCAAGCAGAGCATACATTTTTTTCACGGGTTCGCCTACGGCCAAACCGCCGACCGCATAACCGTCAAAGCCCATCTCCCGCAAATCTTTCAAGCTTTTTTCGCGCAAATCTTTGTAAACTCCGCCCTGAATTATGCCAAACAAAAGATTTTTATTTTTGTTTCGCGAGGCCTGAGCTTTCGCTCTTTTCGCCCATTCACTTGTCAGCTCCACCGATTTTTCAATCTGTTTCCTTTCGGCCGGATAGCCGACGCACCAATCCAAAACCATCATAACATCCGAGTTCAATCTTTTCTGAATCTCAATTGATTTTTCCGGAGTCAAAAAATATTGCTGGCCATTAACAGGATCGCGGAATTTAACGCCATTGTTGAAAATTTTAACGCCGCCGGCCGAACTTCCCGATTCGGTTTTAACGCCCAAAGAAAAAACCTGATAACCGCCGGAATCAGTCAAAATCGGGCCAGACCATTTCATAAATTGATGCAAGCCGCCGAATTTCTTAATCAATTCCTCGCCGGGCCGAAGCATCAGATGATAAGTATTGGATAAAATTATTTCCGCGCCCGATTCTTTTAACTCATCGGGGGTTAAACTTTTCACGGCCGCCCGCGTGGCAATAGGCATAAAAAACGGAGTGGAAATAACACCGTGCCGGGTTTTTAGCTTTCCCAAACGCGCTCGGGATTTTTTTGATTTTTTGTTGATTTGAAAAACCATGTTATTGAATGAACATCGCATCGCCGAAACTGAAAAAACGGTATTTATTTTTAATGGCTTTTTGATAGGATGCTAAGATTAAATTTCTTCCGGCGAAGGCGGAAACCAGCAACAAAAGAGTTGATTTGGGTAAATGGAAATTGGTGATTAAAGCGTCGACTATTTTAAATTTATAGCCCGGATAAATAAATAAATCAACGAATTTCTGGCCCGGCCTAATAATCCTTGTCTCATTAGCTGCCGACTCCAAAACACGAGTAGCAGTAGTACCGACAGCGATTATCCGCCTTCCCTGTTTTTTGGCCCCATTCAAAAAAGCCGCAGTTTTATTATTGACCTCCGCCCATTCCACTGACATTTTATGATTTTCTATCTTTTCCTCTTTAACCGGCTGGAAGGTGCCGAGTCCTACGTGCAAAGTAACGTACTGGAATCGAATGCCTTTGGCCTTCAATTTTCCGATTAATTTTGGGGTGAAATGAAAACCCGCTGTCGGAGCGGCTACTGAGCCCAAATATCTCGCATAAACAGTTTGGTATTCTTTTTTTAACTGACTGCCAGAAATACCGGTTTTAATATACGGCGGCACAGGCGCTTGGCCGATCCGATAAATTATCTTTTTTAATTTTTCTCCCCGATAATTGAAACGGACTAAACGTTCATAGCCATTGATTTTAAAAACTTCGGCTTTTAAACCAGCCGGGAACGTTATAATTTGGTTTAACGCTAAACCGGGCCTAGCAATCACCCACCACTCTTCAGACCAAACATAATTTTTCAAATTTTTGGCCTTGGGTCGGAGCAATAAGACTTCCGCCTTGCCGCCACTTTCGCGCCTTCCCCAAAGTCGAGCCGGAATAACTTTACTGTCATTTAAGACCAAAACGTCGCCTTTCTTCAATAATTTTAAAATGTCATAAAAATGATGGTGGCTGATTTGTCCGGTTTTTCTATCAACAATCATTAACCGCGAATGGTCACGCGGTGAGATCGGCTTTTGAGCAATTAGATTTTTTGGTAATTTATAATCAAATTCACTGATTCTCATAATTGTGGTCTAAAGAAAAAGGGGTGAATTTTGTTTTATAATCATAAGTATCAATTCCTTCTTTGCGCTTCAAAAAACGAACAATCCAGTAAGTAATCGGCGTAAAAATAATCTCCACCCCTACTTTCAAAATATAGTTGGAAACAACAACAGAGAAGATTAAAGCGGAAGGAAGCGCTCCCCAGAAAGCGATTAAAACGAAAATAATGGTATCTAAAAGCTCACCGAACACGGTTGAACCAATCGTTCTAGTCCACAACCATTTCCCCTTGGTCCAAATTTTCATCTTGGCCAAAACAAAAGAATTAATGAATTCTCCAACCCAATAAGCCAAAATGCTGGCTAGAACAATCCGCGGCACCCAACCCAAAATAGCGTCATAAGCCGCTTGATTAACCCAGCCCGAAGCAGCAGGCAATTTCCCAATCACAATAAAAACTATGGCCATTAGGATATTGGCGCCAAAACCAGTCCAAATGATGCGGCGTGTCCTTTTATAGCCATAGACCTCAGTAAAAATGTCGCCAAAAATATAGGCCAAAGGAAATAAAAGAGTGCCGCCGGCAAAACTAAAAGAACTGACTTTGACAATTTTTACAGCCACAACATTGGAAATCAAAAGCACGGCCACAAATATCCCAACTAAGATGTCAAAATATTTAAACCGCATATTAATGTAATTCTAAAATAATTCGCTAATAAAAACAAATCGCCCCTACCGCTGG
>JAKLFS010000017.1 GCA_022711075.1 Patescibacteria group bacterium | reverse complement strand
ACATCGAACTTTTTCTTGTCCAAACTTAAAACTTGCTGCCAAAATCCGTTCTTTTCAAGAATCTGGTGGATTTTTTCCGGATCATAATCCTGCTTTACTTGAACAGAACGACCAATAAAACCACTCTCTCCAAAGGCTCTTTCCAGGCCCTTCTTTTCCAAATAAATGTTAACCTGATGTTTGATAACGGCTAATTTCTCATCTGTTTGATCGGCCTCATTCTTTAAACTAAAATATTCGTCAATCATTTTTTTAACTTCTGCTTCTTCAGGAGTCGGTTCTTGATATAAATGCGACCACATCGGACAAAGCGAACGGAAACTGCAGTAATTGCACAAAGCCGAGGGGATAGGCGGAAAATAATTTTTTTCAATTTCTGTAATATTTTTTAAAATCCTGGCTTTTATTTTTTCCGCGTCTTCTTTGGTGCGATTGGTTGATAATTTTTCCCCATGTTTCAAAAAATACAAACTCAATCCAACGTTTTCCGGCTCAGCCATATTCGGCCAACGCCTTAAAAATCCCAAAAGATAAATGGAAAGTTGTAGATTATCTTTAAGCAGAGAAGCTGGCGGCATCTTCCGGTTCGTTTTATAATCAATGATTTCAAATTTGTCATCTGCCACCTTATCAATACGGTCAATGATTCCGGTTAAGATATGAACAGTTTCTTTGGCCGGATCTTCAATGGGCGCTTCAAAACCCGATTCTAAGGCAATAATTATTGGAAACTGTTCGGTATTCTTTTTATAAAACGCCTCCAGAATTCTTTTGCCTTCGTTAAAATAAGCTTCCTGGGATTTGGAGTCGGGCCATTTAACCTTATCAGCCACTTGCTGCCATTCCAGTCGAAAATAGTCAATCAGCTCGGATGGGGTAGGGAAAACAGGTGCTTTGGAGTAAAAGCGTTTTAAAGCCGTATGAAGGCTGGTGCCGAAAACTTGCTCCTTATTTTTGGGAGTTTTTATCTTTTCAATTACTTGAAATTCAAAACGTTTCGGACAATTTTCGAAAACATCTAAACTTGAATAGGAAATTCTCATATTTTATTAATTGTATAATATTTTGATGGACCCGACAAACAAAAAAGTCATAGCCAAAGCGTTAGGCAAGGGTCCTTTCTTGAAATAGTCGTATGTCGCACAACGCAGATTTTGCGACACATAAGGTTTTAATTAAATCGCTTCTATCAGCGACTACCAGCGACTATGAGAATATCCTATTTCAAGGTTCTATTTAAATAATCAGGATATCAAACTTTTCAATACTTGAATAATTTTTTCAAAAAACCAGACTATAGTGCCGCCTATTTTCTTTAAAACAAGGATCAGATCAAAACCAAAAGCAATTTTTACTTTTTCATTAAGTTGTTCCAAGTAGGTACCTGCCTTTTTTAACCAGGCTTCCCAACTGCCACTGGTGACGGTCAGGCCATTGGATTTAAATGACTGCCAAAGGGATTGAATGCCCTTGTTGCTAATGCCTTGCAATTTGTTTATAAAATCCTGAAAAACAGTCGGTAAAATACCTTTGACTTTATCAACATTAATCAGCTCATTAATATTAGCGTTATTAATAGCCGAATCAGGCAGATTAGACTGGGCAGAAGCAATAATCGGAAAAGAAACGACATTGGCCGCAAACGCCAGAATCAAAATTGTTATAATAAGGTTATGTCGCACAATTTTTATGATTGGCTAGACCTTTAAAGATAACTCAAAGGATTAACTGGCGCGCCAATTGGGGTCAAACCGCAGTAACTGCTTTTGCTCATTTGGAAAGTCGGACCGAAATAAACGGTAAAATGCAAATGCGGACCAGTGGCATAACCGGTATTACCGGTATAGCCGATAACCTCTCCCCTTTTGACTATATCACCAACATTAACGCTTTGTAAAGACAAATGGCCGTAAAGCGTGGTTAAATAATTATCGTGGCGAATAACAATGAACTTGCCGTAAGCCGCTTTATAGCAATACCTATCTTGATTCCCGACAGCGATGACGGTACCATCATTAGCTGCCAGAAGAGGCGTGCCAATGCTGGCTTGAATATCAATACCATTATGACTCGGACTCTTATAAACGCCTTTGGAATAAAGATACTGGGAGAAACTGCTTACGCCGAAACCTTGGGTTACTTTGCCGTTTACCGGCCACGCTAAGATTCCGGAGCCGCCAGAAGGCAAAAGATTCGGGTCAATTTGAGCTTTCAGCGCTTCTTCCAAGCGGTCAATTTCCGCCGCCATTTCATCCTGGCGCTTGGCTACGTCGCTCAATAAACTCTGATAATTTTTTTCCTGATTCTTGGTTTTGGTTAAAAGATCGGATTTTTCATTCTGAATGCTGACAGCGATAGTCTTGCGGCTGGCCAAAGTATTTTTCGCCGCCTCCATCTCTTGTTTCTTATTTTCCGAAGCGGTTTTCTGATTGCCTAACAAAGTTTTCAATTCTTTCAAGCTGCTCAGGTCGTCTTGAATACTCTTGCCGAAATTAATGGTGCTTTCCACATCCAGCATTGAATCGGACAAATTTTCATTTTTCAAAACCAGGGCCAAAAGATTACCGCTGCTTTTGTCTTGTTCGTATAAATTTCTCAAATTTTCCGCCAGGACTTGCTTTTCAAAAACCATTTCTTCTTCCGTATCCTTGCTTTCCAGTTTTAATTGCTGGATTTCCAAAGCCAATTTATCGATTTGGGTTTGGTTGACTTTGATTTTGAAATTGATGCTGTTCAATTCCGCCTTAATCCGCGTCAATTCGCTGTTTAATGTTTTTTTCGCTGCTTGCGCTTCGGATAAAGCTTCATTATAAGCAGCTTCTTGCTGATTAAGCTGCTCCAAAAGCTGTTTTTTGGCGTCAATTTGATTCTGCAGTTCCTGAGAAGTGGCGGAATAAGCCGTCGGATAATTGGCGGCTGCCAAAAAAGTAATGAGAATTATTATTTTGGTTAAAAATTTTTTATCCATTGCTCAATTTCTTCTTGGCGATTTCCAAACGCTTTAAGGTTTCTGATTTACCGATAATCTCCATGATTTCAAACGGGCCAGCGGAATTTTTAGCGCCGCTCAAAGCCACGCGCAAAGGCCACAACAATTGTCCTCTCCCCCGTTTTTCTGCTTCCGGCATCACGATTACCTCCAATTGCTTTTTGGTAAAATTCGCCTCTTCTAAATTAGAAAATAAATTAATTAATAAGTCAATATTGATGGCCAGATCCGCCTTGGTCATTTCTCGCCAAGATAAGAGTTCGCCTGGATAATCCGGCAAAGCGAAGAAATAACCGACCAAACCGGCTAAGTCTGACAATTTTTTAACCCGTTCCTGATGGAGCGCTAAAACCTTTTTTAGGTAATCGATATTGTCAGCGACTTTCTCGCCGAAAACTGGAATTAGAAACGAAACGGCCTGTTCTAAAAAGTCATCAAGCGACATTTTTTTAATATGCTCGCCGTTGAGCCAGTCCAATTTTTCCACATTGAAAACCGCTCCGGCTTTTTGAACCCTTTCCAAGGAAAATTGCCTGATTAATTCTTCCTTGGTCAAAACTTCTTTGGCACCCTCCCCCGTCTTCTCCTCCGGATGCCAGCCCAAAAAAATTAGGAAATTAATCAAAGCCTCTGCCAGATAGCCATTTCTACGATATTCATTAACGGCCACTGCGCCAAAACGCTTGGACAGTTTTGCCCGATTCTCATCCAGAATCAAAGGCAAATGGCCGAAAATGGGAAAGGGCCAGCCTAAGGCTTCATACAGGGCAATCTGCTTGGGAGTGTTAGAGATATGGTCTTCGCCGCGGATCACATGCGTAATTTGCATATTATGGTCATCTATCACAACTGTGAAATTATAAAGCGGCAAACGGAAATTCTTGGCTATTACCTGATCTCCGATTAAACTGCCGTCAAATTCAACCTTACCGCGGATAAGGTCGTTAAAAACGAACTTTTTTTCCGGCATTTTAAAACGAATTACAAAAGGCTCCTTATTCTTCAATTTTTTCTGAACCTCTTCTGAAGAAAGGCTACGACAGTGACCGTCATAACGAAACATCTCTCCCCTGCTTAAAGCATCCTGTCTTTTCGCTTCCAATTCTTCTTCGCTGCAAAAACAATAATACGCTTGGCCGGCGTCAACCACCTGATGCAAATATTTTTCATAAATATTAAGATTTTCGCTTTGGCGATAAGGGCCGTGTTGACCGCCCATTTCCAGACCCTCGTTCCAAAAAAGCCCGAGCCATTTCAGGCCATCAATGATATCTTTTTCAAATTCCGATTTAGACCTTTCTACGTCCGTATCCTCAATTCTCAGAATGAATTGACCGCCGTATTTTTTCGCTACCAGCCAATTAAAAAGGGCGGTTCGGGCGGAGCCAATATGGAAATAACCGGTCGGCGAAGGCGCAAACCGAACGCGCGGATTGTTAATTTGTAACTTGTTGGTCATCATATTCGATTTTTAGCAAATCGAAAATTTCTTTGGCTATTTTTTCTGCTGAATCTTCTTGGAAGAAAAGATTGGCCCGATTAGCCAAAGAATTCATTTTTTCTTCGTCGTAAACCAAATCAATAATCTGCTGAGCAAATAAATGCGGCAAAATATTGGGCTCTTCCAAAACGATAGCCGCTCCGGCTTTTGAATATTCAAAAGCATTCAATTTTTGATGATCGCTGGCGGATTCGGGCAAGGGAATGAGAATGGCCGGCTTCTTCGCGGCTGACAGTTCAAAAATTGTTCCGCTGCCGGAACGCGCCACCACTAAATCGCTGGCCGCTAATGCCAAAGCATAATCCTGATCATTGAAAAATCCTCGCGCCTGATAGAAATTCGCGTAAATGTCAGGCACGCTTTCTAAAATTATTTTCCCCTCGGCGGCCACTTGGCGAAAATTAGCTTGTCCGGTTTGATGTAAAACCTGAATGTCCTTTCTTACTAACTCTTCCAGAACTTCCATAATCAAATCGTTAATCCTTTGCGAACCCTGCGACCCGCCCAAAATCAGAACCAAAGGTTTATCCTTAAGGAATCCGAAATGGTCGCGCGCCTGACCCTGATTTTGTTCTAAAAACAAGTCGGAACGGATAGGATTGCCGACCAAAGCGGTTTTTTCAGCCGGAAAATATTCGAAAGTCTTATTAAAGGAAATACCTATTCTTTTAGCGAATTTAGCGGCGATTTTATTACTCAAGCCCGGAACAGTATCGGATTCGTGAATGAAAACGGGGATGCGGTAAAGCCGGCCGACTAAAACCACAGGCACGGCGCCGTACCCTCCTTTGCTAAAAATCAAATCAGGCATGAACTTCCAAACTTGATAAAGGCTTTGGAAAAAACCGATAATTACTTTAAAAAAATCAATAAAATTAAGCGGTGAAAAATAGCGCCTTAATTTTCCGGCCACAATCGGAACCACCCGGACATTTTCCTTTTCAAAAGCTTCCCGACTGAAGCCGTCAGGACCTATATAAACGGATTCCAAGGTCAACAACCGCTGAGCGGACAATTTTCTTAACGCTCGGCTCACGCTGATTAACGGGTAAATATGGCCGCCGGTGCCGCCGCCGGTAAAAACCACTTTAATCTTAATTTCCGCGATATTTACTTGTTTAACGGTGGGATTCATGCTGTTTTCTTCGTGTATTTAGAAATATTAACAATAATTCCCATTGAAGTCAAAAGAACGGCCAAACTTGTGCCTCCATAGCTGATAAAAGGCAGGGGCTGACCCGTTAAGGGAATGAGTTTGCTCATCGCGGCGATATTAATAAAGGCTTGTAGGGCCACCATAATCGTCAAACCAGCGCTTAAAAGCTGAGAAAAGGTATCGGGACTATGCTTGGAAATGGAAAGTCCCTTAAAAAGGAAAAGTAAATATAAGCTGATTAGGATTAAAACGCCGATAAAACCGAATTCCTGGGCAATCACGGCGAAAATAGAGTCTCCCATTGGTTCCGGCAAATAATTATATTTGCTGACGGCATTGCCGAAGCCAACGCCGGTTAAGCCGCCGGAACCGATAGCGATTAAAGCCTGGCTAATGTGGTAATCGCGACCTTGGGGATCATCGCCGGCGCTCAAAAAACTGAGAAAGCGGTCAGTTTGGTAGGGTCGGACCAAAATCAATCCGGCCAAAAGCGCTATACCCAATAAAAAAATAATTCCGATATGCAGCAATTTGGCACGGCCCAAGAAAAAAATGATGAGAGCCGTGCCGATAATAATAATCAAAGTGCTGGTGGAACGCTGCATTATGAAAAGCGCGGAAATCATCACTAAAAAAAGCAAAAACGGAAAGAACCCCTCTTTGAAAGTTTTTATTTTCTCCGTCCTTTTGGAAATCCAGGCGGCCAAATAAACAGTGAAGACTAATTTAATGATTTCGCTGGGCTGAAAAGCAAAGGGAAGACTGATCCAGCGGCGCGCTCCTTTCACTTCCAAACCAAGAGGCGTGAAAACCAAAAGCATCAATATGATTCCAATTAGTAAAAACGGCAGGGCCAGTTTTTCCAAACGGCGATAATAAATCTTGCTCAGCAGGAAAAATCCCACTAAGCCGATTGCTCCGCCGTAAAGCAATTGGTGCTTAAAATAATAAAATGGGTCGTTAAAATTATTTTTGCCCATTATCATGGAGGCACTCAAAAGACAGGCCAAACCGATAAGGGTGATTAGCCAAACTAAAGCGATAAAGAGATAATCCGGCGCGTGAGAAGAACGCATAAATAATTAGCGTTTGAAAATTTGACCGGCTAAAATTCCGGTAGAACGGGATTTTTCAACAACCAATTTGCCGTTCAAAATAACGAATTCTATCCCCTCAGGTCTTAAACGAGGATTCTCCAAGGTTGCTAAAGAATTTACAGTGCTGGGATTTAAAACGACCAGGTCGGCAAAATAACCTTTTTTGATCAGTCCCCTTTTTCTTAGGCCTATTTTTCTGGCGGGTTCGCTGGTGATTTTTTTTATGGCTTCGGGCCAGGGCATTATTTTTTTATCGCGCACCAAGCTCAAAAACTTCGGGAAAGCCCCATAAGAGCGTTGATGAGCCAAAGAAGCGGCATTTTGACCCTTATCAAAGCCAGGGCCGTTGGTTGCCACCAAACTTAAAGGATTGCTCAAAAGTGCTTCTACGCCATTTTCAGATAAATTATCCTCGAAAACAGTGGCTCGACCGCCGGAAAACGCCAAAACGTCCAATAACATTTCTTCGGAGTCGATGCTCCGCCTAACGGCTAAATCCGTTAGGCGCTTCCCGATGAAGCTGGGAAATTTCTGAGCTTCAGCCACAACGATTTTGGAAAAATTATAATTCTTTTCTTTTAATTCTTTTATTACCCGCTGACGGATTATCCGGCCGGAAATATTTTTTATCATTAATTCCATTCCGCCGTGAATCGCCCAAGACGGCAAATAGGTGTAAAGCGGATTGGCGGTTGTCTGATAGGGATAAACGTCGAAATTAATATCTACTCCGCGATCTTTCAAATCATCGATTATTTTCAAACTTTGATTCAAATCATCTTCCCAACCGTCATAAGCTTTGAGATGGCTTATTTCTATTTTCGGAAACTTTTTAAATTCCTCAGTCAAATCTTCCAGCTCCGCTATCGCCGCCAAGAGCCCTTCTTTTTCCGAACGCAAATGAGTGGCGTATAAACCATCGTATTTTTCAACAATTTTTGCGATTTCCAAAATCTCATATTGCGGCGTAATCAGC
>JAKLFS010000016.1 GCA_022711075.1 Patescibacteria group bacterium | reverse complement strand
ATTCTGTCAATAATCAATCTTTTATTGAATTAAAAAAAGGAGAAGGATCGGGTCCTTCTCTGGTTTTGTTTTAGTACAAGTTTTTTAAAAGAACAATTGGGGAGGCGTTGCTCCGCACTGAGACAATCCAGCGAGTCAGAGGCAGGGGCAACACCTCCCCTTCCGTCAGTACACATTTGTGTTTGTGTCTTACGAGACCTTATCGGGTCATGCCGATAGCTGGATTAGGTCATTCATTTTCTATTATACTACATAGGTATTATTTGTCAAGGATATAAAAAATAAAGGAGCGCTTAGAGAGCGCTCCTTTGGGTTCGGTTGTTGAGAGTTGGGTTAGAGGTGGTTAATCCATCCGCCGCCGAAGGCGAACTTGATGATTCCGTTCCAGAGAACATCGACGATCAGGAATTGCCATAAGACAACGTGGCAAATCCAGACGACCCATTCGAATAGGGCCAAGAACCAGCCCACGAGCCAGACAACGGGCCATACTAGCGCCGCAAGAAACTTTGCTGCCCGCCTTTTCTGATGATAGGCCGTGAAGTTGTTGATCTTGGGATTGGGCTCCGCACTCAGCCATTTGGTCACGATATAAGATTTGTGGACCTTAAAAGTGGTTGGTGAGGGAATTAAGATTTTGGCTGCCAAGCCCATATTGCCGTGGTTGTAGTTGTAGTCGTACTTTGATTTCTCCAACATGTAGACCGTCAAATGGCCGGTGTTGATCCAGAAGATCGCGAAGATGAGCCAGAATAAAAGCCTCTTCCAATCCACTTTTTGTTTTTTCATCAAAAACCTCCTTATTGTCAGATGTTAATTGCTGGATATGTTATATGTCTAATATTATTATTTGTCAATAAATAAAATCCGAGGCAAGGGCTCGGGTTTTTCTTTAGATCGGCGAGGGGGATTGGATTGAAAAATGTTTAGTCCAGAAATTTGAAGGTGGAAATAATTTGGTCAAAAAGTTCAATGTCTTCCCTTTTTTCACTGTTGATATAGATGTTATATATTTTGCCATTTTTCAGTAACACCGCTTGCACTCCGCTTATCGGGGTTCCTTTATAGCGAGTATAAGTCCCGGAGACCCCATCAATCGTAATATCTTTTTTGTCTATAAAATTTGCGGCTATGCCATTTAGAAAATTATCTATCGATGTTTGCTGATTAAATATTTCTACGCCCCCTGTCCCGGAAGCGCTTGTCGCGCCGGGGCCAAACAAAGAATTGTTAGTGTTGTATTGATTGATGGCGACTTGCCATACAGATGGGCATTCAAAGCTATATTTGCCATTCGGATTGGTAAATAAATTTTTTGATGTTGTCGGCGGCGACGAAGCCTGTTTATTGGAAATGATGTACCAGCTTATGCCTCCAACTGCGGCCAAGACGACAATAATTATTGTAATGGTAGCTAAAACCGAAGTTTTGTTTTTCACACCTTTATATTTATATTAAAAACGTCCTAAAATAAGTTAGGGTGGCCTAGGGGATTCGAACCCCTGACTTCCTCGGCCACAGCGAGGCGTTCTACCGCTGAACTAAGGCCACCATTTGTTTCATCTTATCTTTTTGCCAAGTTTTTGTCAAAAGAAATGCTCCGACGGGTCGGAGCATTGTGAGCGTTTTGTTGTGTTGGCGCTCAATCAACGGTTATTTTTACTTTCGGGGCATCAGGGTGGCGGTGCGAAACGACTTTCAGAATCATATTTTTGAATGGACAAGCTTGGCAGCATTTGTAGCGGTGAGGCAGGTTGCGGCGGCAGTTTCTTTCGTAATGGTCAATTATGCTTTGGTTGGACAGGGAAAATGTTAAGTCCCGCTGTTTTTGCTGACGTTGAACTTTCTTTTCAAAGTCTAAGAAGAATTTTTTCGGAGCTTTGCCGTCAATGGTTGCCATCCAAACATCTGGTTTATTTTTCATCTTTTTCCGCTACGAATTCAGGAATTTATCAATGTGTTGGTTCAGGTCTTTGCGATTAAGATATTCTTCAAATTGTTCCGGAGTCGGCGGAAGAAATTCTCTGGGAAAGGTAAAAGAACAATCTCGCCAAACACACATCCATCCTTCATCGGGATAGAAGGTGACGGCTTGAAACTTTCCGCATTTCGGGCAATCCATATTGTGGTCGCCGCTGCTCGACGTTCCTGTTTTGCGGATTTTTATCATCCGCCCCATCCATTCTCTTACGACCCTTACCATTCTCTTTTCGAGGTTTGTCATTTATTCCTCCAATTGGGCTTATTTGAAAATAAAAAAGCTACTTTCATTTTAGGCAATGCCCGCTTTTTGTCAATTGATGGCGTTCGTGAGACGGGTATTGAATTATTGGCCAATCGTTTCAACTTCAGGTAATATCGGTTCGGATGCGGCCGCAACTAGCCATAACTTGATTCCATCTTTTCTGTTATAATGTAAAATATGGGACCGATTATACGGTAAAGGTCGAAAAATAAAAATAATTCAATTTTATGGATGAAATAATTAAGGAAGGCGAACCAATAAAAAAGAAAGCCATGCCTAAGTGGCTCCGATTCGGCCTCTTGGTAGTTGGCCTCGTCCTTATTATCGTCGGTCTTTTCCAAATTTTCGGCAGTGACGGAAAGTCCAGCACCTTCGTTAATAAATTTAATGAATTGCAGGCTCCGGGCGTGGGGGCCAGAGATGACCTTACAATTGTGGGCAACCTTTTGAATGGAATCGGAGCGAAGGAAACGAAAAAAGATTACGCCGGCATAATTTCCGATCTCCAAACCGCCTTGGCGAAGCTGAATGACGCTGCGGCCAAGGTTGAATCGACATCGGGCAGCTTGACCGGATTTCAAGGAATGTTAGATGCCTCTTCCGATCAGAACGTGAAAGAAACCGGCGCGCGCTTTGTTGATGCTTTTAAGGCAAGAAACGTCGCCGCGCTGAAAATGGTTAATGACGCCAAGGATTTGGTGAATCAAGCCATAACCTACTATAACGAAGTGATTAGTAACCAGAAGATAACTATAGATTTAGACAAGTTTAACGCTGCGGCGAATGCCTTTGCCGCGAATGCTCAGAGTCTGACAACCATCGGCACGCAGTATGATACGGCTGCGAGTGATTTTGCCAAAGCAGCCGGATTTACGATTACGAAAAAATAGAAATATTACGGCGTTCTAAAATCCCCTCCGACGTTTGTCGGAGGGGATTTTACTCATCTAATTTTAGTGCCCGGGGTGGGACTCGAACCCACAAGTCCTTGCGAACAAAGGATTTTAAGTCCTTCGCGTATGCCGATTCCGCCACCCGGGCCAATCAAAATATTTTTTGATAAATCTATTTTATCTTTATGTTTTATCATTGTCAATTATTATTTTTTCTGCTTTAATAGGTGAGAAGAGAGAAATTTTATGGACGATAATGGTTTTAATCCTTTCATTATTAATCATAATGACGAGCCGGTTGCGCAACCGGTGGCTGATCCCACGCCAGTAAATAATCCGGCGCCGATTTCTGATTTGGCGTCCGTCTCAGAAGAAAAATTAGAAGCGCTGGCAGAGCAGATAGAAGAAAAGATTGATCCAGCCGAAGAAATAAAAGTAGAGCCGCTGGAACCGAATAATTCAATACCCGAGCCCTTAGAATTTGACTCGGATTTGGGTCCAATTAAAGAGGCGGTCTATTTGATTGAAACCGAGAAAATTAAACCTAACCCTCAGCAGCCGCGTCGCGCTTTTGACGAAATGGCCTTGAAGGAATTGGCTGATTCCATCCGGGAATACGGAATTTTACAGCCGCTCATAGTTACTAAAATTGAGAAAGAAGTGGCGACCGGCACTCAAGTGGAATACCAATTGATTGCCGGCGAGCGCCGTTTGCGCGCTGCCCAACTTTTGGGATTGGAAAGGGTGCCGGCTATTGTCCGTCAACCTTTGGCGGAAAGGCAAAAATTGGAAGCGGCAATTATTGAAAATGTGCAGCGGGAGGATCTTAATCCTTTGGAAACGGCCCGGGCTTTTGCGAAATTGGCCGATGAGTTCGGTTTGCCCCAGAGAGAAATTGCTCAGCGCATCGGCAAAAGCCGGGAAACAGTTTCCAATACGATGCGTTTGCTCCAGCTCCCTTCCGAAGCCCAACGAGCTTTGCAGGAAGGGAAAATTAGCGAGTCGCACGCCCGGATTATTTTAAGCATTCAAAATCCGGAAAAGCAGCGCGCGCTGTTGGGAGAAATTCTAAGCCATCATTTGACCGTGCGGGAAACGGAAATCTTAGGTCGACGCGTTTTGGGCGTTTTGCCCATGGACGAATCGCGGAAAATGTCCTTGGATGAGCTGGGCAATCCGATGGAAGCCGAAGCGAAAAACAAATTGGAAGAAATATTGGGAACGAAAGTAGAGGTGAAAAAGAAGGGGGCGCGCGGAAAAATCACCATTAATTTTTTCTCCGAAGAAGAATTTAATGAGATTTTGAAAAAAATTTGCAAAGAGGAATTTCCTTTCTAACGGGGTTGACACTCTATTAAAAATAAACTAATCTGTTATTAATTATGGATACTAAAGTATATGAATTCGCATTTTTATTGAATGGCCGGTTGGCTGAAACCGAGGCCGTCGCTTTGTTTGATAAGCTGGAAAATATTTTTAGCGGCTTTGAAGCCAAAGTAATCAAGAAATCCAATTTAGAGCGGAAATTTTTGGCTTATCCGATAAAAAAAGAAGGAGAAGCCTATTTTGGCTATTTTCAGTTGGAGTTGGATCCGGAAAAAGTGGCGGAAATTAAGGAGAAATTTCGCTATGAGAACGGAATCTTGCGTCATCTGTGTTTGACCCCTCCGCCTAATTTTGGTAAAATGACCAATGTCGGAGGCAAACAAAAAGCCAAAGAGGCGAAAGAAAAGAAAGGGTCCGAAGGGGCGCCCGAGGCGGCAGCGGAGGCAACGAATAAAAAGGAAGAAATAGATTTGGAGGGCCTGGACCAAAAATTGGAAGAGATTGAGGATTTGGCTTAACTCGTAAATAAAATTCGTATGAATTTCAACAAAGTATTCATCCTGGGAAACTTAACCCGTGATCCGGAACTCCGGACTACTCCTACTGGTCAGAGCGTGGCAAATTTCGGTGTGGCCACCAACAGAGTTTGGTTTGATAAGAACCGTCAGAAACAAACCGAGGCCGAATTTCATAATGTGGTAGCTTGGGGTAAGTTGGCGGAAATCGCCTCGCGCTATCTTTCCAAAGGCAAATTGGTTTTTGTGGAGGGTCGGTTGAAAACGCGCACCTGGGAAGATCAATCCGGTCAGAAGAAGTATAAGACGGAAATTATCGCTGAAAAAATGCAGATGGGGCCCAAAGGCGGCGCTTCCGGTTCGTCCGAAGGCACCGATGCCGTCAGCCCGGATGCTGGTTTAGACCAGCCGCTGGCCGAAGAAATTCCCAGCATTCAAGAGGGCGAAGAAGAAATTAGTCCGGAAGACTTACCATTTTAATTGAAATAAAACTCTTATGAAACAATGTTTTTTTTGCAGTCAAGATACTAAAGACGTTGATTACAAAGACACCGAATTAATCAGGCGTTTTTTGACTTTTCAGGCGAAAATCGTTTCTGCTAAAAGATCAGGCACTTGCTTGAAACATCAGCGCCGCCTTTCGCGAGCTGTGAAACACAGCCGCTTTATGGCTTTTTTGCCGTATCAACCCTAATTAAAGAGCGGGTTAATTTATTCGTTTAATTGCCCTTAACACAGGGCTTTAATTTTTTGATATAATAATGCTAATGGGGAAAAGAATCTATTTAGATTATGCCGCTTCTACGCCGCTCGATCCGCAGGTGGAAAAAGTGTTTGTCCAAAACTTAAGGCTTTTCGGCAATCCCGGTTCCTTGCATTCTTTCGGCCAGGAAGCGTTAGCGATTATTGATGAGGCGCGATTAAAAATAGCCAATTTTTTCGGCGTTCACTCGAGCGATGTAATTTTTACCGGATCGGCGACCGAAGCCAATAATTTGGCTCTCTCCGGAGTTGTTAAATTTTTCCGCCAGCAAAAAAAATCAGAAAACCTGCACATCATTTCTTCTCAGATTGAGCACGACTCGGTTTTGAAAACGTTGAAAGATTTGGAAGCTCAGGGCGTCGCCGTCACTTATTTGCCGGTCTCCTCGGACGGCCGCATTCGCGTTCAGGACGTTTCCTCTTTCCTTAGAAGAGAAACTATTTTGGTTTCAATTATGACGGTTAATAACGAAACTGGCGTTATTCAGCCGATAGAAGATATCGGCCGGATAATCCGTAATTTCCGCCGCGTTAATAATTCTATTTTCCCGCTTTTCCATACCGACGCGGTTCAGGCTGTTTCTTTTGAAGATTGTCAGCTGGATCATTTGGGAGTGGATTTTTTGACTTTTTCCGGCCATAAGATTTACGCGCCCAAAGGGGTGGCCGGCTTAATTTTGAAAAAAGGAACGCCTCTGGCGCCGATAATTCTGGGCGGTGGTCAGGAAGATAATCGGCGTTCTGGAACGGAAAATGCCGCAGCCATTGGCGCTTTAGCCGAAGCTGTTAATTTGATTAGAGAAAATAAAAAAGATGAAAGTCATCGTTTGGAAAAGTTACGGAAAAAATTCGTGGAAGAAATAATGAAAAACTGGCCAAGAGTAATTATCAATTCCGGTGCCGCTAAAACTGCGCCTCACATTATTAATGTCCGTTTTCCCGGCCAGAAATCGGATGAGCTTTTGGTCCAATTGGATTTGGCGGGCGTGGCCATTTCTGCCGGTTCGGCTTGTTCGGCCCGAGCTCTGGAACCCTCCCATGTTTTATTGGCTATGGGGCTATCCGATGAACAAACGCGTGCCAGCATTCGCTTTTCCCTCGGCCGTTTCACTACAGAAAAGGAAATTGAAGAAGTATTGAAAATTTTGAAAAAAATTATAAAATAGATAATCAAGACATCCCTTAAAACTATAAGCGAAATTAATCTATGAACAATAAAAAAATCACTTATCTTTTTATAGGCGTTATTGTTGTCGCCGCAGTGGTTGGCGGCATCAGCGGATTTTTAGTCGGCTACAAATCAAGCACAGCCGTTGCTGGCTCCAACTTTTTCAGTAATCTTTGGCAAAGTTTTCAGAAAAAAGCCGATGAGAGTTGGAAGCAAACGGGATTAAGTGGCGATGAATCAGCCGGTTTTAGCGAGCAGGAGCAAATGGTGATTGCCGCGGTGAAAAAAGCTTCGCCAGCCGTAGTCAGCATTGTCATTACCAAGGACGTGCCTGTCATTGAACAGTATTACGCCAATCCCTTCGGTGATTTGCCGCCCGATTTCCAGCAATTTTTTAATTTTCAAATTCCTCAATATCGTCAGAATGGCACTGAGAAAAAAGAAGTGGGCGGCGGCAGCGGATTCATTATTTCCTCGGATGGAATGATTCTGACGAACAAGCATGTGGTAGTAGACACTGAAGCCAGCTACACGGTTTTATTGAATGACGGCCGTAAATTTGAGGCGAAGGTCTTGGCGCGCGACCCAAACAACGATTTGGCTTTAATTAAAATTGAAGTTACCGGACTTTCCACTTTGGTTTTAGCTGATTCTGATAAGGTGCAGATTGGTCAAACGGCCATTGTCATCGGCAATGCTCTGGGAGAGTACCGCAACACCGTTTCGGTTGGCGTAGTCTCTGGCTTATCCCGTTCCATTACCGCTGGCGATTCTTCTGGTTTTTCTGAAAAAATAGATAACGTTATCCAGACTGATGCGGCAATTAACCCCGGCAATTCCGGCGGTCCGCTGTTAAATTTGAAGGGTGAAGTGATTGGTATGAATACTGCTATTGCCTTAAATGCGGAAAACATCGGTTTTGCCCTGCCCATTAACCGCGCCAAAAAAGCGATTGATTCTTACAAGGTTTACGGCAAAATAATTTCTCCATATCTTGGCGTGCGTTATGTCCAAATTAACGCTTCTATAAAAGAGCAAAATAAATTGACGGTTGATTACGGCGTTTGGGTGAAGAAGGGTGATGGGGGTGAAGAAGCGGTGTTGAAAAATTCACCGGCTGCCAAAGCCGGCGTTAAGGAAGGCGATATCATTTTGGAAATCAACAGCCAAAAAATCGACGCCGACCATCCTTTATCCGCTCAGCTGCAGAATTATCAAGTTGGCGACAAAATTATTCTGAAAGTTCTCCGCGATGGAAAAGAAATGGATATTGGTGTAACATTGGAAGAACGTCCCGCCGACTTCTAAATTTATGGCTATGCCCTTTAATCGTTTTACAATTAAAGCTCAGGAAGCCTTGCAAAATGCGCAGGATTTGGCCGCTTCCAAAAATCAAGGCGAACTTAAACCCGTTCACCTGCTTTTTAGTTTGGTTAGCCAGGAAGGGGGAATCGTGGGAATGGTTTTGAGCCGTTTGGGAATAAATTTGGGCGGCTTCACTTCTTTTTTGGAAATGGAAGTCAATCGTCTGCCGAAATTGTTCGTGATTAACGCCAATGTTGGCCAATTATACCTGTCGCAGGATTTGGTGAAAATTTTGGAGCGCGCCACCAAAGAAGCGACGCTTTTGAAAGATGAATTTATTTCCTGCGAGCATTTACTCTTGGCGATTATGGAAGTTTCTTTGGAATTAAAACCGGTTTTTGAAAAATACAATATCCGGCGCGATGC
>JAKLFS010000015.1:6840-9231 GCA_022711075.1 Patescibacteria group bacterium | reverse complement strand
GTTTCCAAATTGCCGCCGCCAACGACCAACGGTTCCAGTTTGTCCAATAGTTCCTTTTTACCGTAAAGAATGCCGGTAGCGGTTGGCCCCAACATTTTATGTCCGGAAAAGGCCAAAAAATCCACGTCCAAATCCAAAACATCTATTTTCTGGTGCGGCGCGGCCTGAGCAGCATCAAGCATCACACAAGCGCCGGACTGATGGCTGATTTTAATAATTTCTTTAGCCGGAATAGTCACGCCATCCAAATTAGAAGTCATCCCCAAAGAAACAAAACGCGGCCTCTCTTGCTCTATTAATTCTTTGAATGTTTCCAAATCAAAAACATTGTTATTTTTTGAAGGAATGATTTTATGAATAAGATGTTTTTCTTTGGCCAAAACCAGCCACGGCACCAAATTAGAATTATGTTCTTTGTCAGTAGTAAAGATTTTATCGCCCTCGTTAAAGGACCAGCCGCGAGCCACCAGATTCAGTCCTTCGGTCGTATTTTTGGTAAAAATTATTTCTTTTTCCGATTTAGCGTTAATGAACCGGGCTGCCAATTTTCTAACCTGTTCAACTCTATGATTAACCTCCTCGCTTAATTTATGGACGCTGCGGCCAGCGCAAGACGATTCTTGCTCGTAATATTCTTTTTCCGCGTTTAAAACCGACTGGGGCCGAAGCGACATACAGGCATTATCAAAATAAATATAGGGCCGGCCCTTTAGAAATTTTTTCAAAAGAGGAAAGTCCTGACGGATTTTTTCTACGTCAAATTTCATAAAATTATTTTATAAACCCAATTCCTGACTTATTTTTTGCATCGCCCTTAGGCAAATTCCCGTAAATTCTTCCAGGGTTAAGCCAATTTCACTGCATCTTTTGATGATTTCCCGATTGGCGCCGGCAGCAAATCTTTTTTCTTCAAACCGATTCAAAACTGATTCCGTGGTCAACTCATTAATTTTTTTACTTGGTAAAATAAGGGCTGCGGCCACGATTAAGCCAGTCAGCGGATCAACGCAATGAATGGCCTTGTCTAAGCGGCTTATCCGCTCTGTTCCATTTTGTTCATTGTGCGCTTTGATGGCCTGAGTAATTTCTTTATCAAGGCCTAATTTTTCCAATTCTTCCGCAGCCACCAAACCGTGTTTTTCCGGAGAATTCATCAATTCGGCATAATCATAATCATGCAGTAAACCAGCTATCCCCCATTTTTCCTCGTCTTCCTTGAAGTGCCGCGCCAATTCCTTTAAACACTCTTCCACGGCCAAAGAGTGTTTAATCATATTTTGATTGGAAATTTTCTTCTGCAACAAATCGTAAGCTTGAAGTCTATCCATTTTAATAATTATTCTTAATCGGCATCAGGATATAAAAGTAATTATCGTCTTTGGGAGAATGGAACACAACCGGCTTAACCTCTCCATTCAATCCCATAAACACCGTATCCGACTCCACTCCTTTTAAGCCATCAAGAAAATAATGCCAATTTAAAACCAATTCTTGATTTTCGCCGTTTATTTCCGCGTCTAAATCGGATTTATTCTCTCCGATTGTCGATTCCTGGGCAAAAACTTCTAATTTGTTCGGTGCCGCTGTTTTTATTTTTATATCATTGACCTTGCTGACAAAAACAGCTGCCAATTTAACCGCGTTAAACAAATCTTCTTTATCAATTAACACGGAAGTTTGATTTTCCTTAGGTAGAAGGCCTTCATATTCCGGAAAAGCGCCTTCAATCAACCTAGAAATCAACTCTATATCCTCAAAATTAAACAGGGTTTGATGGGGATCGATAAAAATTTTCATCTTTTTATCCTCTTCTGATATACGCACTACTTCCTGAACGGTTTTTAAGGGAATAATCACTTTTACTTCGTCTATTTCCGTTTTAAAATCGGATTCTTTGATTGTTTTTTCCGCTAAACGAAAGGTGTCGGTGGCCACCAATTTTATTTTTTTGTCCTTCAGCCAAAAAAGGATTCCGTTAATTTCCGGTCTTCTTTCGGTAAAAGAAGCGGCACTAATCACCTGGTTTAACGCTTTTTTAAAATCGGCTGTTTTCAATTCAATAAAATTGCTTGTTTTTATTTTGGGAATAATCGGGAAGTCGCTTTCTTTTATTCCTTGGATGATGTTTTCCGATTTCTCAGTTTTAATTTTCAACTTAGAATCCACAACTTCCAATTCCAACTTGGAAGAATTAAGATTGTTTAAAATAGCGCCCAAAATTCCGGCTGGCACGGTAATACCGCCTTCTTCCATTATTTTTCCATTCACCCAACTGGTAATACCTATTTCCAAATCAGTAGCTGCTACCTTAATTCTTCCCTGTTCGGTTTTAATTAAAATGTTTTTTAATATCGGAAGAATTGTTCCATTACCAATTGCTCTTTCCACGCT
>JAKLFS010000015.1:2178-6744 GCA_022711075.1 Patescibacteria group bacterium | reverse complement strand
AATTCTTCCCTGTTCGGTTTTAATTAAAATGTTTTTTAATATCGGAAGAATTGTTCCATTACCAATTGCTCTTTCCACGCTTAAAAACGATTGTTTGAAATTTTCTCTAAGGACTATTACTTTCATTTTATATAAATAGTAGTTAACGTAGTAGGACGACTTTTAATCACTAATTTAAACTTATTTGTTTTAAATAAAAGATATTTTTATTGGATAACCAGTGGAGGAGGAATGGATTTTACTGTGAATATTAATTGAATAGTCAGTGGTTATTGTAAATTTTTTCTTTGATTAAATTTATTTCTTGGGAAAGAACCCGATTTTTTATTAAATCCTTGGAAATTTTATTGTAAGCGTGAAGAATAGTGGTGTGATCCCTGTTTCCCAGGCGGCGCGCGATGGTCGGAAAGGAATTTTTTAAATCCTCTCTTAATAAATACATCACAATTTGCCTGGGTTTAACCAATTCTTTTTTGCGGGAGTGGCTGATCAACTCTTTTTCCGAGATATTATAGAAATCCGCCACGATTTTGACAATATCTTCCGGAGCGATCATCCGGATTTTTTGCGACCCGATCTCTTCCAGGATATTTTCAGTGTTTTCTAATGTTGGAGAAAGGCGTCTAATCCTCAAAATGCCGATTAAACGGGCTAAAGCTCCTTCTAACTCCCGGATATTATTGGGAAACTTCTGGGCGATTAAATTGATAATTTCGTCGGTTAAGGGCAGTTCATGACTTTGACTCTGCAGCTTCATTTTTAGAATTGCCACCCGGGTTTCAAAATCCGGATAAGTGATGTCTGCCACCATTCCTCCTTCGAAGCGGGAGCGCAATCTTTCTTCCAAAGTCGATAAGAGATAGGGCGAACGGTCGGAAGAAATAATTATTTGTTTATTCGCTTCATATAAAGCGTTGAAGGTGTGGAAAAATTCTTCCTGGGTTTTTTCTTTGCCGCTGATAAACTGGATGTCATCAATAATCAAGACGTCAACTTTCCGGTAACGGTTTTTTATATCCTCCATTCTTTTAGTGCGAATCCCATTGATGACTTCGTTGGTAAAGGTTTCGCTGCTGACATAGCGCACTTTTATTCTATCCTTATAATTTTTTTTAATTTCGTTTCCCACGCCCTGAATCAAATGAGTTTTTCCCAAACCAACGCCGCCATAAATAAATAACGGATTATATTTACGCCCCAATTCTTCTGCCGCCGCAACGGCTGCGGAGTAAGCCAATTCATTATTGGCGCCGACGATAAAATTTTGGAGCGTGTAACGGGAATTGATTCCGCTTTTCGGGTCAATGGTGTATTCCGGAAAATCCAAGGGCTTCGGAAGGCTAATACTTTCTATTTTTTTATGAATGGGGATGTTTTTCGTCTTTTCTTCACCCGGTTGAATCTGATAGAAGATCTCCTTGATGTCCGGATCGAAATTCCTCAGGATTTTTAGAATTGTTTTATGGTATTTATTCTCCACCCACTCTTTGGCAAAGGTGCTTTCCAAAGCCAAAATAACGGCCTCATCCTTCTTTTCTAAAAGGCGGCTATTTTTTAACCAAGTTTGAAAATTGGGCTTAGAAATTTGCAGTTCTAATTCTCCCAAAACCGATTGCCAAAGCTCCTTAGGTTCCATATTCACAAGACTTAATGACTATGTTGAAATTTAACGGGCTTTCAACGCATTTTTACTATATATAATCTATACTAAAAATCAATCCAAAGCACAAATTGGCAAAAGTGGACGGGCTGTGGATAACCTAGTAAATTTTTCAGTTTTTCAATTTTCTCAGGTAGTGTCCGGCGATGGCGCAAGCCAAGGCGTCGGTCGTGTCATCTAATTTGGGAATTTTTTCCAATTTCAGAGCGTTCTTCACCATTAAGGCCACTTGCTGCTTCTCAGCTCGGCCATAACCAGTGAGGCAAACTTTAATTTCCAGCGGAGTCGGCTGAAAAATAGGAATTTTTTGGTTTTGGCCGGCCAAAATTATCACGCCTCTGGCCTGACTGACTTGAAAAGCAGTCTTGTGATTTTTAAAAAAGAAAAGTTTTTCCAAGGCCATCAGATCCGGCCGGTGTTTTTTTAATAATTGGGATATTTTTTGAAAAATTTCTTCTAAAATCTCTCCTTCGTCTTTGAGTTTTGTTTCCAAGCAGCCGAAATCCAGGGCTTGAAATTGTCCCTTTTTGTTCACCTCAATTAATCCATAGCCGACCCGTTTTGTCCCCGGGTCAATTCCTAAAATTTTTGTCATTTACTTTGGGAAATGCGATTCGGGAATTCTTGATGTTGTTCCCCATCTCATTTCTTTTTAATTATTAAAAAATTTATTTCTTCCGGATCCCCACTCTATTTTCCGTTGAAGCCGGAACGGAATAAGACGTTGGGTGGAATTAAAACTCTAATGTCGTATAAACCTCTTCCACGTCTTGCTGGTCATCCAGGCTTTCAAAAAGTTTTTCGTAAGCCGCCTGATTCGCCTCGGAGATTTTTTCCGGATTTTTGGGGACAAAGGTCAGGTTCGCTTCAGCTACGGTCAGTCCGGTCTCCGAAATTTTTTGCTTAGTTGATTCCAAATTTTCCGGTTTCGTTGAAATAGTTATTTGTTCTTCGTCGCTTTGAATGTCTTCGGCGCCCGCTTCAATAAGTTTTAATTCCAGTTCGTCGGTTAATTTCTGATTTTCTAAAACGATCTTCCCTTTTTCTTCGAAGAGCCATTTGACGCTGCCGGCATTGGCCATTTTGCCGTCGTGCTCATTCAGGATATGTTTTATTTCCGCGATCGTCCGATTTTTATTATCGGTAATCGCTTTGACCAAAAGCGCCTTGCCGCCTGGTCCGTAGGCTTCCAAAATTATTTCTTCCAAACCTCCGGCTTCAGCGCTGCCGGCGCCGCGACTGATGGCGCGTTCAATATTGTCCATAGGCATGTTTAAGGACCTCGCTTTATCAATCGCCATTCGCAAAGACGGATTCATGTTCGGATCCCCTCCCCTTTCTCTGGCGGCAATGCTAATAACCGCTGCCAATTTCGAAAACACTTTGCTTCTTTTGGCATCAGTTACTGCTTTTTTGCGTTTGATCTGCGCCCATTTTGAATGTCCGGACATGAAATGGATTAAGAGTTAAAAGCGAAAAATTAAAAATATTCGCGGCGACGTTCTCTCAACAATTTCAATTATAAATTTATTTCCAATAAAAGCAATCAGCGTTGATGAAATTGTTGAGCGGATGCTGTATAATGATAAAATCATCGGTATTTAAAATAAAACTTTATGCTTAAAAGCAAAAATAACGAATTGCCAAAAATAACAGGACCGAAGTTTGACCCTACCGATATTGCTGACAACAAAGGCACAGCTGCCCTTTCCTATTTTTTTATTTTAGTTCTCATCCCCCTTTTGGCTAGGCGCAGCAGCAAGTTTGCTCAGGCGCATGCCCGACAAGGGCTGCTTCTTTGCATTATTGAAATTATTGCTGCATTTCTTTTCTGGATTCCCCTATTGGGCTGGGTTTTAGCTTTAGCGACTTTGGCTGCGGTGATCTACGGCCTCATTCAGTCCTTAAGCGGAAAATATTCGCCGCTCCCCCTGCTCGGTTTTTATGCGGAAAAAATAAAAATATAATTTCATTTGTTCTGGTCTATGAAAAATTACGCCTCGAAAAGAGCCAAACGCGGAAAATTAGCTTATCGGACGCCTTCTCAATTTCGATTTCAGCGCTGGCAGGAAGTGACAAAAAATAAAAGCGGAAATTTTTCCAAAAAGAAAAATCGGCTGCCTTAGGCGCCGGTTTTTTTAAACGATTTGTTTTAAGTGCCGCAATCGGTATTTTCTTTTTTCCTTATCAATTTCAATGGCGATTAAATCCAGCTGCCACTCTTCGTCAATGTGGAAATGGTTAAGATAGCCTAAAGCGGCGCGGTTTAATTTTTTTATTTTACTTTGAGTCATTTGATCTTCGGGCGTTAGATTTTCTTCTGGCTCTCCGAATTTTATCATTGTTTTTACTTCTACAAAAAACCAGGTTTCACTTTTTTTCGCAATAATATCAATTTCGCCCCAAGTTTGCCGGTAATTCTGATCAACGATTTGGTAGCCTTTTTTGATCAGGTAATTTTTAGCGATTTTTTCTCCCAATTGCCCGACAATTTGTTTTCGCGTTTTCATATATATGAGTATATCCCCGCGCTGTCCACAGGGCAAGGAAATATATTCAAGGAGAAATGATTTGGATTAGGAAACAAAATTTAGATGGCGCCAAACAATATTGTGCGACACGATAATATAAGTGCCAATAATGTTTCACAAGTTTTGTGAAACATTATTTTGCGACACACTTGACATAACAACCCCGAAATCTGTTTCAAAGTGTTTCGCGTGAAACATTATTGGTCGTTTTGAATTCTCCGACGCTTACGGTAGAAGTCCCGACCCATTGGCGTCGGGATGGGAATGTTTGGCAAAAAGACCGATCAGCTGCTAAATGTTTCGCGTGAAACTTCTGGGAAGCTAAAAATTCAAATTGTAAAATTTAAAACGAATAGGAATGTTTCGCGTGAAACA
>JAKLFS010000015.1:0-2082 GCA_022711075.1 Patescibacteria group bacterium | reverse complement strand
TTAGATTCTCTTAAGGTGGGGCGAATCTTATCATTGACAAATGAATTTTTGTATGCTATAATTTATAAATTCAATAGAAACTCTGTTCTTTTAAAAAATAAATAGGGACACTAAATATCTTTTCGTGTATCTCCGCTGGTGGGGAAAACTCCTTAATCTAAAAAGGCCAAGCGGAGGGAAAAGGAGGAACTGTCCATGGAAAATCATGGAACTGTCCGTCCGATGACATCGGGCCAATTCAAGGATTTGGCTTCAGCGGTGGTCCAGGCAATTCCATCAAGTCTGCCTTCGGAGGATGCCCAGTGGTGGATTGGCCACAAAGCAGAACTGGCGAGGAATTTGGAATTTCTTCGTAATCCGGCTTCCGGCCAGTTTCCCATTTTCAAAACCATCACTCTCGGCGTCTACCAGTCGGTTTCGGCCTACCGTGAAGCTCTGGAAAAAGCCGGCTTCCGGATCGGCGCCTGGGCCAGCGATGTCCTGAATGGGATTCAGGTATCGCAGTCTCAAGTCCAGTTGGATCTGGTGGTCCTGTCAGTGGCTGAACTGAGATTCAGCAAGGCTGTTCGATACGACGCCATTTGCGCCAAAGCCAAAGACTTCGGCTTTGAGCTCTGCCCTCCGGAAATGGGCCTTGCTCTGCGCCTGGCTTATCCTGACCAGCCTTATGGTGAATGGCTGCGAATCGCTATGAATCCAATCGTTTACCCCGTTTACCCCGGTAGCGTCCCTCAGTTATTCGTGGTTGGCCACGGCAATGATGGCCGGATATTGCTCAAGGATTTCGGCAATACCGGTACCCTCTGGCCTCTCGGTTGTCGCTTTGTCTTCGTCCGTCCTCACAAGCAGTAAGCGACAAACAACTCGCCCCCGTCTTTCTTGGAAAGGCGGGGGCTCTTCTTTTCTGGTGAAATTTTTGGAAGAAGGACTACAGTCTTAAATTCGCGTCAGCCTCCAAACTTTTCCAGCTTACTTTTTTCTTTTTGTTTTTCAAATTGAAATAGGCAGTTAAAGCGATCATTGCCGCGTTATCAGTGCTGAATTTTCTTTCAGGATAAATAAATTGAATTTTGGGCAGCTCTTTTTTAATGGTTTGAGAAAAGCGATTAATAAGCGATTGATTGGCTGCCACACCGCCGCCTAAAATTATTGATTGGGCTTTGTATTTTTTTGCCGCTTTAATTGTTTTAGAAATCAGGACGTCATTAACGGTTTCTTGAAATTCGTAGCAAATTTGCGGCGTTAATTTTTTAACGCTGATTTTTTTCTTCTTTAAATCATTCACCAAATATAAAACAGCGGTTTTTAAGCCGGAAAAAGAAAAGTCAAAGTCTTGAGAACCAATCATCGGCCTCGGCAAGTGAATTTTTACCCCGACCCTTTGACGTCGGGGTTGGGCTTGAAATTTCGTAGCTTCAGCTGCGATGGCCGGTCCGCCAGGATAGGGAAGTCCGAGCAGCCGAGCGGTTTTATCAAAGCATTCGCCAACCGCGTCGTCGCGCGTTTCGCCGATTAATTTATATTGGCCGATTTTTTTCATTAAAATCAATTGCGTATGCCCGCCGGAAATAATCAAAGCAACGGCTGGAAACAAACCTTTTGCGTTTTGCGCTTTTAGCTTTGAGTTTTCGCCAACTGGCGTAAGCCAGTTGGCGATGATGTGCGCTTCTAAGTGATTGATAGGTAAAATAGGAATATTCCAATAAAAACTTAGGCTGCGCGCTAGGTTTACGCCCGGCCATAAGGCCGGCGTCAATCCTGGCCCGAAGGTCACGCTAATTAAATCAATAGAGGGTTTCTGGTATTTTTTAAGAAAAGGAAGGAGCTTTCTCAGTAAAATTTCATCGCGGCATAAAATTACTTCAAGGGTTTTTATTTTTGAGATTTTATTTTGCGTTTTGCCTTTTGCGTTTTGCGCTCGTAGAAGTTTCGCTTCTTTTAGCGCAGTTTTTAAGACGGGGATTAAATTTTTTTGATGTTCTCTTTTGGCAAGCGAAGGCACCACGCCGCCGAATGGCGCGTGGACTTTAATTTGCGAAGAAACTACATTGGATAAAATTTTGTAATCGCCTTTTTTGTCGG
>JAKLFS010000014.1 GCA_022711075.1 Patescibacteria group bacterium | reverse complement strand
AATTTGACCAAAAATACGCGGAGAAGTTGAATAAATATAAAGAGTTAACATTGATTTGCGGTCATTACGAAGGAGTGGACGAGCGGGTGGCAAAATATTTGGCTGATGAAGAAATTTCAATGGGCGATTTTGTTCTTTCCGGCGGCGAGATTCCGGCAATGCTTTTGGTTGACGCTGTTTCGCGCTTAATTCCCGGATTTTTAGGTAATACCGAATCAATTGAAACCAAGCGCTGGCCAAAGAATAAGCCGGAAGAATTGCCCAGTTATCCGGTTTACACGCGGCCGGAAATCTTTTATCCTAGACCAAAAAACAAAAAAATTCGTTGGTTGACGCCGAAAGCTTTGCTTTCCGGCAATCATAAAGAAATAGAAGATTGGCGCCGGAAAAATCTTAAATAAGTCCGTTGATTTTTGAGGCCAGTGTGCTATCATATTATTAACTTAGTCGATTTTAATTTATTAAATTTATTATGATCGGATGGATTATTGCGATTATTGTCTTTGCCCTTGTCTTTTTTGTCATCGGCATTTATAACGGCTTGATTAGGCTTCGCAACCGCGTTAAAGAGTCTGGTTCGGACATTGAGGTCCAGCTGAAGAGGCGTTATGACTTGATTCCAAATTTGGTGGAAACCGTTAAGGGCTATGCGGCTCATGAAAAGACCGCTTTTGAAAATGTGACGGCTGCCAGGGCGCAGGCGATTTCCGCCAAGGGATTTGCCGAAAAAGCCAAGGCTGAAGATGCTTTGTCCGGAACTTTAAAGACCCTTTTTGCCGTGACCGAAAGCTATCCGGAATTGAAGGCGAACGCTAATTTTTTGGAATTGCAAAGGGAATTAACTGATACTGAAGATAAAATTCAGGCAGCCCGCCGATTTTACAACAGCAATGTTTTGGTGCTGAACACCAAGATTGAAGTTTTTCCTTCCAATATCGTTGCCGGAATGTTCAAATTCCAAAAGGCGGAATTCTTTGAAGTGCAGAACGCCGCAGAGAAAGAACCGGTCAAAGTTAAGTTCTAGCAGATGAATTTATACACGCAGCAATCGAAGAACATCAGAAAAACCTGGCTTTTGATGAGCTTGTTTTTGGTGGTGATTATCGCTTTGGGCTGGTTTTTGAGTTATTACTATCAATCGCCGAATATTTTATATATTGCGGTGATTTTTAGTGTCGGAATGAATTTCATCAGTTATTGGACTTCGGATAAAATTGTTTTGGGATTAAGCCATGCCCAGCCTTTGGAACACGATCAAAATCAGGAGCTTTATCATATCGTGGAAAATCTTTGCATTACAGCCGGCTTGCCGATGCCCAAAATTTATATTTTGCCGGAAGCTTCGCCGAACGCTTTTGCCACTGGCCGCAATGCCCAGCATGCCGCGTTAGCGGTGACCCAGGGACTGCTGGATAAATTAAATAAATCGGAATTGGAAGGGGTTATCGCTCATGAGCTCTCGCATATTGGCAATCGCGATATTTTGTTGCAAACTGTTATAGTGGTATTGGTGGGACTGGTGTCAATTGTCTCCGATATGTTTTTGCGGGCGCGATTTTCAGGAATGGGCGGCAGCCGGGATAATGACCGCGATAGCGGCCAGCTCGGCGCCATTATTATGGTTGTCGGCCTGGTATTTATCATTCTTTCGCCGATTATTGCTCAATTGATGCAGCTTGCGATTTCTCGGAAGCGTGAATATTTGGCTGATGCTTCCGGTGCACTTTTGACCCGTTTTCCCGAAGGCTTAGCCAATGCTTTGGAAAAAATCTCTGCTGATCAAACGCCAATGCGTTATACTTCCAATGCCACGGCGCATTTGTACATTTCTAATCCATTCAAGGGCAAGAAAAAAAATTCCTGGCTGGTCAAAATGTTTAGTACCCATCCGCCAATAGAGGAGAGGGTGAAAATATTGCGTGAGATGTCGGTTTAAAATTTAGGAGGGGTCGCATAGTGGTCTAGTGCGTTCGCTTGGAGAGCGAATATGCCGCAAGGCATCGCGAGTTCGAATCTCGCCCCCTCCGCCATTAATATGAATTGGAAAAATAATTTTAAAGAGGGCAAGGAAATAATTTTGGCAACGGCTTCAAAAGGAGGCCTTCCCAATGCCAACATTATTATTTCTTTGGGTTTTGTGAACGGCAAATTACTTGTTGCTAATTGTCAGATGAGGAATACAATTAAAAACCTTAAGAGTAACCCAAACATTTGTATTGTGGGTGGATATTTTAGAATTAAGGGCAAGGCAGAAATTTTTACCTCTGGAAAATATTTTGCTCTGTGTGGTAAAAGAAGCAAAGGATATTCCGTTAAGAATGCCATAGTGATAACGGTGAACAAAGCTTTCGATTTAAATAAAGGGAAAGTCGTTAAATAATAAAAATATGAAAAAAAAGAAAAAAATTTTTATTTTAGTGCTTTCAGTTTTTGTTTTAGTGTTTTTGGCGGCGGCTTTTATATTCGGTCGCAATAAAACTTTTATAGCTCCGACGGGAAACGGCAAGAACGTTGAAAATAACACGCAAGGCGAGGCGTTAGCCGAGCATCAAACAGAAATAAATAATAACAGTGAAGAGAAGAATAAATTGGTGACAGACGATTTTTCTATGGAGCTTCCCATTGGTTGGAGTAAAGTTGCCAATGCCGTGGCTGGCGTTACAGCAATGGCAGCCAATGTAAATGAAAATGTTAGCGATGCAGCCGCACAGTCAATTAATTTTAAAAGTTATCTTGCGGTAAGCCTCGATTCACTTTTGGGGAAAACCATGCGTGAATATATGCAATCTATTAAGGGCGAACTTCAAAAGTCTATTTTGGGAATTGTTTTTTCCAATGAAAACGATTTAATGATAAATGGACAATCTGCCCATGCAGTTGAAGCGGAAATGTCCAAGCAGGGAATAAATCTTAAGGTTTTGATAGTGACTATTCAGGGAGATGGCGATGATGTTTGGGTAATATCGTATAACACGCTAAAAAGTAGCTGGGAGGCATATAAAGAAGAGTTTTCTAATAGCATTAAAAGCTTTATTTTAAAAAAATAGAGTTTTTTGTATCGAATTTAATGTTAAAATAAAATAAGGTTGGAGTATTTAATCGTTGTTAATTTAAACCATAACGCTTGCATTGGTTTTAGTCCGTGCAAGCGGAAAGGAAAAATAACATATGAGGAATAAAATTTTAATCATTGCCGCATTTATTTTTGTGTTTATATTTGTTGGCGTTGCTGGCGCGGCCAATAATCAGAATGGGAATCAAAATCAAATTGGGCAACAAATTCAAATCCAACAACAATCGCAAGATGGGAGCGGAACAGGTGGCCAACATGAAATTCAAACCAATTAAAAAAGTTCGCGCAATCATTTACGACATTAAAGACGGTAAGCCGTACTTTTTGATTTTGCGCCGCGTTTTGAATTGGCGCGGTTGGGAGTTTTTAAAAGAAACAATGGAACCGGGTGAAACGACTTTGCAAACTATTAAGCGCGGCATTAAAGAGGAAACCAAATTAAAAAAATTCAAAATACTCAAAAAATTTAACTATCGTGAGAATTGGCGGGCAATGGGCAGGGATTTTTCCATTGTTTGTTTGTATGTGGTGAGGGCCGATATGAGGCAAAAAATTTCTTTGAAACAGGATATCACGGAGCATAACAAATACGCTTGGGTTGATAAAAAAACAGCGCTCCGAAAGCTTACTTGGCCGAAAACGCGGAAATTTTTCAGGGAATTAAAATTTGATTATTCAAAAAATTATCCGAAACATTTAAAATAATATGAAAATTACCATTTGTGGAAGTATGGCTTTTGCCAAAGAAATGCTGGACGTTAAAGACAAACTGGAACAAGCCGGCCATACTTGTTTCGTGCCATATGATACGGAGGCGCATGTTAAGGGGTTATTAAAGAAAATAGGCGGTTCGGAAGGCGCCAAAAGAAAGATAGCCCTTGACCTTATTCGGAAGCACTATGATTTAATAAATACTTCGGACGCCATTTTAGTTTTAAATTACGACAAAAAACGCGTAAAGAATTATATTGGCGGAAATTCTTTTTTGGAAATGGGCTATGCCTATATTATGAGAAAAAAGATTTTCTTAATGAATGATATTCCGGAAACAAAGCTAATCAAACAAGAAATTCAGAGTATGCAGCCAATTATTATCCACGGCGATTTATCAAAAATAATTTAAAAATGGGCAAAGGCTTTAAAGAAAAAGTCTATCAAGTTGTGGCGAAAATTACCAAAGGGGAAGTTTTAAGTTATCAAGATGTTGCGAAAAAAGCCGGTAGCCCAAAAGCTTGCCGGGCAGTAGGGAATATAATGAATCGGCATCATATTAAAGGCCTGCCGTGCCACAGGGTCATTCGTTCAGATGCTAGCGTTGGCGGTTACTTCTGGGGAACAAAGAAAAAAATAAAACGCCTCAAAGAAGAAGGTGTTAAAATAGAAAGCGGAAAAGTTATCGGATTTAAAAAGAGAAAATAGGGTCAACTGGCAATTTCAGCCGGTTGATTATTCCTTGAAAGGTTTCCTGATTGTCATTTTGAGAAATTATTTTAGGCTGGCTGTAATTTTCAATTAGCAACGGCAAAATTTTGATGTCTTTTATTTCATTTTTGGTAAAAACAATCTGAGCTGCGATACCTTCGGTTGTTTCCTTGGACCAGGCCTGATCAAAGACGCAATTGCCCAAGCTGTAAAAAATATAGCCATTTTCGTATTTTTCAATCGGTTGGACAACGTGTGGGTGATGTCCAATGACCAAATTAGCGCCGGAATCAATAGCAGCGTGAGCAAATTTAATCTGGCGGTTATTGGGGTTTTCTTCGTATTCTGTTCCACTGTGTATTGAGATAATTACGAAGTCCGCTGATTTCTTTGCTTCAGCCAGGTCCATTTTAAGCGCCCCCAAGTCCATAAAGGCAGTGCCCGGTCGGTTCTCCGTTGCCTCGTTGGTTGCTAAAATAACATCGTTGTCATTATAGGCGAGAAAAGCGATTTTAATGTCATTTTTCTCCAAAATTTTATATTGATGCGCCTCTTGATAGTTTTCTCCGGCGCCGATATATTGGATCTTGTTTTCATCCAAAATTTTTAAAGTATTAGACAGGCCCTTTTGACCGAAATCCAGCATATGATTATTAGCCAGAGAGAGAATGGAGAAATTAAGTCCTTTTAAAACCGGCGCCAGATTTTCATCTACGCGGAATGCCATTTCACCGGTGTGAATTTGGCGGCCGGGGATTAGCGGAGATTCAAAATTAGCAAAGACAAAATCATTTTGTTGGAGAAGCGCTCGAATGTTATAAAAAGGGTAATATAAGTCGTTATTTTGGTAAATTTGATATGCTACGCCGCGCGAAAGCATCACATCGCCCAGAAACAGTACGGCAACTTCATTATTTTGTGGGGATGGGCTTGGACTTATTGTGGGGTTAGTTTCCGGCGGTTTCTTGTTTAAAAATAAAAAAGCGGCTGCTGCGGCAGTCAGTGTCAATAAAACGTATATTATTGTCCTTTTAGTCATTGGCCACACTTGATTTTAGCGAATTTTTGCAATGCGGCGCTAATGTGAGCGGGTCGTCCAATAAGGCGAGCCTCGCTCAAAAAATTCATTACTAATTCAATGAAGTTGAGCGGGAGACGGGATTCGCACCCGCGACCTTCTCCTTGGCAAGGAGACGTTCTGCTGCTGAACTACTCCCGCATTGTTGCCAATAATTCCATTATATACTAAATGTTCTATAAATCCAGAAAACAAAACCTCGGAGCTTCCGCTGCTCGGAGGTTTAACTTCCCTTGTTTTTTAATATTTGGAGTGCTATAAGAACAGCTTGTGATTTTTCGGCGGAGTGAGTAGCGCCGGCTTTGATCAAAATTTCCAGATCGGAGTCGTCTTCGGAAGTGGCAATTATCGGTTTGTCGCAGTGGTTTTTTCTTGCCTCTTGGATAAGGGGCGTAGAATTGATTTTGGCTGAGTTAAGGCGAGCATCCAGAATAATCAAGGCAAGCCAAGGCCCGAATTCTTTTAGAGCTTTTCCTGCTTCGTCCAGGCTATACGCTACTATGACTTCAATGTTGTGATCTTCAAGATATTCTTTTTGAGCCAGGGCTAGATTTTCATAATCTTCGATAATCAAGACAAGTTTCTTGTCCTCCACGGCGTTCCTCCTTTTTATTTTTTTAAAAGTGCTTACTAGGGTGCTTCGGGAGGGAATCGAACCCCCGACGCCATCCTCTTCAGGGATGCGCTCTACCACTGAGCTACCGAAGCATATTTATTTACATTTTAATATTGTACCACTCCGACGTTCGTCGTTATTGACGAAGTCGGAGCCTAAATAGATTTTAAGGTAAAATTCTTATTTTTTCAATGCGGGTGCGCGCTCGAGGACTCGAACCCCGGACCTTCTCGGTGTAAACGAGACGCTCTAACCAGCTGAGCTAAGCGCGCCAACTTTTCATTATCCTATCACATTTCTATTGAATTTTGAATATATCCGGATATAATCTAAATATGTTTGATAAAATAAAACAGTTAGCCCAAATGAAGAGCCTGCAAGATTCAATTAAGCAGGAGAAGGTGGAAGTGATAAAAGAGGGCGTGCGGATTGTGTTGCGCGGAGATTTTTCAATCGAGGAAATCAATCTTAATCCCGATTTAGCCATAGAAAAGCAGCAGGAAATTTTAAAAGAATGTTTAAATGACGGAATGAAAAAAGTGCAAATGCTGGCCGCTCAGAAACTTTCCGGCTTAATGGGTTAAAAGAAAAATAAAAATCAGTCCGCCTCAAGCGAGCTGATTTTTTTATTAGTGCCGAAGGAGAGAGTCGAACTCTCATGGGATAAATCCCACACGATTTTGAGTCGTGCGCGTCTGCCATTCCGCCACTTCGGCAAGAAGTGCTGAGGCCTGGGCGGGAATCGAACCCACGTGTAAGGGTTTTGCAGACCCTTGCCTTACCACTTGGCTACCAGGCCCCGAATGATTTTTACTCCTTTTCTTTTAATTTTTTAAGCAGCCTTTCTATTTTTGCCGCTTCTTCTTCAGTGGTGTCCAGGGCAAATCGTATTTTCGGTACCGGATGCATATCCAGTTTTTTATTTAGGAATTGTTGTAATTCGTAGATATTTTTATTGAGATAATTCAGGACAATCTGTCTTTTTTCCGCCGGAAAGACGCTCATTGTTATTTTACTATACAAGAGATCTTTGGAAGTTTCAACCCCTAAAATAGTGACCAGAGAATTGGCTGGAAACTGGCATTCGGTCTGAAGGATTTGACCCATTAATTCCAGTATGAGCTTATTAACTTTTTTGATTCGGAAAGATTCCATTATTGTTTGATAATTTTTTTAACTTCTTCGAATTTTTTCTTTAATATGGTTTTGGAAATCGCCTCAATGTTTAAGCGTAAAAGCGGTTCGGTTTCCGATAAGCGAAGGTTGAAACGCCATTCTTTGAATTGCATCGTGAGGCCATCAGAGAGGGAAGTGCGTTGGGACTGCTTTTGGAAATGTTTTCGGACAGCTTTTATTTTTTCTTTAGGATTTTTTACTTGGAAGTTTTGTTCCGGTAGAGTAGCATATTTTTGGTACCTTTTTGTTAAATCGGTCAATGGCATCTGATTAAACGCTAAACATTTCAATAATTGAAGCAGGGTAAAAATTCCGTCATCAACATAAAATAAGACTTGCCAATAGTAATGTCCGATTTTTTCGTTTCCGAAAATAGCTTGGCGCTTCGTCATTTCTTTTTTAAAAAAGCTGTGGCCGACGCGTGAATAAAATATTTTTCCTTTATTTTTTTGCACAATTTCCGTTATCAAATAGCTGGAACGCTTATCGGTGATGATGGTTTTTTTGCCTTTATGTTTTTTTAAGAGCCAGTCAGCGATTAAGGCGGCAATTGTGTCGCCTAAAATTGGCTGACCCAAGTTATTAAAGAAAAATATTCTATCGGCGTCTGAATCGAAGCCAATCGCGAAATCATTTTTATTTTTTTGGGCGCTGGCAGAATTTATTTTCAAAGGAATTTTTCGCGCTATTTTCTCCAAGGCCAGTTTTACCGTAGTCGTTGGCGGAATTATCCCTATTTTTATTTTTTTACAATAAATTTTCTCTTTTAGGGAAAAATTCGCTTTTTTTAATAAAAAATCAATATAATCGTTCAACAAATCTTTTTTTCGGCATTTTCCAAGAATAGGAGCGTTAACGATCGGCTGATTAAAAAGTTTGGCATATTTTCTCAGCTCAATTCCGCTAATGATTTGCAAGTTAGACCGGCAGACCTTAAGGCCATTGTACTCTTTTCCTAAATGTGAGGCCGTAATCATAATTCCCAAATCGGATTTAGTTTGTTTCACGCCCAAATAAAGCATCGGCGTTGAGACACGGTCGGCGTCAATCACTGAAATTTTATTGCGGAGTAGGCCTTTTATTAGTTGTGATTTGAGAATCAGGCTGGAAGGTCGGGTATCCGCGGCCACTAAAATTTTGCGCGGCTTCTTTCCGAATTTTATGATTTTGGGCAGGAAATAACCGAATTGAAAGGCAAGCTTTCGGTTGATTTCTTTCGGGTATTTACCCCTGATGTCGTAAGCTTTGAATATTTTTGGATCAGCCGTTTGCATATGCATAGTATAGAATAAAGGCGCTGGCATTGCAATTTAGTTCTTGTTCCTCTTGCTAAAAAATCTTTTTTCAGGTAAGATACTATTCAATATGACTAAACAGCTTATAGAATTCAATAAACAGCAATTGCGTTCTGATTTGCCCGAATTGAAACCGGGCATGCAAGTTCGCGTTTTTGAAAAAATTAAAGAAGGCGACCGAGAGCGGTTGCAGGCCTTTGAAGGCGTAGTAATTGCTAAAAAACACGGCAAGGGGGTGAGCGCTACGGTTACGGTGCGTGGGATTCTTTCCGGCGTTGGCGTAGAAAAAATCTGGCCCATTCATTCTCCTAAAATCGCGAAAATAGAAATCTTGAAGACGCCTTTGGTGCGCCGGGCGAAACTTTATTTCTTGCGTAATCTCTCCGCTAAGAAAACCAGAAAGAAACTTTCCGTTTTTAAAAATATCGTTGTGGCGCCGAAAGCGGAAGAAAAACAATTGGAAGCAGAACAGCCGGTTGAAAGTTCTCCCGAGGAAAAATAATTTTTGCGCCCAGCAAAACGCCCAGGTGGCGGAATTGGTATACGCGTACGTTTGAGGGGCGTATGGAGCAATCCTTGAGGGTTCGAGTCCCTCCCTGGGCACAAATAAACGAGGTGTTTTGCGTTATTTCCAAAAACCGCTTCTGCGGTTTTTTTGTTTTTGCAGCAGTGGTATAATAAAAGTGCCAACGGGCTTTATGAAAAAAAATTTGGCGAAAAAAAATGTGGTGGTAATCGGGGGCGGCACCGGCAGCTTCGTTGTTTTGAATGCTTTAAAAAATTCTCCCCATAATCTTTCGGCGATTTTAACAATGGCTGACGACGGCGGTTCGACTGGAATGCTGCGGGAAGATTTTGGAATTTTACCGCCCGGCGATGTTCGCCGCGCCTTAGTGGCGCTTTCGCATTCTGACAATAAAACTCTGTCAGAGCTTTTTAATTATCGTTTTCAAGAAGGCAGGGGCTTAACCGGTCATAGTTTCGGTAATTTATTCTTAACGGCCTTAGAAAGACTAACCGGCGATTTTCAGAAAGCCATTGATGAGGCGGGAAAAATA
>JAKLFS010000013.1 GCA_022711075.1 Patescibacteria group bacterium | reverse complement strand
GTGACATTATTAGCCGTATTTGCGATTTTTATCATTTATCTGATGAAAAAGCCGACGCCCTTACTTTGTTGGTGGGCGATGTTTTAATGGGTTTCGTGCACTATAATGATTTCTCCAAGGTATTGGCGGAAAAAATGGGCAGTAATACAATGGTGGCACAATCAATCAGCAAGGAAATTGACCGGGAAATTTTTTTGCCGCTTAGAAAATTTTTGCGCGAGGTTTATAAACCGATTTCCAAAGAAGCGTTATTGGCTTCGGAAGCGCTAGCTGAAAAAGAATTGGAAATGCCGAGTTTTGTTCCAGAATCCGAGCCGGTTGTTGTTCCGATAAAAGTAGCTTCAGAGCCGATTGTTTCCCCGGGGCCGGTTCTTTCTGAAAAACCAGCGTTTCAACCGGAACCCGTTAAGCGCAAATCATTTTTGCCCTTCTTCAAATTTAAAAAATCAGAATCAGCCGCGTCCGGTTCTGACGCCGGCGCGCCGATGATTATCGGCCAGCAAGCGGAAGTTAAGCCTACCTTGGAAGCGCCGACCCCTCTCGTTATTTCTTTTGAAGAGGTGACTCCGCAAAAAGAAAAAGTAGTTTCTAATATGGAAGTGGCGATGGATAAAAAATCTCTGGAAGCGAAATTAACCCCCCGGCCCATAAAAATAGTTAATTTTTCCGCTCCAGCCGCTGAAGCAGTTAAGCCGCCAGAAATTTTCCCCAGGCCCAAAGAGCCGGCCCCAATTATCAGGCAAGATACCCCTGTCGTTTCTGAAACTAAAAAAGAAGCGCCACCGCTGATTAAATTTTCTTCGTTTCCAGCCAATAGAGTTAATTTTCCGTCTCCAGCGGCGCCGGTTTCTTCAGAAAAAACCGTTCCCATTGCCCCAACGATTCCGACTGCTTCCAGCGCGTCTCAGCCAGATAATAAACCGAACGCAGTTATTCCTTCTATGGTCGCTCCAGTTTCCAATAATAAGGAGGAAAAAACAAGCGTGCCAGCTGAGCCGGAAAAAATGCCTGAAGTTCCGCCGGAAAATATCATTGATTTGCGCAAATTCAAATTTTAGACTGTTTCCATTCATTCCATCGTCAAAAACTAAACTCAAGCTTTAGAAATTACTAATAATAGCATGGCTACGTTTCAAGTTCCTCAATTTATTGATATTGAAGATAAAATCATCGGCCCTTTGACTTTAAAACAATTCATGTTTTTAGCCGGCGCCGGAATTATAATTTTCATTCTCTATTCTGTTTTGCAATTTTGGCTCTGGATAATCGTGAGCATCGTCATTGCCGGAGCGGGTTTGGGGTTTGCTTTTGTAAAAATTAACGGTCAGCCCCTTTTCAAAGTAGTCATAAACGGATTGAAATATCTGATTCGGCCCAGGCTCTATGTTTGGCAGCGCGGTCAGGCCAAAAAAAGCATTGCCCCGAAACCGGCTGAGCCGAAGAAGGAGCCGGTTAAAGAGAAAAAACGCATTTCCCAAGAAGAATTGGAAGAACTGGCTAAAAAATTAGATAATGAATAAGCGGAAATTTTAATTTTTAATTCGGCCTATGCCACAATCAACCTCAACCGAACAATTTGTCAGCGTGGAAACAATCAAAGATGATTGCGTTCTTTTAAAAGACGGTTCGCTCCGGGCGGTTTTAATGGTTTCGGGAATCAATTTTGATTTGAAATCAGAAGAAGAGCAAAACTTGGTGATGCTGGCCTATCAAGGGTTATTGAACCGTTTGGATTTCTCGGTGCAATTCGTCGTTCATTCGCGGAAAGTGAATATTGATAGTTATTTGGCTAAAATTAAGGTTCGTGATGATGCCGAAACAAACGGTCTGTTGAAAATTCAGATTAAAGAGTACGCCCAATTCATCAAAACCCTGGTTAGCGTGACGAACGTTATGTCCAAGAGGTTCTATATCGTTGTTCCGTATGCTGTTGGCGCCGAAGAAGCGGAGAGGGCCCTGGGGAGAATTGCCGAATTATTGCCCCTTCCTGTCAAAAAGTCCAGCGGCAGTTCCAAGCAAAAAGAAGAAACGGATTTTGAGTCGAAAAAAATGCAGTTGAAACATCGGGTGAATGCCGTGCTTTCCGGATTACGGCCGACGGGCGTCAAAATCATCCGCCTGCAAACCCAAGAGCTTCTGGAGCTTTATTATAATCTTTACAATCCGGAGAGGACCGAAAAGAAATCTTCGGAAATGTTTGCCCCAAGCGAATAAGATTTTGCGATTTAAGCTTATCAATTAGAAATTTTAAAAGTATGCCTGATTTATCAAAAATTTTCCCATTTTTCAAAAAAGAAGAGAAAATTCCGGAGGTTCCGGAAGTGTACAAATTCGGAGAGCAAAACATCCATGAGCTTTTGATTCCGCCGGCTTTGGAGGTTGATTCTAATTTTGTGCGGATCGGAGAACTGTATGTTAAGACTTTATTCGTCATCGCTTATCCGCGCTATTTGGTCAGCGGCTGGTTCGGTCCCATTATTAACATAGATCAGATGGTTGATGTTTCCATTTTCATTCATCCGGTTGATACGGCTACGGCCCTAAAGCGATTACGCAAAAAAACCGCTCAAGTTGAGGCGCAGGTGTCGGAAAGAATGGAAAAAGGTATGGTGCGCGATCCGATTTTGGAAACTGCTTACGAGAATTTGGAAAATTTACGCGATTCTTTGCAGCAGGCAACGGAAAAGCTTTTTGAGGTTGGAGTCTATATTACGATTTACGCTTCCAGCCAGCAAGAATTGGAAACGGTGGAACAGAAGGTCACGAGTTTTTTGGAGGGACGGATGGTCTATACTAAACCGGCGCTTTTCCAGCAAGCCGAAGGCCTGGAGTCCAGTTTTCCTTTGGGTTTAGACAAAATCGGTATTCACACGGTTTTAAATTCTTCGCCGCTCTCCAGCATTTTTCCGTTTGTTTCCGTTGATTTGACCTCGGATAATGGAATTCTTTACGGCATTAATCGGCACAATAACAGTCTGATCCTTTTTGATCGTTTCTCTTTGGAAAACGGCAATATGGTCATTTTCGCCAAGGCCGGAAGCGGTAAATCGTATTTTACGAAACTGGAAATCTTGCGTTCTATGATGATGGGAACGGATGTTTTAGTGATTGATCCGGAGAACGAATATAAATATCTGTGTGAAACAGTCGGCGGTTCTTACATTAACATTTCGCTGACCTCCGAACAGCACATTAATCCTTTTGATTTGCCGCCGCTTTTGCCCGACGAACCGCCAGCCGAGGCCTTGAAATCCAATATTCTGAACATTACCGGCCTTTTGCGGATTATGCTTGGCGATTTGACTTCCGAAGAAGTCGGAATTTTAGACCGGGCTATTTCCGAGGCTTACGCTTCGCGCGATATTACGCCGGAAAGCGATTTCTCAAAAATAAATCCGCCGCTAATGGAAGATTTGCAGACTGTTTTGGAAAATATGGAAGGCGGCGCCGGATTGGCTGAGCGTTTGTATAAATTCACTCGCGGCACCTTCGCCAGCTTCATTAATCAGCCGACTAACGTCGATGTGAACAACCGGCTGGTAGTTTTCGGCATTCGGGACTTGGAGGATGAGTTGCGGCCGGTGGCGATGTTTATCGTTTTGAACTTTATCTGGAATTTAATCCGTTCTCAAATGAAGAAAAGAATTCTGATCATTGATGAGGCCTGGTGGATGATGAAGTTCGAAACGGGCGCCAATTTCTTATTCAGCTTGGTTAAGCGCTGCCGAAAATATTTTTTGGGGGTGACCACCGTTACCCAGGACGTCGACGATTTTATCCGTTCACCTCAGGGTCGGCCGATTATCACCAACTCCGCCCTGCAGATGCTTTTGAAGCAATCCCCGGCTTCTATTGAGACCGTGGCCCAAACCTTCAATCTGACCGAAACCGAGAAGCAGCTGCTTTTAGAGGCGGATGTGGGCGAAGGCATCTTTTTTGCCGGCTTGAAACACGCTGCCATTAAAATCGTCGCTTCTTACGCCGAGGATCAAATCATTACCACTAATCCGGCGCAGCTATTGGAATTGGCAAAGGCCAAGGAGAATTTTGGCGAGGGAATTTAAAAGTGCTATAATTTTATGGTAGAAGCAACTAAAAATTTAAGCGAGCCGGAAGACGAAAGAGATGAATTGGAAGATGGACGAGGGGCGGCAAAAAAGTCGCCAATTATCTTTGCTGAAGTATTGCTTATTTTGCCGTGGTTAGTTGTGGCTGACATTGTTGATTTGTTTAGCTGGAGCGGCGTAGGAACAATTATTGCCCTTGTGCTTGATTTAATCACTATGGCCATTCCGACGATTTGGTTGTTCTTTAAGGGTCGTCGGGCAGAATGGATGGCGATTGCCGGTCTAATAGATATGATTCCTTTTGTTAATTTCGTGCCCCTAAAAACCATTGCCTTTCTGGTGATTTATTTCAAAGACAAGGTGCCGACTGAAAAAATGGGTAAGTTGGGAGAAGCTGTTGAAAAGGGTTATTCCACCGTCCAGAAAGTCGGCTCAGTTAAAACGAAGCAAGGTCTAAAATGATCGGCTTAATTAGCAGTTGCGAATACTAAAAATGCGACAAATAAAACAATCCAACAATTTTATGTTAAAAGCAGGCTTGAAGATATTTTTAATAATTTTTGGCGTATTTTTTAGCACGGTTTTAATCGTTAAGGCCGCGACGCCAGTCAATTTCTTTTACCTGACTTGGGAAAGCGATGGCGGCGTGCCGATTAATTACTCAGGTAAGGCGTTAGTGGCTAACGGCGGAGTTATTAAGGTCTTGGTTCAACCGCTAATTTACTCCTCCGGTTCTTATCTGAATTCTTCGCAGTGGGATTATAAGTGGTACGTTAATGATGAAGTTGCTGGTCAGGGTAAGAATTTAAAAACAATTCGTTTCCGGTTAAGCGATTATAATGCCTCCAGTTATACCGTAAAAGTGAAAGTAACGCCAGTGAATCAGGCGGCGCAGGAGAAAGAAATAACCATACCAGTTGTCGCACCAGAAGTGATAATCCGACCGGTCGCCAGCGCTTCTTTGTTGCAAAAATCTCTCATTCAAACAAATGATTCTGAGATAAAATTGCAGGTCATTCCGTATTTTTTCGGCAATCATAATGGAAATTTAAAACTAACCTGGTATTTAAATGACGATAGGCAAAAAAGCGATGTGGTGCAAGATGACATTCTGACCGTTAAAAAAAATACTTCCACCACCTCTTATAATGTTAGCGCTTTGATGACGGTTGACGGCGCTGCCTTGACCCGTGCCGTAAGCGAAGTTCAAATTAATTTTAACAGTTTATGAAAATAGCTAAGATCTTTTTAAGTGTATTAATTTTATTCACTTTATCCCAGGCAACTGCTTGGGCGGCTGATGGTAATTGTCATACTTTGGAAGTGCCCCTAGGCACTTTCACGCAGGCTTGCGGTCCGGCTGAATATTTAACTAAAATTTATACTATTTCAGTAGGTCTGGCCGTGGTTTTAGCTGTGGTGATGATTGTGTATGCCGGTATTATTTACGCCACTTCCGGCGATAACGCTTCTAAGCAAAAAGAAGCGAGAAGCCAGATTACCCAGGCGATTCTTGGCTTGGCGATTCTTCTGGCCTCTTATTTAATTTTACGCACTGTTAATCCAGATTTGACTAATTTAGGCAAGTGGGAAAACTTGCCAGTTCAACAAGTTCCTCCGGCAGCAGGGATAGCATCTAATAGCGAAGAGTGCCAGGCCAAAAGGAGTGCCAGCGCCAGTTGTGTGGCAAAAAATTGTAATAAACTTGGAACCTCAACGGCAGAGAATTGTAACTGCTTAGTTAATTGTTGCAATCAAGCGGGCATTTCTCCGAATTGCGGCAATTGCCGGGCGCCGGGCTGCTTTTAAAATATCTCTAATATTTTTTTATTAATTCATGAAAAATAAAGTCCTCATTATCGTAGTTGTTGTCGCTGTTGTGGCTTTGGCTGGTTTCTTTTTGTACAGGCTTATCCAGCCGTCTTCGGCGCCGGCTAATAATTCGCCGTTGCCATCGGGTTCGGGCCTGCCAGAAAATAATTCTCTAATAACTACTTCATCTCCGACACCGTTACCCAGTGGGTCTTCGGCGGCAGAATTTTCTCGATTGAAAATCATTGCGAGTGGCAAAATTTTGGCTTTTTGGCCGGCTGCCACCACTACTTTGCAATATTTTACCAATGAAGGCTTTTATGAAGTTGATTATACTAAAACACCCATTGCGTCCGAGAAAAAAGATTTAGGCATTAATTTCAATACCATTTTAAGCGCCGATCCGTCCGGCGCCGGAAAAGTCTTGATCAAGTATGTGGCGAGTGGTTCGACCCAGCCGGCTTACAGTGTTTTGGATATTGCCACCAGGGAATTGAAAAATTTGGATTTGAACGTAAAAAGCGCCGCTTGGTCGCCGGATGGCCAGAACATCATTTTTTATTATTCCGACAGCCCGATTTATTATCAGGAAGGCGCGATTGAACAGCAATATCTGGGTCAAATGAATAAAGATTTGGCGAAAAAGAAAACTTTGATTAATTTTCAGGCAGCTAGCGACATTCAATTAAGTTGGCCGACGACTACCGCCGTTTACATTTCTCAAAAGCCCTCAGGCTACGCCAATCAAACAGTTTTATCGTTTGACCCGAAGAACATAATTTTTAAACCCTTTGCGGAAGGGAACGGCCTGATTTTGAAATGGAATGATACGGCCAGCTATGGCTTGCTTTTCTCAACCAGTGATGCTGGCAAGGCGCCGACTTTGAAATTGATTAACAAAGAGGCGATTGTGATCGGCGCCTTTCCGAAATTAACCCTGCCGGAAAAATGTGTTTTCTCCCATAAGGCCGCGGCTTTGTATTGCGCCGTTCCTTCGGAATTCAGTTTGACTGCTGTTTGGCCGGATGATTACTATCAGGCCGCCTTTAATACTGAAGAAGCGATTTATCAGATTAATCCTGAAAGCTTGGAGGCGCAGCCTTTAATTTCTTCGGCCATTTTTGAAGTTTCAGGCATTGATTTGAATCAGGATGAATCGGCTTTGATTTTCTATGATAAAACTTCCAGTAAGCTTTACGGTCTGGAACTATAAAACCACAAATTAATTGTCATAAAAAACTTCCCTTACGGGAAGTTTTTGCTAAATATTCGTCAGTAATCACTCGGGCTTATCAATTTTATTATCAGGGGTACGGCTTCACTACTAAATATCTTTCCGGTTCTACGCCGACGCTTTCCGTCGCCACATCCGGGTGCGTCGCCAGTTCCATGTGAATAATGCGGCGTTCATAAGCGTTCATCGCCGGCAATTTAACCGGTTTTTTCGTGATTTTTACTTTGTGAGCTGTTTCCTTGGCTATTTCCTTGAGAAATTCTTCGCGACCACGGCGGTAATTATTTATATCCAGAACTATTCTTTTTTCGTAGTTTTGGCGCTGGAGCATGGCTCGGAGAATATGTTCCAGGTCGCGCAGATGCTCGCCATCGGCTCCGATTAAGAAACCGGCATTTTCCAGGCGCAAATTAACTCTGACGGCATCGTCTTCTTTATCAAAATCAAGGTCAAAATCGTTAATTTCAAAAAAGTTTAAAATTTTTTCTAAAACTTTTTTAATTTCCTCCTCCATTGTTATTTTCAGTTTTCTCCGCTTCGACTTGAACGCGTTTTTGAGTGAACCACTGCTGTAAAATAGAAAAGATGGTGGTCGCTGACCAGTAGAGGCCGATGATAGAGGGCAGAGGGCCTAAGATTATCAAAGTCATAACGGGTCCCAAGAAAATCATTTGTTTTTGCATGGTGGCCGCCATCTTTTGGGCTGGTTGGTCGCTGGAACTGCTTTGTTGGCTCGTGGGCATTAGCATTTTTGACGAAACGAACTGCAGAACCGCCGCAATGATGGCTAGGATGAGGTTGGGCTTGGTGAGATCGATGAGGCCCAGAAAGATTGAATTGATAATTTCTGGTCGAGCGACAAAGCCGTAAAGATCGGCCAGTCTTTCGCTGCTAAAGCCGTTTAAGAATACGCGGTAAACGGCAAAAATAATGGGCAGTTGCGCCAGCATTAACAAGCAGCTGCCAAAGGGGCTGACTTTGTGTTTTTTATAAAGCTCCATCTGGGCTTTTACTTGTTTTTCTTTGTCGTTCTTATATTCTTTTTGGATTTTTTGCAGTTCCGGTTGAATCCGGTTCATGATAATCTGTTGCTTGGTGCTTTTGTAAAAAATCGGAAAGAAAATCAGGCGAATAATAAAAGTCAAAATAATAGTGGCGACTCCGATATCCGGCCAAGGCAGAAAATTATAAATCAAAATCAGAATATTGAAGAAAGGAACAACGAGATAAAGATGAAAAATATTACCCATAAATGAAATTTAATTAATGACAGCGACTTAACCTTTGAACGGCCATTTTTAATCCGGGAAAGGCACCATTTTCTTTGATAACGCGATAGGCGTAGCGAGAGCAGGATTCTTCAAACCGGCATTTTGACGGAAAAAAATAAAATTGGCGGAAACATCCGGTTTCCGGCGAAAAAGTAAACTGGTAAATTCTGATGAAAGTTAAAAAGATTTGCTTCATTGGAAAATTTTGGTCCTTTTCAGGGTTTTCTCCAGCGTTTCAGCCAGTTCCAGGAAACTCTTTTTTGCCAATTCGGGCTTGGCGATTAAGATAACATCCCAACCAATCAGTTGAGGTGAGTGTTTTCTGAAGATTTCTTTTAAGCGGCGGCGTAAAAGGTTGCGTTCCACGGCTTTTTTAGCCACTTTTTTACTGACAATCACAGCCAGACGGAAGATTTTTTTGCCGTTTTCAAGATATTTGATGGTCAAGCTCGTTGAGCCGGAACCCAACCCCTTTTTAAAAACACTATTAAAATCCCGCTGCAAACTAAGACGGAATATTTTTTTCATTAAACCGTAAGTTTCCAGCGACCTTTTTGCCGGCGCTTTTTCAAAACGCGGCGGCCTCCGTTTTTTCTCATTCTTTTCAAGAAGCCGTGAGTTTTTTTCCTTTTCTTTTTTCTCGGTTGATAAGTAGTAGACATAATTGTTTTTATTCTATCATCTAATTGGGAAATTGGCAATAACTGCCGATTTTGCTATAATGAACGTATTATTTTTCTATTGAAAATGTCTGAAAAGTCAGAAAAAGAGATCCGTCAGTTGATTAAAAAAGCCCAAAAAGGCGATGCCGAGGCCTTTGGTTTGGTTTACGACAATTTTTTGGACAGGATTTACCGCTTTATTTACTTAAAGGTCAGCAATCGGGAAGAGGCTCAAGATTTGGCTCAGCAGGCATTTATGAAGGCCTGGGAAGCGATCAACGGCTTTGAAGACGAGGGCCTGCCTTTTTCCAGCTGGCTTTATCGGATTGCCAGAAATTTAGTGATTGATTTCTACCGCGTTCAAAAAAATAATGTCAGCTTAGACGAAAGCATTGAGATAATGCATCCCGATGATTTGGAAGAGCGAATGTTTAAAAGCCAGAAACAGGAAGAAATCAAAAAAGCCCTAAGTGATTTGACTGACGAGCAAAGGGACATTATTATTTTAAGGTTTGTTGACGACTTATCCTATAAGGAAATCGGAAAAATCACTAAAAAAAATCCGGCAGCCTTGAGAATTCTTCAACATCGCGCCATTAATAAATTAAGGAAAAGCGTCAAAACAAAATAGTTTTACTTGGAAAACAAAACTCCCCGCCTTAGGCGGGGAGTTTTTTATCATAAAAACTGATTTCAGAGCTATTTGACAGCTTCTTTCAAGGCCTTACCAGCTCGGAATTTCGGCTTTACGGAAGCGGCAATCTGGATTTTTTCACCAGTTCTGGGGTTAATGCCCATGCGAGCTGCTCGACGCGCTACGCGAAAAGAACCGAAACCGCTGATGGCGACTTCTTCACCGCGAGACAAGGTCTTAGTGATAGTTTCAAATATCGCTTCCACTGCGTCATGGGCTTGTTTCTTGGTTTCCAATTTTACCGCATCCATGACTGCTTCGACTAATCCTTCTTTTGTCATTGTTGTAGACGATTATAAAAGTCGACCTTTCTTGATACCCTAAAATGTATAGGATTTATCGTATGTTTATTATATCACGTTTCTTGCCATTGCAAAGGGAAGGTGTGGATAAAGGAAAATAGCGGGTTTTTCAAGCCTTGCCTTATCTGGCGTATTCTACGGCCCGGGTTTCGCGAATGACCGTAACCTTAATTTCTCCGGGATAATTCAATTCTTCCTGGATTTTAGCGGATATATCCTTGGCTAAGTTCAAAGCGCCCAAATCGTCAATTTTTTCCGGCACCACGAAGACTCTTAGTTCGCGGCCCGCCTGAATGGCATAAGCTTTTTCCACGCCGCTAAACGAAGCGGCCAGCTTTTCCAATTCCTCCAGACGTTTTAAATAGTTGTCCAGGCTGTCGCGTCTGGCGCCGGGCCGGCCAGCAGAAATGGCTTCAGCTGCAGCTACGATATAAGATTCCGGTGTTTCAAAGGGATAATCTTCATGATGCGGTTCAATGGCCTTGATAATTTCATTGGATAAGCCGTATTTCTGCAAAATGCGGCGGCCCAATTCTACGTGTGTTCCTTCCACTTCGTGGTCAATGGCCTTGCCGATGTCGTGAAGTAAAGCGGCTTTTTTGGAGA
>JAKLFS010000012.1 GCA_022711075.1 Patescibacteria group bacterium | reverse complement strand
GACCCGGAAAAAAGTCCGCGGATTTTTTGCCTGCAAGGAGATTTGGGCGCCGGCAAAACGACTTTTATTCAGGGAATCGCCAAGGCCTTAAAAATAAAAAATAAAATTTTGAGCCCGACTTTCGTAATTATGAAGGATTTTAAAATCGGCCTCCGGCCGTTTCAAAGACTTTTTCACATTGACTGCTATCGCTTTGACAAGCCCGAGGAGATTTTAGCCTTGAATTTTAAAGAAATAATTACTAATCCCAAAAATCTTATTTTTATTGAATGGCCGGAACGAATTGCCAAGTTTCTGCCCAAAAATTCCGTTTGGCTGGAATTTAAAGTTAAAGGAAAGAATAAACGAGAAATCATCATAAGCTCAAAACGTAAAATGCAAAGTTCAAAACAACAACTTAAAACTAAAAACTTTTGAGTTTTGAATCATAATTCATGAAAACTTTAGTTTTAATTGATTCTCACGCCTTAATCCACCGCTGTTTTCACGCCCTGCCGCCTTTAACCACGCCTCAGGGCCAGCCCATCGGCGCCGTTTACGGCACCGCCAACATTATTTTAAGAATGCTGCGAGAAATCAAGCCGGATTACGTCGCGGCTTGTTTTGATCTGGCCGAGCCGACTTTCCGCCATCAGGAATACAAAGAATACAAGGCCAAACGCGCCAAAACGCCGGAAGATTTAACGCCGCAATTTGAAGCGATACGCCGGCTTTACGATGCCTTCGGAATAAAATATTTCGAAAAAAGCGGGTTTGAGGCCGATGACATCATCGGCTCCTTAGCCAAAAAATTCTCCGGCCAAGTTGATAGAATAATCATCGTTACCGGCGATCTGGACACCCTGCAATTAATTGCTGATGGAAAAGTGATGGTTTACACAATGAAACGGGGGGTTCAAGAAACGATGATTTATGACGAAAAAGCCGTGACCGAACGCTTCGGACTCTCTCCCCAACAAATGGTTGACTTTAAGGGCCTGAAGGGCGATCCCTCGGATAATATTCCCGGAGTTTTCGGCATTGGCGAAAAAGGAGCGATAAGGATCCTGCAAAAATTTTCCAGCTTGGAAAATCTTTACCAGGAAATTGAAAAACCAGATTTTCGGGCCACCAAAGAATTCAACGAAAAACTGCTCGGAAAGCTGCGCGAACAAAAAGAACAAGCACTCTTTAGCAAATACTTGGCTTCCATCCGCACCGATTTGGAATTTGACGTTTCCCTACCAGACCTGGCCTTCACTGAACTGAATCAAGAAAAAATCATTCCGCTTTTCCAAGAATGGCGCTTTGACAGTTTGATTAATCGCTTAAAAGGCGGCCAGACCCCTCTTCCCGAAACCAATCCTAGTTCCGCTCCCGCCGCCGTTCCTTCTGATTTAAAATATTTAATTGCTGGAATGAAAGATGGCGATGAAATAACAATTCTAAAAGAAGGCGAAGCTTTAACCATTTCCTGGAAAGAAAAAATATTCATTATAAGTTGCGATCAAAACGATTTGGAAAAACTCGCGTCGATTTTGACTTCGGAAAAAATCGTAAAAATCGGCTATGATTTCAAAGAAATTTATAAAACCTTGACGAACTTCAACGTTTCTCTCAACGGTTTAAAACACGACGTTAAAATCGCAGCCTGGCTATTGAATTCTGATTCCAAAGATTATTCTTTGGAAAAAATCTGGCAAAAAAGCTTTCAGACGCCTTGGCCTAAAGAACCGCCTGTTTTTTCCTTAGTAAAAATAAAAGAATTCCAACAGCAAAAAATTAAAGAATGGGAATTGAATAATGTTTTTGAAAACATTGAAATGCCGCTTATCCTAATTCTGGCAAAAATGGAAAGGGAGGGCGTTAAAATAGACAAAAATCATCTGGAAAGCCTTAATAAAAAAATAGAAATTGAAATCAGTGCCTTAGAAAAAGAAATCCACCAATTAGTCGGCTCCCCCTTCAATGTCAGCTCGCCCAAACAGCTTTCGGAAATTCTTTTTAAAAAACTGGGAATCCCAACCAAGGGCCTGCGCAAAACTCCAGCCGGCGTCATCTCAACCCAAGAATTAGAACTCATAAAAATAAAAGATGCCCATCCCATCATTAACCTGATTCTTCGCTATCGCCAATTAACCAAACTGAAAACCACTTATATTGAGCCTCTGTCTCGGTTAGGTGATTCCGACCAACGCATTCACACCAATTACAACCAAACCGGAACCGCTACGGGCCGGCTCTCTTCAGATAATCCCAATTTGCAAAATATCCCCAATCAAGGGGAATGGGCTAAGGAAATCCGCAAAAGCTTCATCGCCGAAAAAAACCATAAGCTTCTTTCTCTGGATTACTCCCAGATTGAACTGCGCATCGCCGCTGCTTTGTCTCAGGACGAAAAAATGACTGCGGCCTTTAACGAAGGAAAAGACATCCACTCTCTCACCGCCGCCGAAGTCAATAATGTTGCTTTTAACGCAGTAACGGCCGGAATGCGCCGGCAAGCCAAAACCCTGAATTTCGGAGTTCTATACGGAATGGGCTCCCGAGCTTTCAGCGAAACGACCGGAATGCCCAAGGCCCAAGCCCAAAAATTCATTGAAGAATATTATAATGATTTCAACGGCATTAAAAATTGGCAGGAAAAAATCAAAGCCGAGGGGAGAACATTCGGCTATATCAAAACTTTAACCGGCCGAAGACGCTGGGTTTTAGATTTGGCTTCGGAAAACCAGAAATACCGCTCCATGGCCGAACGCATTAGTGTCAACTTCCCGATTCAGGGATTGGCGGCGGATATCATTAAATTGGCAATGATTAAAATAAACGAAAAATTAGAAAAAGAGGGGCTGACTGATAAAATAAAAATGATCCTCCAGATCCACGACGAACTGATCTTTGAGGTGGAAGAAAATTTTATCGCTCCAGCGGAAAAAACATTGAAAGAAGCGATGGAGAAAGCGTTTCCTTTGGAAATCGCGCTCAAAGCCGAAAGCGGTTTTGGACATAATTTGGCGGAAACAGACTAAACGAAGTACTTTTTCAGAAGGGTGAGGGCTGCGCCGCCAAATAACAAGCCGACTAAAACAGCCAAGATAACTATTTTCTTCATTGAAAACGAGTTTGTTTCCAAAACGGAGTCGCCAACCGCTTCGGCAGAAAGGCTGGGCTGAGGGGAATTAGAATTTAAATCCTGGCTAGCGCTCGGATTCGCAGCATCGGAATATTGGTTCGCCTCTCCCGGAGTTAAAATATTGGTCCAGCGCCAATCGTTGGAGCCAAAACGGCTGAAAGAATATCCCTCCTTAGACCCAGCGGTAAAAGAGATTTTGAAAGCTTCAGTGGAATCGGGCGCGATTAAACTCAATGCCTCAGCATCATTATTGATGCTGATTTTTGTTGTGTTCCGGCTTAAAACCAGGTAGCTCTTGGCTTTTATTTCTTCCGCGTCAAAATTGTAAGCTTTCCCGCTGGCATCTTGCAGTTTCCAACCAAGCAAAGCAACGTCATTTTGACCGGCATTATAAATTTCTATCCATTCATTTTCTTCGTCAGAGCCAACGGGATTGGGTATAAATTCATTAATAATCAATTGCACAACAATAGCCTTGGGTGTTTCAGTGGACGCCACGCTTTCAACCAAACTCGCATTTAGGTCCGGAGCAGGCGTCGCTGAAAAATTAGGGGTCACAACGGTTGTCGCTGTCGGACTCAGCTTAGGAGAACAATTCGGGCTATTATCAAAATCGGGTGATCCGCCAAAGTTCTGTGCCGGACAAAATTGGCCGTTATTCTCGCTGATTCTTTCCAAGGAATAGCCGTCGCCATTCGCACCCAAACCATTGTCATAATTAATTTCTTCAATAACCTGGCCGCTGACGTCAATGACCTTCAAAATTTCTGCCGTATTGCTTAAACTCATCACCGTATCAATGACAATACCAGAAAATCCCGGATGATCCGACAAAAACACATCGGCCTTATCAGCCAAAATTGCATAGCCGCCGGAAGGAATCAGCAAAGAGCCTTGGCCGCCATTTTTCGGCGGAAGGTTCAAATTATGATTTGACCCGTCATTGAATTTCCAGCCGGCTAGGTCAATCTCCGCCGAAGAAATATTTTTTATTTCTACCCACTCACGATTATCATCGCTGCCTTCCAAATCATACATTACTTCATTGATAATTATTGAGCCGGCGGACAGAACCCGATGGGCAGAAAAAAATGAAAATAATAAAATTAAAAGGATTAACAATTTCTTATACATAAAAGCTTAAAATGCAAAGCGCAAAACTAAAAACAACAACTGAAAACTAAAAACTTTTAAATCCTGGGTTAATTTCTTTTTATGGCATAGCGAAGTTTTTTACTAAAAATTGAGGATGCTTTTTAGTAAAATCGCACTGTTTGAGAAGCGAAGCGACGAGTTTGCGATTTTACGTCAGAAAAAATATTCCAATTTTTTAAAAAACGCAGCGTTTAATAAAAAATTAATCCAGGAGTTTCTCCTGCTTATTCTTTTTTAAATTATGCAAATTCAAATGCTTATAGCCGGCATCGGTGATAATCCGGCCCTTGGGCGTCCGCTCAATTAGCCCCAAACGCATCAAATAAGGCTCATAAACCTCTTCCACCGTATCTCTCTCTTCATTGGTGGCCGCCGCCAAAGCCGCAATGCCCACTGGTCCGCCGCTGAATTTATCAATAATGGTTTCCAAAATCTTTCTGTCCGTCGCCTCCAAACCCACTTCATCAATTTCAAATAATCCTAAGGACCGCTTCCCTATTTCGTCGGTGATAATTCCATTACCCTCCACCACGGCCAAATCGCGGCTGCGCTTTAACAACCGGTTGGCGATTCGAGGGGTGGCTCGACTCGCCAAGGCCAAAACTTTAATGGCTTGCGGCTCAATTTCAATTTCCAAAACCTGAGCATTATGCTTGATTATTTTTTCAATATCTTCATTCTCATAAAAATCCAGCTTGAAAATCGCGCCGAACCGCGATCTTAACGGACTGGAGAGCAACCCCATTCTGGTGGTAGCGGCAATCAAAGTAAACGCCGGAAGCTCCAACTGCACTGTCCGGGCAGACGGCCCCTTACCCAAAATCAGGTTCAACACGCGCGATTCCATAGCCGAATAAAGGATTTCTTCAATCAACTTGTTCAGACGGTGGGCCTCGTCAATGAATAAAATGTCGCCTTCATTTAAATTAGTTAAAATGGAGGCCACGTCTCCGGCCTTCTCTATCGCCGGACCGGAAGTGACTTTAATGCCAGCGTTCATCTCCCAAGAAATCAAATGGGCTAACGTTGTTTTGCCGAGTCCGGCCGGACCATAAAACAAAAGGTGGTCAGGCGACTCCTTTCTTTTTCTGGCAGACTCCAGCATAATCTGCAAATTTTTCTTGATTTTTTCCTGGCCTACGAAATCCCGCCAGGATTTCGGCCGCAAGGCCGAATCCAAAAGCGGATCGGGCTTAAAAATGTTTTTGGACATAATTTATCTGAAACGAAGCGTTAAACGAAAAGAAATTCTGACGGCCCCTCCCTATTGACAGCCGATAATATTTGTGATATAATGGAAACAGTTAAAAAAATTAAAGTACAAAAATTGTTCTCTTCAACCTGGGAGCAATTGGCACTAAACCACCAATTATTAATGCCTTCTAGGGAGTTTCTTTAAGGGTATTCTGGTTCCGACTGGGCTATTCCTCGGGGTAATTCCTGACCTCATGGTTCGCTATGAGAAATTGCTTCCGGGTTCAAGAGAATAATCGGTCATTCCAATCTTCTTCTGCAGCCACCGGAGAAGGTTTTTTGTTTTAAATAATCTTTCCCAAAACCGCTTCTGCTTCATCAACACTAATTAACCCGGCTAAGATTTTGAGAAGTGCGTCCTCTTCCATCGTCACCATTCCCTTTTTAACCGCCGCTTCTTTCAACTGAAAAATAGTGGGCAGTCGCGGCTGATTTATGATTTGCTGGATTTCCTGATCGACAACCAAAAGTTCCAGCACCGCTATTCTACCCTTGTAACCGGTGCCGTTACATTCATCGCAACCCGGACCCGCTTCAAACACTTCTATTGCCTGGCCCAGTTCCGGTTTTTTCACCCGATTGGGAAGCCGGCTCACCATTTTTCTGGCGTTTTCCGCTTCTTCTGTGATTAATTTCACTTTTTTCCGGCAAGAAACGCAGAGTTTGCGCACTAATCTCTGGGCAATGGCCAAATTTAAAGCTGGCGCTAAAATTGCCGGCTGAACAGCCATATCCAAAAGCCGCGGAATTGTGCCGGCCGCCTCATTGGTATGCAAAGTGGAAAAAACCAAGTGGCCGGTCAAAGCGGCATGCATGGCAATCTCCGCCGTTTCGTTGTCGCGGATCTCGCCGATCAAAATCACATCCGGATCCTGCCTTAAAATTGACCTTAAGCCGTTGGCAAAAGTATAATTTTTCCCCGCATTCACCTGTGTCTGGGTAATTCCATCCAGATGGTATTCAATTGGATCTTCTACCGTGATGATTTTCATTTCCGGATCGTAAACTTTTCTCAGGAAGGCATAGAGCGTCGTGGTTTTACCCGAACCGGTGGGACCGGTGTTCAAAATAATTCCATTGGGTCTCTTAATCTGCTCGTCAATAATCGTCAAGTCGTCTTCGCGAAAACCTAAATCCTCCAGATTCAATTGAATGGTTTTCGGATTCAAGATTCTCATAACCACGGTTTCGCCATAGGCACTGGGAATGATGGAAACGCGGATTTCAATCGTTACCTCGGAGGCTTTAATGGTAAAACGGCCGTCTTGCGCAGTGGAATGAATGTTGATTTTCATCCCGCCCAAAAGTTTGATGCGCGACAAAATGGAACGGTAATAATTGAGCGACAAATCCGCAATATCCTGCAGAGCGCCGTCAATGCGGTAACGCAAGCGGCCGACCCCCTCTTCCGCTTCCACGTGAACATCGGAAGCGTCCAAAGCCAAAGCGCCGGCTAAAATGATTTCCAAAATTTGAGAAGCATAGGGTTTATCAAACGACGAAATTTGCTCCCGCACCTGCCTGATGCTTTTTATTTCTTTTTGGACATCGGTTAATTGCTGCAATTCCACGTCAATCTTACCGGTAATTTCTTTTTTGTGACGTGCGGCGATTAATCCATAATCCTGCCAAACGTATTTTAATGATTCCAAAGAAACGACATAAATCTTCAATTGGTACCCCTGCGCTTTTAATTTTTCCATCACAATCTTAGTGGCTGCCAGTTCCGGATCCTTGCAGGCGAAACTCAAAACCTTTTGCTTCAATATAAAAGGAGCGCAAAAAGCGCTCCGAGCTTCATCTTCCGTAATCAATTCCAATGCCTGAGTCTGGGGAGAAAGGATGGAAAGATTAAGATATTCGTTATTAGTCCTATCAGCCAAAAGTCTCGCCTCCCTTTCCTCGGCCTTAAGGGTTTCTTCGGCTAATTTTTCCTTTAATTCTTTTGTTTGCGAATCGCTATTTTGTAAGGGCATGCCTATTTAAAATAATCAAAACCCAATCTTAAGAACTCTCCAACTTAAAAATACTCCGAAAACAATAATTTTTCAATACTCCGGGAGCTACTCGCCGATAATCAGGTTTATTTTTTCCAAAAGAGCGCCCGCAGACCGGAAAATGACTCCCTCGCCATTTAAAGCGTAACGACCCAAGCCGAACTGGTATTTGAAAATATTGAATTTATCGCGGTCGTCAATTTCCGCGAACATTATTTCTTCCCCGCTTTGAACGATAAGATGGGAGGAATCCTTATACCAAAAAATTTGGGCCGGAGCGTTAACCGTCAGATCTTCCAAAATCACCTCTTCTCCCGCTTTTTTATTGGTATCCTGATTAAAATCTTCCAGAAAATATATCTTTAACTGGCCATTGATATCGCTGTAGGCCAATTTTTTGTTATCCGGCGAAAAAGAAAAATTTTGGGCTGCCGAGCTTATGGTCTTAACGGGCTGACCGGACCGGATAAGCAGCAATTCGTTATTCTTCATTAAAACGGCGACGTTGGAAGCGTTAACGGAAACGGCCCAATTGCCGATTTCTATCTTTTCGTTTTCAATGATAGCCAAGGGCGAAGTATTTTTCAAAATAAAATTATAAGAGTAAATGCTCCCTTCCTTATCTACCCAAAAAAGATTGCCGCCATTCACAACGAAATCAATGGGATTCTCGGCGGACAAAAAAGCTTTTTCTTTCCTGTTCAAATCCAGAATGGCGATATTTTTATTTGTTTCAATTATATATTTATTATCTTCAAAGGGATAAAAAACGATTTTCCTGATTTTGCTTAAATTATACGCACTGGCTGTTTTATTCAAATTGGTTACTTGATTCGGTTCCAAGCGGTCCCAAAGATAAAAAATCGTCTGGCCTGACGAACGGTTGTAATCGGAAAAAATTATTTGATTGGGATTGGGGCTGTCCAAAACGAAACCGCTCAACAAATCGGGTTGTTCGGTGCTGATTATTTTCTTCCTGAACATTTCGGTCGTGGTGGCACTTTTCTGGTTAAAAAGCGAAAGGGAGCCAAACCAGCCAGACTTATCTTTACCCTTCATTTCCAAAATAATTTCTTCCCTGTTTTCCAAGGGTGAAAAATCGGTGATTTCTGCGGTCGAAGTCGCCTCGTAAACGCTTTCCTTGAGCGGCGACTGCGGCAAAATAATAATGTGGGAAAAACTATTTACCAAACTTGGCTCTATTGCTACTTTTTTACTCCAATCGAAATATCCTTCTTTGGATACTTTCAACTGATAAGACCTGGGGAAAAGATTTTGGACGAAAATGCCCGGAGAAAGCAAACCGCTTTTCTTGTTAGTATTTTCCCCGTCCAAAAAAACATCCGTTATTTTCGGCGCGGTCTTCAGATAAAGGCCGCCGGTCTGCCCGATTTGAAGAGTCTTCCAATCAACCCGATAACCGAACGAGAAAACCAAAAGCCAAGCGCCGGCAACAACGAAGAAGCCGACGATACACCAAAACATTATCCGACGAGTTTTCTTGCTCATAAATTAAATCGTCACCACCCTGTTTTTCCCCTTTTTTTTGGCCTGGTACATCGCCTTATCCGCTTGCGCTATCAACTCTCCCAGAGTTTTTCTTTTATTCGCAGGTGCGGCGCCATCTATCCCAGCCACTCCGAAGCTGGCGGTTAGCTTGATTTTCTTTGCGCGTTTAAGGATAAATTCGCGTTGGCTTATTTTGACGCGCAGATCCTCGCTGATTTTCAGGGCTTCTGCCTTGCCGGCGCCCAAAAGCAGAATAACGATTTCTTCTCCGCCCCAGCGGCCGATAACGTCAATTTCCCGCAAAGAATTCCTAAGAATTTCAGCGACGCCCTTCAAAACCGCATCTCCGGCTTCGTGACCGAATTTATCGTTTATTTTCTTAAAGTCGTCCAAATCCAAAAGAACCAGGGCGATTTCTTCAATCCGGAATTTTTTCCGCTCGTGGTTCTTAACGCTCATCACCATCCTGAAAATCTTCTCGCTGGCTTCTAAAAACCCCCGCCGATTATATAAATCAGTCAGGGGGTCTTTATAAACCAGTTTTTGCAGAAGGGCGACCTGCTTTTTCAGTTTTTCTAATTCGTTAGACACAAAATCTATTGCAGCTTCTGACTACGCTCACTGCCATTTCTACTTCATATTCGCATAGGCCTTGATTACTGGTGAGTCGGAAGCAAGCTCTTGGATAAAAACAACGTAATCCTTATTAATCGTTATCTCCGGCATCGGCTTGAAAAATTCGTCTTTGAGCTGATTGAAACTAACTTGAGGCTGATCGCCTTCTTTCGCGGCCGCTTGAACGTTAATGTAGCCGGGGTTCTTTAAAATCAAAAGGTCATCGGTGTTTTTAGTTATCTGACCGTAATAGCCCAGACTATTGGTGCCATTGGCGATATAAACCAAATAATACTTATCACTGCTGGTTCCAAAAATATTGCCCCAGATGCCCGCCCCTCCTTTTTTGACGACAACGAAGCCTAAGGCACAGAGAATGGCGATTATCGCCAGGATTAAAATTATGGTTAAAATTATTTTATTGGTTTTTCCCATAAAACTTTTTAGTTTCGGTTTAATTTTTCGACCTTATTGGTAAATTTTATTCTGCTTAATGAATTTTACTCCACAATTAAGGAATTTTCAAATAGGAGTGGGGACTCCACTCTTATTTATTTCTTACTTTGTGGCGATAACGTAGCCTTTGACCTCGGAGTTCAAACCGCCGCACAAATCGCAATAAAACATAAATTTCCCCGCATTAACCGTCTGAAATTCCAAAACTTTTGTTTCGCCCTTGTGAACGATCTGTTTCATCCCGTAATCGGGAATGGTCAAATCGTAGGTCTTGTCTACGGCAGTAAAATTTATGTGAACTACGTCGCCGACATTGGCAATAATCGTGTCGGGAGAAAAGGCGTTTTTGTCCGCCGCAATGCTAAAAATCCGATACTTGTTGTTGCCGGTAACCGAAGCCGAAGCAACTGCCTCCGGCGCCGCCACCCCCTTACCAACTTCTTCACCCATTTCCGGGACTTTAATTCCTTCGGGCACATCCGACCTCGTCAAACTCTTATTGGAATCTCCAGCGTGCTGACCTCCGCTTTTGCTTCCGGGTCCGACCAAAAATAAAATTGCAGCCACAACAACCACGGCCAGCGCAATGCCGGCAATCATCAAAATGTTCTTCTTATTTTTGAAGTCATTCATATTTCTACGATTTTTATCTTTTAATTATTCACAAGCTCTCTTTATTTTCGTCCATTCTCCGTTTTCAATCCAAGTGCAGTAAACTTCTCCGGTTGTTCTATCCACCATCTCCAATTGCTCCACTCTAACCTTCTTCGCAAAAATTTCATCGGCTATCAGCGCCTTAACCTT
>JAKLFS010000011.1:4945-10906 GCA_022711075.1 Patescibacteria group bacterium | reverse complement strand
GGTTTTCTTCACGATTTCCTTGATTACGCCGGTCACCTCTTGCAGAAAATCCTTGGAATCTTTGATATAAACGAAACCGCGCGAATAAATCTCCGGTTCTCCCTTCAACTCGCCGCTCTCGCTGTCAATCACGCCGACGACCACCAGCATTCCGTCTTTGGACAGTTGATTGCGATCTCTCAAAACCACCTCGCCGACATCGCCTACGCCCAAACCGTCAACCATCACATAACTGGAAGACAATTCTTGATCTAAAATGCGGGCGGAGTTTCTCGTCAGCTCTAAAACGTGGCCGTTGGATGAAACGAAAATGTTTTCCTTGGGAATGCCCAGTTGTTCCGCCAGATCGGCGTGAGCCCGCAACATTGAATATTGACCGTGAATCGGCAAAAAATATTTTGGCCTAATCAGACTCAACATAAACTTCAAATCTTCCTGCTGGGCATGGCCGCCGGCGTGAATATCCATCATTTTATAATGGAAAACCCTCGCCCCTTGACGATAAAAATTATCTTTAAGATTCTGAACCGTCCGTTCGTTTCCCGGGACGACCGAAGAAGAAAAGATAACGCTATCGCCTTTTTCCACGCGGAAATATTTGTGTTCGCGATTAACAATCCGCATTAAAACCGCCTTATCTTCGCCCTGCGAACCGGTACAAATGATGGTCAGTTGATGGCGATGCAAAGCCTCTGATTCCTGCGGAGAAATCAAAGTATTTTTATTGATTTTCAGGTAACCGAGATTTCTGGCGATTTCCACATTGCTTTTCATGCTATAACCGTCTACGACCACTCGACGGCCGAATTTTTCCGAAAGCCAGATTATTTGCTGAATACGGCTGATGAGCGAAGCGAAAGTCGCAGCAATAATTCTGCCGCTGGCCTTTTCAAAGATTGATTCTAATTCTTCATAAATTGACCGTTCGGAAATAGAATGCCCCGGTTCTTCGGCTCCGGTAGAATCGGCCATCAAAAGCAAGGTGCCTTTGGAGGCTAATTTGCTGATACGGCCCAAATCCGCCGAAGGATCAATAATCGGACTGAAATCAAACTTAAAGTCCGGGATATAAAAGATAACGCCCTGATCCGTTTCCACGGCAAAGCCCATTGAATCAGGAATATTATGGTTAACCCGGAAAGGATGGACCTTAAAATGGCCGATATTAATAGAGTCTAATTTATTGAGATCAATGGCTTCAATATTCAATCGAGCCCGATTAGGAAAATCATCCTGCCGCTTCATAATAATAGCCCGAGTCAAAGGCGCGGTATAAATCGGCGGGTTGCCCAGTTTGGAAACAATATAAGGAATCGCGCCGATATGATCATAGTGGCCGTGAGTAATAAAGAATCCCAAAATTTTGCTTTTGTTTTTTTCTAAATAATCAACGTTGGGAATGATAAAATCAATACCCGGCATATCCTCTTCCGGAAAACGCAATCCGCAATCCAGAACGATAATCTGATTCTTATATTCAATAAAACTCAAATTCCGGCCGATTTCTCCCAATCCGCCTAAAACGCAAACTTTTACTCGACTGACATCGTCGCGCGGCCTGAGCGGCCGATTAATTTTTCTTGGTATCATCATCATTTTTTGTGTTTTCCCGCTTTCTTCAATAAAAATTAAAGTGAAAGCAGTTTTTTATTTACGATTAATAAATTAGATGGTGGGGATGGAGAGATTCGAACTCTCACAGCCTTGCGGCTACAGCGCCCTGAACGCTGCGCGTCTGCCAGTTCCGCCACATCCCCAAAATTGCGCGCCAGGCTCTTATAATTTTTTATACAAATTATCGATTGTCAAGAAATTACGATATTTCTCGGGCTGAATTAAAAAATTCAGATTTTCCAGTTCGCTGGAAAGAATTTTCGGTCGCAAAACAATCAAAGGCGCAACTTCCTTATAATTATCGTTTCTTTCGGCTTGCCAAACACCCTCTCCTCTGTTCAAAATATAATAGCAGGCTCCGCGGCATTCTTGAAAAAAATCGTAGGAATTGACAGTGCTATTATTAATCCAATTACCAATCAACGCCTCCTCATTAATATTGGAATTGATGCTTACCATCCCAAATCCGAAAGGAATGATTACCCTATCGCCTTTTTGAGCTTCAATCAAATAAGCTTCGGATATAATTAACGGGTCAACTTCGTATCTTTGAATTAAAAAATTGACGCTCCCTGACAAAATCTCATATAATTCCGGCTCCTGATGAAGATGATAATGACCGAAAGTTTTCGGAAGCTCCCTTCCCAACAATTTTCGCTGGATCAGCGTCAAATCATAGCGCAAATCGCCTTTTCTTTTCTCGGCGCGGCAAACTTCGTAGACGACAAAATCATCGGGGAAATTTTTATCAGAAAGCACCGCCTTAAGTTCGCTGGCTCGCTTTACTTCACGCTGGCCCTGAGAGCAAAAATTCTCCATGAATTAAATCAGCTAATCGGCAGTTTTGAAAGCCCGTCGCGTTTGGACATACCAATCTTGCACGTCAAAATACCTTTCGGCAGCGATATTTAATCTGCTCATTTCCGTTAAATAAACATTCTTAGCGGAAATAATGGGATACTGCGGATTGAAAAGGAAGACTGCCGGAGCATCGGCTAAAATAAAGCTCTGAAATTTTCTCAAATCAGCGGCCTGAAGTTGCGAATCAAAAATCTGTCTGAAATCTTCCAAAACTTTATCAACGGCCGCATTTTCATATAAGGCCAGATTAAAACCAGGATGGAATTTCTGGGAAGAATGCCAAAATTGGAAAGGATCGGGATTCTGGTTAAGAACATTGCCGTAAATCAAAGCGTCATAAACGCGAGGCTCCAAATAGTTTTGCTGCAATTCCAAGGCCGAAACAATCTGTATGTCAACATTAGCCCCTATCTTTGCCCACTGATTTTTCAAAAGGCTGGCCGCTTCAATCAAAGCAGGAGACTCCGGAGAAACCAACTTAAAACTCAGCGGAGTGGCGGCGGAGTCGTTTTTGTTCAATTTCTTTTCTAAGATGCCGTCACCATTCTCATCGGACCAGCCATCTTTCGCCAAAATCGAAGCGGCCTTGTCCAAAGAATATTCGAATTTAAGCTCTGGATCGTAACCGATCATTCCCGCCAAAATCGGCCCTTCGACGCTCTGAGCCTTTCCCTGAAACACCTTGTCAATCAATTCCAACCGATCAACCGCATAATTCAGAGCATAACGGACATTTTTATCGCTTAAAACTTTGGAAATACTTTGATTAAAGAAAACAGCAAAATATCTGGGCAGAGTTACATCGTCTTCCTTAAAACTCCTTTTAATGGAATCCAGACTGCGGATGTTCAATCCGGACAATAAGTCAATTTCCCGATGGTTAAAGGCAGTGATCAGTTCTGGTTCGCTCTTATAAAATTTAATGACCAACTTATCAATATGCGGACGACTCAGAAAGTAATTAGGGTTTGCTTTAAATTGGTAATAATTGATAAAACCACTCTTGCCCTTTTCAAACTTTTCAAAAATATACGGTCCGCTGCCCACTGGCTGAAAATTATAATCGGAGAGATAAAGATTGGTTAAAGGAATATTGCCAAAGATGTGCTGCGGAATTATTTTTTGTTTCAGTTTCTCTTCAAAAAAAGCAAAAGGATTCTTTAGCTCAAAAATAACCGTAAAATCGTTGAATTTTTTAACCTCTACTCCCTGCCAACTTAAACGCCAAGGACTTCGACTCTCCTGATCTTGAATGGCTTGAATAGTGAAAAGTACATCGTCAGCGGTCAATTGCTGGCCATCTTGCCAAAAAACGTCTTGCCTCAGTTTAACCGTCCAAATTTTCCCATCATCGCTACGTTCAACGGAATCGGCCAAATCATTTTCCAAGCCGCCTTTACCATCGCTTTTCAAAATGCCGCTGAAAACCAAACTGGCTAAATCCTGATCAACTTCATTCTGGCTTAAAATCGGGTTTAAACTCGTAGGCTGGCTACTTAAACCCTCCCGCAACGTCCCGCCGTCCTCCGGAACCAAAATCGTGCTGGTGTAATACCATTTAATCAAAAAATAGACGAGACAAAAAATTAAAACTATCAGCGCCGCTTTTAGAATTTTTCTTTCCACTGGCGATAAAACTTCCCAGAATTTTCTCCAAAAAGAACGGGAAAAAAAACTTTTTAAATTCATAAGTTTATTTCAAAAATCGGTTATTTAATCAAAAAGGTGGCAATGCTCAGCGCCAGAAAAATAAAGGCCGAGACAACGGTTCCGCGAAAAATCCATTTTTCCATGCCGCGGCGCTGATGGTAGGCTTCGCCGCCACCGCCAAAAACGCTGCCCAAGCCCGATCCCCGCTGCTGCAAAAGGACCAGAATAATCAGAATAACAGAAATAACGACTTGCGAGATCTCTAAAATTGATTTCATAGGTATTTTATGCTTTTGATTTGGACAAAAAATGAAAAACGAAATTAATTACGGAAACTATGATGGTCGCCCAGACCAGCGGCCAACCCCAAGGAATAATCAAAACATTCGGGAACAATTGAACAACAATCCACAAAATCAGAGCATTAATCACCAAGCTGAACAGACCAAGCGTTAAAACAACGAGGGGGCCGAGGAAAAGCTTTAAAAGCGGCTTAACTAAAAAGTTGATGATTCCCAAAACCAAAGCAATCTCTAAAAGCTTCGTCCAATCGCCGATGAATTTTGCCTCTGGAACCAAATAAAAAATCGCCAAAAGGGCTAAGGCATTAATCAAAATTTGAGCAATAAATCTGGATATCAGCCTCATTGTTTATTATTCTAACAAAAAGCAGTTAAAAAAGCAAACGCCTTACGCCCTATTATCCCCGGACGAAATGGTTGCCTCTTTAAAAACAATCAGCTTATAACCGATAAAATTCCAAATGGTATAAATAACAGTTGCCGCCAGCTTAGCGATGTTCTCCCAAAGCTGCGGACTGATACCGGCTAAAGGATGCATTAAACTCGTGAGCAGCCAAAGAATCAGGCTATTAATGCCAAAACCGATAATGCTGACAATTAAAAATCTTCCGAATTCCGCCGCCACATTTCTGGAGCGGCTGCTGAAAGTCCATGATTTGTTCCAAAAATAACTGTTGATATTGGCTGCCAAGAAAGCGAAAACATTCAAAAGAATCAGCGTGGAACCGGAATAAACCTTGGTTAAATAACTGAGAAAGTTCAAAACGCCGAAATCCAAAAGCGTATTTAAAACGCCAATCAAACCGAATTTAGCGAATTGCCAGATAATTGGCAGACGCCGACCGATTAAAGACGCAATCCACAAAACTAAAAGCGACACAATCGGAAGAATAATAAGCAACAGCCAACGCAGCGGCCAATAATTCATAAAGGCATTGAGATTAAGCCAAACCGGCCAAATTAATAAAGCCACAATTTCGCCAACGATTAAAGCGATAAGGATATCTTTTTTGGACATAACTTTGAGCGGGGGCACAAGGAGTCGAACCCTGATCAACGGTTTTGGAGACCGTCGTTCTACCATTGAACTATGCCCCCATAATTTTACCGACGACAAAAATTTAAAAAATAGAAGTTATTTTTTAGTTTCTTTATGCGCCGTATGCAATTTGCACCATCGGCAATATTTCTTCAATTCAATTTTTTTCTCGTTGGTTTTCTTGTTCTTCCGAGTAAAATAATTGATGCGCTTGCATTTAGTACATTGTAATTTAATTAAATTTTCTTGAGAAGCCATAAATAATGATTTAAAACGAAAAAGAAAAATGAAAAACGACCACTACGAATTACTCCTTCATTTTTCAGAGCCGATGGCCAGACTTGAACTGGCGACCTACCCCTTACCATGGGGTTGCTCTACCACTGAGCTACATGCCCACCGTCATATTCTATTATGCTTTCATTAATTTTTCAAACTCTTCTTTTTCAATGATTTCGTCTTTAATCAAGGTTTCAGCCAACAAATCCAGTTTTT
>JAKLFS010000011.1:0-4848 GCA_022711075.1 Patescibacteria group bacterium | reverse complement strand
TTCCCAAAAATATCATTTCTTCGGTTTTGCCGTAAGTAATCGGCCCCAATTTATCGGACATTCCGAATTGCGTTACCAACTTTCTGGTTAAGGCCGAGGCCTCCTTCAAATCGTTGGACGCGCCGGTAGAAATGTCGCCCAAAACAATTTTCTCAGAAATAAAGCCGGCCAGCAACACGGCAATTTCCGCCAAGAATTGTTTGCGGCCGTGAAGACGCCGGTCTTCCAAAGGCACTTTCAAAGTATAGCCGCCTGCCTGACCGCGGGAAATAACCGAAACCTTCTGGACCGGATCGGCTTCGGGCAAATAATAGGTAACTAGGGCATGACCAGCTTCATGATAAGCGATAATTTTCTTTTCTTTTTCGGAAATCATCCGGCTTTTGCGCTCCGGACCCAAAATTACTTTTTCGATTGACTCAAAAAGTTCGGCCTGGGTAACCTGGGTCTTATTGCGGCGGGCGGACAAAATTGCGGCCTCATTCATTAAATTAGCCAAATCCGCTCCGGAAAAACCCGGCGTTCTTTCGGCAATCCTACGAAAATTCACTTCCTTGGCCAAAGGTTTTTGCCGCGAATGGATTTTTAATATTGCCTCGCGCTCACCAATATCAGGCAAGTCAAGGAAAATCCGGCGGTCAAAACGTCCGGGCCGAAGTAAAGCGGCATCCAAAATATCTGGCCGGTTCGTCGCCGCCATCACAATCACATTGGTATCGCGCTCAAAACCGTCCATTTCCACCAAAATCTGATTGAGTGTCTGTTCCCTTTCATCATGGCCGCCACCCATTCCCGCTCCTCTTTCCCGTCCCACCGCATCAATTTCATCAATGAATAAAATGGAAGGCGCGGCTTTCTTGGCAGTATCAAAAACATCGCGCACCCGAGCGGCGCCCACGCCCACGAACATTTCCACGAATTCCGCTCCGGACATATGGAAAAACGGCACGTTCGCTTCGCCGGAAACAGCCCGCGCCAACAAGGTCTTACCGCTTCCCGGAGGCCCCATCAAAAGCACGCCGCGAGGAATTCTCGCTCCCATTCCCAAAAACTTCTTCGGATTTTTCAAAAACTCCACGATTTCTTTTAATTCTTCTTTCGCCTCGTTCAAACCGGCCACATCTTGAAAGGTCACTTTTTCCTTATTGGGAACGGAGAGCTTCAAGCGAACCTTCCCGAAAGAAAAAGCCTGGTTCGCGCCTTTTTGCGATTGCCGCATAATGAACCAGAAAAAAAGAGCGATCAGAATAAACGGCAGAAACGTTTGCAATAAAATCCCCAGCCAAAAACCCCAGCTGGATTCTTCTTTCATTTCTATGGTCAGGCCGGCTAGCTGTTCCGGCGTCACGCCGTAATTTTTCAAAGTTTCCGTTAAACTGGAATCAGCCTCTTTTAACGATTTGAAGGTTTTATCGTCTTTCGTTAATAAAGTCAGATTGTTGCCGCTCACCGTAATTTTACTCACTTCATTATTCTGAATTTTCACCACCACATCGTTTAATCCGATATTTTCCGATTTCGCGACTGGTCCGCTCCAAAGATAGGAGAAAAAGAAACTGACGGCTAATAAAATCAATAACGCCCAGGCAATGTTTTTTGCAAGATTTTTCATAAATTTTTATTTTAATTTTTTAATTTTAGCAGTTAAAAAAGGAAAAAGCAAATAAAATAAAAAGGAGGCTGATCGTCAGCCTCCACGGTTTTTACACGGTAGTTTTTCCGCAACCGGTTGTCAGCCGGGTTTCGACACTTGGTTCAGAGCATTAGACAACTCCAGTTTCCTCTTTGAGAGCAAAGGAAGATTCCCTTAGCTCTCGGCCTCTGCCCCTCCGACATCCGCGAGGCTGGCGCCACGCTTGACGTCGAATTTGTCCTCCGGAACTTTCGCCGGCTTGGGCCCGTGTCCTTCGGACTTGCGACTGCGCCCCTTATCGGAGCGAGGTCTGTCCTTCGGGCCAGCGGATTCGTCCTCGGTCTTCTCTTTGGCTCCTTGCAGGCCGCCGACCCACCTCTGGTTCAGCAGCCGAGCTTGGGACCCGCCGGTTCCGACCAGGCGTTTCACGATGCCGAAGTATTCTTCCGGCACCTTGATGGTCCGCAGGTATTCCTCGAGGTCACCCTCGGCCGCGAACTGGGGAATGCCCACTTCGAAACGAGGAACGCAGACCACGAAAGCACGGCTGCCTTCGTAACGCACGGCGGCGTAATCGGCCAGAACCGTGTATCCGCCATTTCCCTGCAGGCAACGGAGCACGACTCCGTTGCGGAAGGCGAAAATCCGGAAGTTTCCGTTCTTGGTCTTCGTTAAAAACGGCTCGATATCCCGGCCGTTTTCAGCCAAGACGCCAATGAGCGGACCCCTCTCGCTTTGGGCGATGGAAATGCGCACGAAGTTGGCCGTGATCACCGGATAAACCATCGTCAGCTCGCCCTCCTTGAGGACGCAATCCACGATAATCCGACGATGTTCCAGGTCAACGCGCACGCCGTCGATCTTGCCGCTTCTCGTTTCGGCAAGCAAGTTGCGAAGCCGTTCTTCGGAAACTCGCTCTTCCACGGCCCGAAACTTCAGAAACCGTAATAGATCGCTCATCCTGTTTCTCCTTTTCTAATGGATTCTCTTGACAGCAGCCAAAGGACTTCTGCCAAAATCAGACAGAGAGCTGCGATCAACCCCCAGGGAAGCAAAACTTCGTTCTGAGGAATGACGGCGGCCTTGCCCGGAACCAACCTCAAAAGATTGGTTCTGCCGATGATCAGCCAGTGGTACTGGACGATCATCCCCACCACCATGGCCGAAGCCATGGCGGCGAAAAAGCCCAAAATGCCCAAAATAAAGCCCTTCACTCAAACCTCCTTTTGAATTTTTTAAAATGCACCTCAGAATGTGGTCCGCTCCAAAGAGCTAAGATTCATTCTGAACTTCTTTTATTATATAGCAATTATTGTAAAAAGTCAACCCCGTTAGACAAAATAAAAATGCCGCTATTCTACGGCATTATCTAAACAAGTAAAAAACTAAAGTGGCGCAAAAATCTTACGCCGAAATCCGCATCCTTTGCGGAATAAATTTCTCATCCAAGGGCAGAGTAAAATGAAAGGTCGTTCCCCTATTTTCCACTGATTCCACCCAGATCTTTCCGCCGTGCGCCTCCACGATATTTTTCGTAATATAAAGCCCCAAACCCGTACCCTCGGTTTCATATTTCACGACATTGGAAGCGCGGAAAAATTTGACAAATAGCTTCGACAACTCCTCTTTGGGAATGCCAATGCCGGTATCTTGAATTGTTACTTCTAAATAAGGCGGTTTTTTAACTAGGCGAATCGCCACCTCTCCGTTTTCCACGTTATAGCGAATCGCGTTTTCAATCAAATTCTGGAAAACAATTTTAATTCTTAACGGGTCAAGCTTCAATGGTTCCAGTCCGTCAACCGGCGGCTCCAGATAAATTTTAATATTGTGCCGCTGAACCGTAGGCAAATACCCATCAATCATTTTGGAAATTAAACCGAGGAGATCCGTCTGAACGAATTCATAGCCGAATTTTCCCGATTCAATATTGGACGTGTCCAACAAATCATTGGCCATCTTCAAAACTTTCTCCGTAGCGGCCAAACCGTTTTGCAAAGCCTCTTTCTGGCTGTCGGTCACCGGACCGAAATCGCCATTAACAACCGATTCAAAAGTCCACTTAATCGCCGAGAGTGGAGTGCGAATTTGATGCGCGGCCACGGTCAAAAATTCCGATTTGGCGCCCAACAGTTCTTCTTCCCGCGTCCGATCATGAATAATTTTGAAAAATCCCAAAATCTTTCCGGTGGGATTCAAAATGCGAACGGTGGTCACGGTTAATTCCAAACGCGGCTCCAAAAAAGAAAAATCAGCCACGCGCGGATAAGTGTCGCCATCGGTCCGCCAAGCGACACTCGGCGCTAAGCTGGGAAACAAAATTTGCGTTAAAACTTGCGTCCGGCTGGACTTGGCCCAATCCGGAGAAGCGATTTTTCCCAACACTTCCTCCTGTTTAATATTAAATAATTCTTCGGCCGCGCGATTAAAAGCGGTAATTTTAAAATCTTCCTCATAAGCCACCACCGCGTCCGTAAAACTGGTGATAATAGATTTGGTTTGATTGCGCTCGCTAATCAGATTCAAACGGGTCTTAGCCGCCTTAATGCTCACGAAAAAAACAATGACTAAAACGAGAATGCCGATGATTAAAGAAATAATCCCCCATTGATAAGAAAGAAAATAAAAATTAATGCCAATCAAAACTAAAAGCGGCACTAAAATTATCCAAAAGAGCTGCATCTCGGGCAATGATAAATAAACTATGAATTTATTCTTGACCATTAATGTTTTAAATCGCAAATTCTAAGTTTGGCGCTTGATATATGTGATTATATCATTTTGCCGGGGAAAATAAAGCTGCCTGCCCAGTTGGGGCAGGCAGCTTCGCCTTCTTAGGTATTATTTTCCAATCATTCTTTCCAACTCCGGACGGTTAAAGCCTTTTACAATCTTCCTATCTATCTCTATTACCGGCACTCCTGTTTGGCCAGATTTGGCAAACATTTCTTTAAACGCCTCTTGGTCTTCAGCTACATTAACTTCGGTAAATTCCAGATTTTTTTCATGGAAAAAATCTTTAGCCATATGACAGTAGGGGCAAGATGAAGTAGTGTAAATTTTTATCATTAGAGTAATTTATCAATCTCCGTCTGATAAACTGAGGCGGGCTGAGCGCCGACAATCATTACGCCGCCGTCAAAGGGAATTATATAATTATTATTTTGAATCTCAGCCGCAACAGCCTCGGCGCTGATTTTTAACGGAAGCTTCTT
>JAKLFS010000010.1 GCA_022711075.1 Patescibacteria group bacterium | reverse complement strand
TCAGCCACTTGCTGGCTATGGCCGTCTTGGAAAAATTCCCCAAAGCCCAATTGGGCATCGGGCCGGTGATTGAAAACGGCTTTTATTACGATTTTCTTTTGCCCCGACCGATTGAAGAAAGCGAATTGGGAGAAATCGAAAAAATAATGAAGGGTTTAGTCAGGCAGAACATCGTTTTCAAAAAAAAGGAAGTTTCCTTTAACGAAGCGGAAAAATTATTCAAGAGCCGAAAACAACCTTTCAAAGTGGAGCTCGTGCGGGATCTGAAAAAATTCGGCACCACCGAAGCCGGAGAAAAAACTCGGACCAAGGCCAAAAAGGCTTCACTTTATTATTCCACTGACTTCGTTGATTTGTGCGCCGGTCCTCACATTCGCTCCACCAAAGAAATTGAGCCGGATTGCTTCAAACTGGAAAAAATCGCCGGAGCTTACTGGCGCGGCAATGAAAAAAATAAAATGCTCACCCGCATCTACGGCTTGGCTTTTGAAACTAAAAAAGAGCTTGATGAATACCTGAAGCTACTGGAAGAAGCCCAGCGTCGCGACCACAGAAAAATCGGTCAGGATTTGGATTTATTCAGCATTCACGAAGAATTCGGGCCAGGACTTGTTTATTGGCATCCCAAAGGCGGTCGCATGCGCGTCATTATGGAAGATCTGTGGCGTAAGGCCCATTACAAAAACGGATACGACATCGTCTTTACTCCACACATCGGAAAATCCGATCTTTGGAAAATCAGCGGCCACCTGGGGTTTTATAAGGGCAATATGTACAGCCCGATGGAAATCGACAAAGACGAATATTACATCAAGCCGATGAATTGCCCGTTTCATATTTTAATTTACAAAAATAAAACCCGCTCTTACCGCGAATTACCCCTGCGTTGGGCTGAACTGGGAACGGTTTATCGCTACGAAAAAGCCGGGGTCCTGCACGGACTTCTACGGGTACGCGGCTTTACCCAAGACGATGCCCATTTATTCTGCACGCCGGAACAAATGCCTAACGAAATAAAAAGAGTTTTGGATTTTTCCCTGTATATTCTGCGCAGCTTCGGCTTCCAAGACTTCCACATCTATCTGGCCACCAGACCCGATGATGCTATCGGCGAAAAAAAGAAATGGGACGACGCCACCAAAGCATTGGAAAATGCTTTGCAAAAATCCAAGCTTCCCTATGATACCGATAAAGGCGGCGGTGCGTTCTACGGCCCGAAAATAGATATTAAGATCAAAGATGCTTTGGGACGTGAATGGCAATGCACCACCATTCAATTTGATTTCAACATGCCCGAACGCTTTAAAATGGAATACATCGGCGCTGACGGAAAGGCGCATCAACCATATATGATTCACCGCGCCCTAATGGGCTCCTTGGAAAGATTTTTCGGAACCGTGATAGAACATTATGCCGGCGCCTTTCCCTTCTGGCTTTCTCCGATCCAGATTAAAATTCTGCCCATCGGCCGCAATCACAAGGCTTTCGCGGAAAAGATAAAAAATGTTTTTGTGGAGCATGATTTCCGGGCCGAAGTAGATGAATCGGATGAAACCATCGGAAAACGCATCCGCGAAGCGGAAATGCAAAAAATTCCCTACATCGTCGTGGTTGGCGACAAAGAAATGAATTCCAATAATCTGGCTGTCCGCAGCAGGGGTAAAAAGGAAATTGAGACAATAACCACGGAAAAATTCCTGGAAATCTGCCAGGAGCAATTACCGAAAATATAATTTAATGCACCTAAAAAATCAGGCCGCCTGAGGCGACCTGATTTTTATTTCACTAACCCATTAATTTAAGAATCTGTTCAAAATCGTCACTTTCCGCTGCCTTAACCTGATACAAATAATGGCACTTCTGACACCGATAGTGGATGACGTATTCTTCGCCCTTCTTTTCGGCAGAAATCGGCTCCATCAGCCCCTTGCAAATTGCCTGCCGATCGCCTGGATTAACATCCAAATGCCTAGACCATAAACACTTGGGACAATGATCGGTAAAACCGCTGCCAATCACCCGCTCGCCGCAATGGCGGCAAACGAAATCTTCTTTTTTTCTTTGAAATTTTTTCCCCTCTGTCATCTAAATAAATTAACATAAATTTTTTATTTCTAAAAGCCGTGCCTTATTTGCGCTTTCTGCAATTTTTTAGTAAATTGGCCTTATGAGTCCAAACGCGCAAAAACCGAAAATAATCGTTATTTTGGGACCGACCGCCTCGGGCAAATCGGACTTAGCGGTAAAATTGGCAAAAAAAATCAACGGAGAAATTATTTCCGCTGATTCCCGCCAGGTTTATAGAGGAATGGACATCGGTACGGGAAAAATACTGAAAAAAGAAATGGCTGGCATCTCCCACCACCTCTTAAGCATCGCCAGCCCGAAAAAACAATTCAGCGTCAGCCAATATCAAAAGTTAGCCAACCAAGCCATAAAAAGAATTTTAAAAAAAGGAAAAACGCCGATTATCTGCGGCGGCACCGGCCTCTATATTGACGCGGCGATTGACAATGTCATCTTTCCCGATGTTCCGCCCAACCGCCAACTCCGGAAAAAACTGGAAAAACTGACAGTTGCCGACTTATTCGAAAAGCTTAAAAAAGTTGATCCCCGACGGGCAAGAAGCATTGATAGAAACAATCCGCGCCGACTAATCCGGGCCCTGGAAATAGTGCTTGTTTCCAAAAGGCCAGTACCCAAAATTAAAAAACAAAGAAACTACGATGTCTTAAAGATTGGCGTCAGACGGCAACCGAAAAAATTGAAAGAACTAATAAAAAAACGGCTGTTAAAACGGATTGAAACCGGAATGATTGAAGAAATAAAAAAGCTCCACGAACAAGGAGTGAGCTGGAAACGATTGTTCGATTTCGGTTTGGAATACCGCTGGGTCAGCCTGTATCTGCAGAAAAAAATTCCCCAAGCAAAAATGATTGAGGAACTTACTAAGGCAATTAATGATTACGCCAAACGCCAAATGACCTGGTTCAAACGCGACAAAGAAATCCTCTGGGTTAACGATTACAAACAAGCGTTGAAAATAACAAAAACTCGTGGCTATTAAGCCGCGAATTTTTGTCCTGTTTCGGAATTATTCTCCAACCACTCGGCAGCCAGCTCCCATTCTTTCTGCCGGCTAAGAGCCAACAGCTCTTTCCCGACTTGCGCCGGCTCCAAAAGATGCTGTTTTTTTTGAAGCTCGTTAACCGCTGCAATGCGCGCTTTTTCCTTAATTTCCATACGTACAGCCTGCGGCAACTGATTAATTAATTGCGCCACTCCGGCCTCTTGTCTTTCCGCCTCTTCCGTTTCATGAAGAATCGGAGGCACAGAGGGATTAACAATGCGCTCTTCACCAGACGCTTCCTTTATTTTAAAGGCGCCGGTTTCTTCATCCAAGATTTCGATATCTTTATACCAATTAGGACCGAAAGATTTCGGCTTTTCAGGATTTTGATTGCTAAATGTATCGAGATTTTCCATATTTTTAGAGAAACTTTAACCTGATATTATTTATTATACCACACAGTTAATTATTTTTCAAGGCAGCTTTTATCTGCTCCAAAACCACTTCCGGATTGGCCCGGCCGTTTGTTTCTTTCATCACCTGACCGACCAAAAACTGTAAAACACCTTCTTTGCCCTTTTTATAATTTTCCGCCACCTCCGGATTGGCGGCAATTATTTTTTCAATGGCCGCTGATAAGTCTTTGCCGTCGGATATCTGGAAAAGATTTTTTTCTTTAATGATGCCTTCAGGGTCGACTCCGGTAACGAACATTTCCGCCAAAACCGCCTTGGCCGCAGCGGAAGAAATCATATTTTTATCAACAAAATCAATCAAATGAGCAAAATCATGGCTGTCCATTTTAGAATCTTTCAAAGCTGTCAACTGCGCGGCTATTAAGCCTTTCAGATCGCTATTAAAATAATTGTAGGCTAATTTTATTCTTTTCTCCCGGTGTTTCGTGCTGGCCGGCTGGAAGCTGTCCAATTCGGAAATGACTTGCTCGAAATAGACGGCTGTTTCCGGCTCCCAGACCAGACTGTCCACTTCACCGAATTTTAAGCCAAACTCTTTCATAAAGCGCAGACGCTTGGCAAACGGCAATTCCGGCACTGCCACCTTCAATGCCTCCAACGGAAACAATTCTGAAGGTTTAAGCGGCAATAAATCCGGCTCGGGAAAATAACGGTAATCATGCGCTTCTTCTTTGCTGCGTTGGGAAACAGTCACGCCCTTAGGCTCATCCCAGCCGCGTGTTTCATGCATAATCTTTCCGCCCCCCTCCAAAATCTCCGTCTGCCTTTTGATTTCATATTCAATGGACTGCTCCACTGCCCGGAAAGAATTGAGATTTTTGATTTCAACTTTGGTGCCCAATTCCCGACTCCCCTCACTAGCCAAAGAGATATTCACTTCACAACGCATCTCTCCCTTTTCCATATCGGCGTTGGCAATAGCCAAATAGCGTAAAATCGCGCGCAATTCCTCGGCAAAACGCCGCGCCTCCAAAGCCGAAGCGATATCCGGCTCAGTCACGAGTTCCGCCAGCGGCACGCCTGCTCGATTAAAATCAACGTAAGTATTTTTCCCGTCGTCAGAATGGTTAAGGCGGCCGGCGTCTTCTTCCAGATGCACACGGCGAAGCCTGATTTTTTTAGTCAGCGGCAGATCATTAACATTGTTTTTTTCTGCCAAATAAATCTCCAGATACCCGCCTTCAACCAGCGGCTGATCATATTGGGAAATTTGATAACCCTTGGGCAAATCGGGATAAAAATAATTTTTTCTGTCAAATTTGGAAACCGAAGCGATCTTGGCGTCCAAGGCAAGACCCAGTTTTAAAACCGCGGCGACGGCTTCCTGGTTGATAACCGGCAAAACCCCCGGATGCGCCAAACAAATCGGGCAGACGTTGACGTTGGGATGCCGTTCTTCGGAATCATTCAAACAGCCACAAAACATTTTTGTTTTGGTCTTCAATTCAATGTGTATTTCCAAACCGATAGTGGGAAGGTATTTCACCATAATAATTATTCCTTAATAATCTTAGCAAAAAATTCTTTAGGGGTAGCCGTTACGCCGTGAATCAAAAAGGAGACGAAAGGCTCTTCATACAATTCATTCGGGTACTTGCCCATCATCACCTTTTCCTCCAGGGCATAAACTTTTTTGTCCAAAACCGCTGCGGCAAAAAGTTCGCCGCTGGTATTAATGCCCAAATAGCCATTCTTGTTGAAAATGAAAGCAATGTCCGCTTTCTTAACCCGGCCGAAAAGATGATTGGAGGCGTCCCAAATCAATTGTTTCCGGTAGTTATCGTCCTTGAGGCGCTCCTGCTCCGACAAGGAAAGGAATTCTTCGGGCAGTTCGTCAAAATCCGGCTCCAAAATAATAAAAGGCGCTTTATTCTCCTGAATCAATGCCCTAAGTTCTTTTATGAACTGGAGCATTTCTTTGCGAAAGCGCTGACTGGAACAAAAAACTATTTTTTTTACTGGCTCTTTACTGAGAAAAAACATTGCTAAAAATAAAAAATCATCCTCTTGTTATTTTAAGCCAAAAAAAGTAAAAAGTAAAACCGCCTTGTTCCGACGAACAAAGCGGTTTGAACGCAGTTTTATCAAATGATATGAAGTTTTTCAAAAACCTGCTGCCAGATCGGCTCCAGCTTAGCCTCCTTTTGCAAAGCCTGGATTTCAGTGCGGTCATACCAGCCGACGCTCTTGGTTTCATCCGGCGAACCCTGAAGCGCGCCGGAAAAATCAGCGCGATAAATCCACCACTCGTGCCAAGTCCCTCCTTGCCGGCGACAGGGATTATCGTAACGTTCGTGCTGAACCAATTGCAGATTGGAAATAGCAAAGCCGATTTCTTCTTTTGCTTCCCGAATCGCTCCCGCTTCCGGTTGTTCGCCTTCTTCCAGATGGCCGGCTGGACAAGCAAAAAAAAGCGGAAAACGCTTGCGGTCAATCAAAAGTATCCGGCCCTGAGAATCGGTTAGAATTACGCCGACGCTGGTGTGATTACAAACTTTAGGATTTTCAAACATGGAAAGTGTCTTGGACATAATGCCACGTTTCCCGACTGATTTCTTCCAAGCTCGGTTCGGCATTAACAATCAAAATCTGATGAGAACGCTGAAACATTTGGAATTCCCGAACAAGAGGCTGATGAGGCTTGGGATTTTCATCCTTAAAAGAAAGAATCTCGCGGGCGGCTTTTTCGATCCGTTCCAAGTTGGCCTGATTCTCATAAACATCGATGATCTTGCCTGATTTTCCCAGCCGCTCCAAGGCGACGGAAACGGGCAACCAGTAATAGATGATGAGATCAGGCGCCAGATACGAATCGGCTATCGCCTTTTGATGCAAGGCGAGCAACTTGGAAAAATCCACGCCGTTGGACATTCCGTGAAAAAAGCAGGAAAGATCATAACGGTCTTGAATCACCCAAACATTCTTCTCCAGATTAGGAAGAATGTTTTCCCGCAAATCTTCCATCCGATTGGCAACGAAAATAATCTGCTTTTCCCATTCGCTCAACTTCCTATCCATTTCCAGGGCATATAAAACATTGAGCGCCGCGCCATAGAATTGGCGCAAGGGACGCGAATAATCAGCCTGAGGCGCGAGATACGATCTCGCGAAATCTTTGGCTCTGTGTAAAAGGCCACTGTCAAGGCAAATCCCGTCAATGAGCTGACGGATAATCTGGCCGAATATTCCGGAACTCGGTTCATGATTGAAAACCGCGGAAGTGCCATTTTGCGCCAAAGTGGCAGCCAAAATTTTGGCTTGAGTGGTTTTACCCGAACCATTCAAACCTTCAATTAAAATGAACTTGGCTGGGGAATCCGATTCCCTAAGGTAAATTGCTTGCATAGTCTTCTCCTTATCATTATATCGTTTTTTGTTTTTAAAATATAGCTGATTTTATATTAAATGATCGCTGATTTTTGTCAAACTCGCATAAAAAGTAATAAAAAGCCCCGCGCCATCAGGCGCGGGGCAAACTGATAAACGATCTAGCCCTTAATCTCAATCCCCATACTACGAGCCGTTCCTTCTACAATCTTTATTGCCGCCTCAATGTCATTCGCGTTCAAATCAGCCATTTTCTTTTCGGCAATTTCCTTTACCTGGGCCTTAGTCACTTTTCCAACTTTATTTTTGTGCGGTTCGCCCGAACCCTTTTGGATACCGGCAGCCTGACGCAACAAATCAGAAGCTGGCGGCGTTTTCAATTTGAATTCATAAGTGCGGTCTTCAAAAACAGTGACTTCCACCGGAATAATGCTGCCGGCCTGCGCTTTCGTCGCTTCATTGAATCTGGCGCAGAATTCGCCGATGTTTAAACCTTGCGGTCCTAAAGCCGTTCCGACAGGAGGAGCGGGATTGGCCGCGCCAGCGGGAATTTGCAATTTAATTATTGTTTTTATTTTCTTAGCCATATAAGTTTAGTTTATTTAAATCTTTTTGACTTGCAAGAAGTCTAATTCCACAGGAGTTTCTCGACCGAAGATAGAAACCAAAACCTTGACTTTAGCGGTCGCTTCGTCCAATTCGTTGATTTTTCCGTCAAAGTCCTTAAACGGTCCGTCGGTAATTTTAACCACATCGCCCACCCGCAAATCAATCTTGTATTTTGGCTCTTCCACGCCGGTGCGTTTCATAATTTCCGAAACTTCTTTTTCCGACAGAGGCGTCGGGGTGGTGGAATCGGCTCCGATGAATCCGGTTACCCGCGGCGTATTGCGAACCACATACCAGGAATCATCATTTAAAATCATTTCTACCAGGACATAGCCCTGATAAATTTTCTCTTCCGTAGTATAGCGCCGGCCGCCCTTGATTTTAATCTTCTTCTCTTTAGGCACGATGATGTTAAAAATTTTGTCATGCATATCCAAAGACTCCACCCGCTGCTTCAAATAACGGGCAACGGCGTCTTCATAACCGGAATAAGTGTGGACGGCGTACCAACTTCTTTGTTGTGTGTCTTTTTGTTTGGGCATTTTAGATGACGAACTTGTTCAGAACGAAAGTAAAAACGTAATCGAAAAACCCCAAAAAAATCGCAATTCCCAAGGACATCCCCACTACAATCAGGGTGTACTGAATTGTCTCTTTTTTGGTAAGCCAATTGACGCGCTTGAATTCCAAACGCACTTCTTTGAAAAATACTTTCAATTTAGCAAACATAGCAATAGTCTTAGATTAGAAATTTTCCGGCTAAATGTCAAGGTTACGGACGCCTTTGGCATGCACCTGAATAAACTGCTTGCGCGGACCGACTTCATCGCCCATCAAAGCGTCAAAAATCTTATCCGCTTCTTTGGCATCTTCAATGGTAACAAGTTTCAAAATCCGGCGGCTTGGATCCATGGTCGTTTCCCAAAGCTGTTCCGGATTCATTTCACCCAAACCTTTGTAACGTTGAATATTAACGTTGTCTTTCGGGCTCGGCGCCATTTTTTTCGCCAACGCTTCTTTTTCCGCATCGGCATAAGCATATTGGATTTCTTTTCCCTTTTGCAAACGATAAAGCGGCGGCTGAGCAATATATAAATGACCCTCGGAAATAATTTCCGGTAAGAATCTGAAAAATAAGGTTAAAAGCAAAGAACGAATATGGGCACCATCCACATCGGCATCAGTCATTAAGACAACCTTATAATAACGGAGCTTCTTAATATCGAATTCTTCGGCAATGGCCGTACCCAAGGCAATAATCAAAGATTTTACCTCTTTGGATTCAATAATCTTGCTTAAGCGGGATTTTTCTACGTTTAAAATTTTCCCCCGCAAAGGCAAAATAGCTTGAAAGCGACGATCGCGGCCTTGTTTAGCCGAACCGCCAGCCGAATCGCCTTCAACAATGAACAATTCCGATTCCTCCGGATTTTTACTGCTGCAATCAGTAAGCTTTCCCGGCAAAGTCAATCCTTCTAAAATTCCCTTGCGCAAAACCGTTTCCTTGGCCGCTTTAGCCGCTTTCCTCGCCTTGGCAGCCAATAAGCACTTTTCCAAAATCTTTTTGGCATCCTGAGGATTTTTTTCCAAGAAATCCTTCAGGCTTTCACTGACTACCGAATCTACGGCTGTCCGCGCTTCGGGATTTCCCAGCTTGGCCTTGGTTTGACCTTCAAATTGCGGCTGGGCTAATTTAACGGAAATGACCGCGGTTAAACCTTCTCTCACATCATCGCCCACCAATCCTTCTTCGTTTTCTTTAAGATATTCTTCTCGACGCGCGTAATCATTTAAAACTCTGGTCAACGCCGTGCGAAAACCGGTCAAGTGCATGCCGCCTTCAATCGTTCTGATGTTGTTGGCAAAACAAAGCTCCAAACCCTGAATATCTTCCGTATAAACAAAACTGGCCTCCACCAGAATTCCCTCGTAAGATTTACCGACATAAAAAACATTATCCTGAATCGGCTTTTCTGTTTCCATCAAATATTTAACAAAGGAAACGATACCGCCTTCAAAATAAAAATCAAAGGCGTTGCTGTTATCATCGCGGCTATCCACTAATCGAATCCTAACGCCCGGAGTCAAAAACGCCTGATCTCGTAAATGATCGGAAATTTTTTTGAAATCGTAATCGGGCATTTTTCCGTTTTTCTCTCCGAAAATTTCAATGTCCGGTTCAAAGGTGACGGTTGTTCCCTTAATCTGGCCCGGGCCAACCTTCTTGACTGCTCCCTGCGGTTTCCCCCGTTTATACTCCTGAGCATAACGTATTCCGTCGCGGCAAATTTCAGCCCGCATAAAACTAGAAAGGGCGTTGACCACCGAAACGCCAACGCCGTGCAAGCCGCCGGACACTTTATAAGAACTGTTGTCGAATTTAGCGCCGGCGTGAAGAACAGTCATTACGGTCTCCAGAGAAGATTTCTTTGTTTGAGGGTGAATATCAACTGGAATGCCGCGGCCGTCATCCTGAACCGAAACCCGATGTCCGTCATAAAGCCGAACCTCAACATTCTTGGCATAACCGCCCATGGCCTCATCAATGGCATTGTCCACCACCTCGTAAATCAAATGGTGTAAACCGTCAATGCCAGTGGAACCGATGTACATACCAGGACGTTTACGAACCGGCTCCAACCCCTCCAAAACATAAATATCCTTAGCTTCGTAGCTAGAAGAAGGCTTCGGCATTGCTGCCGAAACCGCTCCGTTTTTCACCTCTATCGAGGTCTCTTTTTTAGCTTTTTTACTGGTCTTTTTGGACATTTCTATATTTATATTATAGCAAATTTTTCAAGAAAAACCAAGGGTTTATACCGCAAAAACAGCCTTTCTTAAACCCTAAAAAGGATCATTTTTTACTGGCACTTAACATTTATAATTGGATGAAGCCAGACAATAAATTATTTTTCAACTGCTTTTCTAATTCGGCCTGACCCAAATAGCCGATGAAAATTTTATTCCACAGCGCTTCCTGATGATGATATAGATACTTGACCATTTCTTTTTCCTTGACCAAAGACATCACTGCGTCCACGATGTTGAAACTCACTAAAACATCGATGCCTACTTCGGTGGAAAAATAATCTCCGACCCAGCCCAAATCGCTCCAAAAAGAAAAATCTTCATCAATGCCGCCGATGATCTCGCCTAATTTCACTATTTCCCTTTCCGAATTCTCCCAATGCATCGCTTCGGGGTTAAGGTGCGGCTCAAATAATCTTTTGTCATTTTCATCGTTTTTGGCCAAATACTGCTGGATGATCAGCCACTGCGCCTGATTTGAAGATGGAACGTGATCGTTGGCCAGATCACCCTTCAAAATGGCAATCAATTTTTGGGCGAAATCAGGGTACTGGCTGAAACTTCTGAAAATATCGGAATAAAATTTCACCTCGTAATAATAGTGATAAACCATAGAAATCATACGCAAAATTTCACCGGGAATATTCAAGGCAACCGGAATTACGAAAATC
>JAKLFS010000001.1:3858-44135 GCA_022711075.1 Patescibacteria group bacterium | reverse complement strand
GGCGCCGGCCAAGTTTATCTGATTGAAGAGCCGATGGCTGCGGCTGTCGGGTCGCGTTTGCCGATTTTTGAGCCGAGCGGCAACATCATCGTGGATATCGGCGGCGGAACGGCCGAGGTGGCAGTGATTTCTTTGGGCGGGATTGTCCGTTCGCGCAGTTTGAAAATAGCCGGTCAAAAATTCAACGATGACATCATCAAATACGTACGGGAAGAATATCGTTTGTTGATAGGCGAGCCGACAGCCGAGCAGGCGAAGATTAACATCGGTTCAGCCAAGCCCTTAAGCGAGAAATTGGAGACAGCCATTCGCGGCCGAGACCTTTCCACCGGTTTGCCCAAGGAAGTCATAATCAGCAGCCAGGAAATTGCCAAGGCTCTGGACAAATCGTTGAAGACTTTGATTGAAGCCATTCATTCCATTATCGAAGAGACGCCGCCGGAATTGGTAGCCGACATCTACGTGAAAAATATCTGGCTTTCAGGCGGCGGCAGTTTGCTGAGGGGTCTGGATAAATTAATTGAAGATTATTGCGAGATCCCGGTCCAATTGGTGGACGATCCTTTAACGGCCGTCGTTCGCGGAACAGGGATGATTTTGGAAGATTTGGATAAATACAAGAACATTCTGATTTATGAGGAAAAATCAAAGGGCTAAAAAAATCAGCTTATTTCTTGCGGTTATTGTTTGCGGCCTCATCCTTTTTGCCGTGACGGGTGAAAAAAGTTCGGCAGCCAATCAAGGGTGGGTGGGCCAAATTTTGAATCCGGTGCACGGCTATCTTTTAAGAGTTACCGACACGCTTGCCGATGTTTTTAGCGGCATTTTGAATTCGGAAAATTTAAAAAAAGAAAACGAGAAACTGCTTATTCAGAATCAAACTTTGAAATCAATTTTGAGCGGCTATGTGGAGATAAAAGCGGAAAATGAGACTTTGCGCGAAGCGTTAAAAATAAAAAGCCGGCAGAATTTTGATTTTATCTTAGCCGATGTGATCAGTCGTTCGCCTTTAAATTTTTCTCAAAGCTTTACAATTAATCAGGGAACGAGTGGGGAAATCAAAGCCGGGCAGGCGGTTATCTGGGCCGGCCAAGTTTTGGTTGGTGAGGTGCGGGATGTTGCTTCTGACAGCAGCGAAATCAGGGCGGCGAGCGATGGGGAATTCCGAGCGGCAGTTTTTGTAGGCGAGAGCAGGACTGAGGCGGTTTTTAAGGGCAATGGTTTGGAACCGGCCCAATTGGATTTGGTTCCGGCCAAAGTCAATATTTCCGTTGGCGATCGCATTATTACTTCGGGTTTGGACAAAAAGTTTCCGCGCGGCCTTTATCTGGGCGAAGTGAAAAGGGTGAAAAATCTGGAGGGGAAAGTTTTTCAGGAAGTGGAGGTGGGGCTACCCTTCCATTGGAATGAGCTGGAGGAGGTTTTGATAATCAGGTAGTTCCGCTTAATAAAATATTATATGAGAAAAATTCTCCCGGTTATTTTCATTTTTATTTTAGCGCTACTGCAGATTACCGTAGTGCCGAAATTGGCGATTTTTGGCGTCAAGCCGAATCTGATTTTGGTGGGACTGTCAATTTTGCTATTTACCGGCAATTTCCTCACCCTGGTTTTTTCAGCGGCTTTGGGCGGATTGGTTTATGATGCGAGCGATTATTTTTGGGGTCTGAACACTGTTGTTTTCATCCTGACCTTTTTAATTTTTTGGCTTTTAGGGAAAAAATACGTGGCGAGCCATCATTTTCTATCACTTCTGTCTTTTAGTATTTTAGGTACGGCGATTTTCAACTTTTTGTACACCAGTTTAAGCTATTTGCTTTTCCACTATAATTTTTTTGATTATTTTTTGAGTTGGCGCCAACTTTTGGAAATGGCCATTAATGGAGCGCTGACGTTTGTTTTTGGCGGACTTTTTTTGCTGGGGACTAATATTAAAAAAGAGCATGCGGCTAAATTTTAGAAAATACAGAAAAGTCAAAAGGAAAAGCGATTTTTTGGAGCCGGAAGAAGTGCTTTTCAATAAGGAGGCGCTTTCCCGGCTGGGACCAGATGAAAATATCCAAAGGCTGGAGGTGGAGGTGGGGCGATGGGGCATTCGCTCTATTTCTTATTTGCTTTCGCTTTTTTTGCTGATTAGCATCGGAACGGTCTTCTATTTAGGGATAATTAAAGGAGATTATTTTAAAGCTTCGGCGGAAAGGAATTCTCTGAAATATATTTCTATTCCGGCTGAGCGGGGTCTAATTTACGACCGCAATGGAAAACCGCTGTTATATAATAAGCCGGTTTTTGATTTGATTTTTTTTCCGAATTATTTGCCCACGGACGCCGTTAAGCGGCAGGAAGTTCTTAAAAAAATTGAAGACACCTTAAAAATTCCGTCTCAAGAATTGGAGGCCGGTATTAATAATCCGGAATTCTTTTTGCGCAGCTGGGTTCTGAAGCCAGATTTGACCAGCCAAGAGGCAATCGTTTTGGAAAGCTATTTTGGCGGTACGGCTGCCGTTCAGGTGATTCGGCAAAACGTCCGTCAGTATGAGGAGCCGTTTGTTTTCAGCCATCTGCTCGGTTATCTGGGAAGAGTTTCCTCGGTTGATTTGGAGAAGGATCCGGATTTGTTGGATTTTGAAAGGATCGGCAAAGTGGGAATAGAAGCGGTTTATGAGAAAGAATTAAGGGGTCAGCCCGGCCAGATAACTATTTTACGCAATGCGGCCATGGAAATTTTGGGACAGAGTTACGGCGAGCAGCCCAAAAACGGGAATAATTTGTATCTGACCATTGATAAGGAATTTCAGGAATATTTGTATAACAGATTGCGCAGCCAAATCAGTGGTTTGGGCGGCGAGCGGGGAGGATTGGCCATTGCCATTGATTCAAAGAGCGGCGCGGTCCTGGCCTTAGTCAGTTACCCGGGTTTTAATGCCAATAGCTTCAGCGAGGGAATTTCTCAGGAGGATTTTAACGCCTTATTGAATTCCAAAAGCAAACCGTTATTTAACAGAACGGTAACGGGTTTATACAATCCCGGTTCAACCATTAAGCCGATTATGGCTGCCGCTGGCTTGGAGGAAGGAATAATGGATCCGAATAAAAAAATTGAAACTCACGGATCCATCAGCATTCCTAATCCGTATAACCCGGATCATCCCTCTGTTTTCGTGGACTGGAAAAATCACGGCTCTGTTAATATGTTTGACGCCATCGCTCGTTCCAGCAACGTTTATTTTTACACGCTGGGCGGCGGTTTTGGCGACATTGCGGGATTGGGCATTAGCCGCATCGATAGCTATCTGAAGAAGTTCGGGTTTGATGAGTTAAGCGGTATCGATTTGACTAATGAGGACGTCGGTTTTATTCCCAGTCCGGAAAATAAAAAAGGGGACATTTGGCGTATTGGCGACACTTATCACGTCAGTATCGGCCAGGGTGATTTATTGGTGACTCCGCTTCGTCTTTTGATCGATCTTAATTCTTTGGTTAACGGCGGGAAGATTATGAAGCCGTATCTCTTGCAGAGCATTTCCGATGCTGACGGCGAAATAATTAAAGAGAGTAAACCCGAAGCGCTTTTGGAAAATTTCTTGAAACCGGAAACCGTCGCGACCCTTAAAAAGGCAATGACTCAAACCGTCAGCAGCCCGCAGGGCACCGGTTACAGTTTGAGCGGTTTGCCGTTTACTTCCGGCGGCAAAAGCGGCACGGCGCAGATTGAAGCGAATACCAAGGTCAATGCTTTGTTTTTCGCTTTCGCTCCGGCGGACCAACCAAAAATATCACTTCTGGTTCTGATTGAAAATGCCAGAGAAGGGTCATTAAACGCTATTCCAGTGGTCAAGGACGGCCTTTTATGGTATTATCAAAATCGAGGATTATAATATTTATGAATAAAGTTTATCTGACCAACGAAAAAGAGAAGGAATTAAGGGCCGAACTAAAAGACCGTCAGACAAATCAGCGGCTGGAAATTGGCGAGCGTTTGAAGCGGGCCAAAGAGCATGGCGATCTTTCAGAGAACGCCGATTATGCGGCGGCCAAAGAAATTCAATTGGCTAATGAAAACCGGATTTTGGAACTGGAATCCATTTTGGGTTCGGCGGAAATCATTAAGAACGGCGCCAAGGGAATATCCGGCGAGATTGCGGTCGGCTCCAAAGTGAGGGTCAGCGGCCCCGGCGGAATCAAGGAATTTACCATTCTCGGCTCTTATGATTCGGATCCGAAACAAAATTTGATTTCCAACGAATCGCCTCTGGGAAAAGCGTTTTTGGGCCGGAAAATCGGCGAGGAAGTGGAAGTTCAAACGCCAGCCGGGCTGATGAAGTATAAAATCGTTTCCGTAGAATGAATTTTATGGCTACCCAGGATAAAATAAAAAAATTAAGGATAAAAAAGCTGGAGTCTTTGAAGAAAGTCGGGTGGGACGGCTATCCGGCTCAGACAAAACGCGACACAGAGATCGCCGCTGCTTTGAATAATTTTGATGCTTGGAGCAAAGAAGAAAGAAAGATTGTCATAGCCGGCAGAATAATGAGTATGCGTGGTCAGGGCGGCATCGCTTTTGTTGATTTGCGAGACGAAAGCGGGTCCATCCAGCTGGTTTTTAAAAAGGATTCGCTTAAGGATTTCGATCGCGTTGGAGAATTTTTGGATATCGGCGATTTTATTGAGGCAGGGGGTTATTTGTTTAAAACTCAGCGCGGAGAAGATTCGCTTTTTATTGAAAGTTGGAAATTACTGACTAAAACCTTAAGACCGCTTCCATCCGAGTGGTATGGATTAAAAGATGTGGAAGAGAGATTTCGTCGCCGCTATCTTGATTTGATTCTCAATGATGATGTTAAAAAGCGTTTGGTTTTGCGTTCTAAAATTATTCAGGCCATTCGGGATTTCCTTAACTCCTACGGGTTTTTAGAAGTGGAAACTCCCATCCTGCAAACTTTGCCCGGCGGAGCTTTGGCCAAGCCGTTTCAGACAAAATTAAACGCTTTAAATATGGATTTGTATTTGCGGATAGCGCCCGAGCTTTATTTGAAAAGATTAATTGTGGCTGGTTTTGAAAAAATCTACGAAATCGGCCGCAATTTCCGAAATGAAGGGATGGACCGTTCACATAATCCGGAATTTACGATGCTGGAGCTTTATTGGGCTTACCAAGATTATGAAGGGTTGATGATTTTGGTGGAGGACATGTTTGCTTTTATTTTGAATAACGCTTTTTCGCAGACGAAAAATCCTTTACTCGTCAATATTAATGGCAATTTAGTGAATTTCAAAAAGCCTTGGTTGAGGCTGGAATTCAAGGAAGTCATTAGGAAATACGCCGGATTAGATGCTGATAAGGCTGAGGCAAAAGAAATATTGGAAAAAATGAAAGAGCATAAAATAGAAATTACCAAAGAACATAAAAAACAGGATAAGTGGGAATTAATTGACGAGGTTTACAAAAAAATTTGCCTACCCAATTTGATTCAACCCACTTTTGTGATTCATCTTCCCGCGGCCCTTTCTCCTTTGGCCAAGCTCCGGACGGAAAATAAGGAAGAGGTTCAGAGATTTTTGATCGCCATCGGCGGGATGGAAGCGGGCAATGCTTTTTCCGAATTGAACGATCCGCTTGATCAAGACGCCAGATTCAGGGAGCAGGAAAAAAAGAGGAGAGCCGGCAATGAAGAGGCGTCCCGCTACGATAAAGATTTTGTTGAAGCCTTGGAATACGGAATGCCGCCAACAGCCGGCATCGGAATCGGCCTTGACCGTCTGGTAATACTTTTGACCAATGCCGAGGGCATCAAAGAAGTAATTTTCTTCCCGTTTATGAGGAAGCGGGAAAAATAAAGATTCACCCTGTGAAATAATTTTAATTTTTTGTATATTTAATTTCTGCTATGTTTTACTGCGTTTATATTCTCCAGAGCCTTAAAGATAAGAAATTTTATACGGGATATACAAAAAATATAAAATTAAGATTTGAGCAACATCAAAAAGGCCTTGTAGAATCTACTAAAGACAGACAACCATTAAAACTAATTTATTTTGAATGTTGTTTGAATCAACAAGATGCAACGCGCAGGGAAAAGTATCTAAAAACGTATTATGGAAAAAAGTTTATTAAAAGTCGCCTCAAATCTTATTTTACAGGGTAAATGCTAACAGATTTATTAAAACAAATCAGAGAAAACCCCGATTTATTTCGGGAAACAATAAAAAATCGCAGAGCTAAGGTCGAGGTTGATAAAATTTTGGCCTTGGATAAAGAGTGGCGCTCGGTAATGTCTGAAGTGGAGTTTTTGCGCGCCGAGCAAAACAGGTTGTCCAAAAACAGAAATTTCAGCCAAGACGAATTGGAAAAAGCCAAATCTATGAAAGAAAGAATCAGGGAGCTGGAAAAACAGCAGGAGCCGTTTCAGGCGGAGTTGGAGGCGATGCTTTATTTGGTGCCCAATGTTCCTTTGGCTGATGTTCCGGTTGGCTTGGATGAAACCGGAAATAAAGTTTTACGGGAAGTCGGGAAGAAGCCGAAATTTTCTTTTGAGCCGAAAGATTATTTGACCTTGACGGAAGATAAATGGATAGACGTAAAAAGAGCAGCCAAGGCCATTGGCACGCGTTTCGGTTATTTAAAGGGAAACGCGGTCTTAATAGAATATGCCTTAGTGCAATTTACATTGCGCAAATTATCGGAGTACGGATTTATTCCCGTTGTGCCGCCGGCCCTGGTTTCTAAAAAATCCATGCAGGGTATGGGCGCGATTGATTCGCCCAAAGACTGGGAAGAACGTTATTATTTTCCCGAAGACGATTTGTTTTTAATCGGCACTGCCGAACAGGCGATTGGTCCAATGCATCAGGACGAAGTTTTTGAAGAGGCAGAGTTGCCTTTGCGGTATATCGCTTTTTCTCCGTGTTTCCGGCGCGAAGCCGGCTCTTACGGTAAAGACACCAAAGGGATTTTGCGGGTTCATTATTTTGAGAAGTTGGAAATGTTCATTTTTGCTAAACCTGAAGATTCCGCCAAAGAGCAGGCCTTGATTTTGCAAATGGAGGAGGAATTAATGCAGGATTTGAAAATTCCTTATCGCGTTCTCCGCATCTGCACTGGTGATATGTACAACCCTTCTGCTTCCAGTTACGACCTTGAGGCCTGGCTGCCCAGCCAAGACCAATACAAAGAAACCCATTCCAACAGCAATTGCACGGATTTCCAGAGTCGGAGATTGAACATCAAATATAAAAGTAAGGACGGTCAAAAATTTGTCCACACTTTGAACGGGACAGCCTTTGCCATCGGCCGGATTTTAGTGGCTATCATTGAGAATTATCAGCAAAAAGACGGCTCCATTGAGATTCCAAAAGTTTTGAAACCGTATTTAAAATAAATGAGGGGTTGGCGTTCGCGTCAAGTGAGAGTTGATAAAAGCCGGAGAAGGAGACGGCGGTCTGTTTTGATTTTTCTCATTATTTTGGCGGCCGCCTTTGGCATATTTTATGTAATTTTTCTTTCCGGTTGGTTAGCCGTAAAAAAAGTGGAAATTACCGGCGCTCATTTTGCCAAAGCGGTACAATTAGAAGAAGAGGTGAATCAATATTTGTCTTCCCAGCGGATTTTAGGGTTTATTAATTTCAGGAATAATCTTATTTTTCTTTTCGCCAAAGATTTTAGCGATTTAGTTTTTAAAAATCCGGTTATCAAAGATTTTTCTTTGCACAAAGACTTTAAAAATAAATCTCTTGTTTTTAATCTGCACGAACGGCAGAGCAAGGGGATTTTATGTTTAGGCAATGAAGAGCAGAATTGTTTTTATTTTGATGAGCAGGGCGTGGTTTTCGTTGCCTCGCCGCAAACCGAAGGCAATGTAATATTTTTGATTCAAGATAATTCCGGCCGCCTTTATAGTTTGGGCGACAAGATTTTGACGCACGGGTCTTTTGACGATTTAATTTTCATTTGGAATAGTTTGGCCGAGCGTTTTCATTTGAATAGCGTGCAAATCACCACTACCGGTTTGATCATTCAGACTTCGGCCGGGTGGCAGGTTTATTTAAATCAGGAAGATCTAACTAGAACCAAGGCAGCCCTTTTCTATCTTCTTCAAAGCGATTTTGATTTTGAGTCTTTGGAATATCTGGATCTCCGCTATTTGCGCAATATTTATTGGAAGACGGCATCCTGATCATTTATTTGGCGATGGCCAGTCCGATAATTCTTTTTGCGCCGCCGGATTTTAAGGCCGCGGCCGCCGCCTCCATGGTGGCGCCGGAAGTGAAGACGTCATCCAGGAGGATGATGTTTTTATTTTCTAACGGCCCCTGATTTTTGAGGCTGAAGGCATTTTGCAAGTTATTTTTTCTTTCCTGGAAATCTTTTATTTCCGCCTGACTGGCAGTTTTCTTTCGGCGGATAAGGCAATTATTGTTCAGGGGAAGGGAAAGTCTCTGGCTTAAAATTTTGGCGAGCTCTTCCGATTGGTTGAAGCCCCGCCAGTTGAATCTCTGACGGTGAAGTGGAACGGCGACCAGACAATATCTTTTTAAATCGTCCGGGCAAGTCTTTTCCCAGTAACGAATCAAAATTTCCGACAGGGTCTGGCTGATTTCTTTGGCGAAGCCATATTTATATTTGTGGATTAATTCTCGAACGAGTGGATTTTCATAGCTGACGGCAATTCCCAAAAAATCCAAAGAAGAAGCTTTGGCGGAGTGCCGGCACTTGTTAAAATTTCCCGCCGCTATTCTTTTGAAGCAAATAGGGCAGAAAAGGCCGGAATTAACGGAGATTTTATTCCGGCAATCCGGGCAGAGATGGGTTTTTGCTTCGCTTTTCAAAAATCGGCCGCAACCCAAGCAATAGGTGGGAAAAACACAATCTAAAACAAAGTTTTCTATTTTCTGAAACATAGTTGGGAAATGTTGTGGCTAATCAGAAAATATCGTATAATAAGTCTATTATAGTACAATTTTCGTCTTAGTTAAATTTATGCGATCTTTGGGCGTTGATATCGGAACCAGCAATATTAAAATAGTGGAACTGTCAAAGTCCGGCAGCGAAATTGTTTTGGACAATTACGGTATTTTGGAGACCTACGGTTATTTGGATAGGCCAAATGCCGCCATTCAATCAAGTTATTTCAAGATTGTAGAGGAAACGACCGTCGATCTGCTTAAAAAGCTTTTAAAAAGCTTTAAACCGCATACTAAACGGGCCGTTATTTCTTTGCCTATTTTTTCCAGCTTTGTGACGATTTTTGACATACCTCTTACTGATGAGAAAGAAATAAGCCGCGCCATTCCTTTTGAGGCGAAAAAATACATTCCTTTGCCCCTGGAGGATTTGACTATTGATTGGGCGATTATCAATGAGGGAAATCGCCTGGCCAAAAACGTTTCCAGCCGAATTCTTTTAATCGCCATTCCCAAGGATTTAATCCAGCGCTATCAAAGAATTGCCAAGGGTGTTGGCTTAGACGTGGTTGCCTTTGAATTGGAAAGCGTGTCTTTGGCCCGATCGCTTTTGGGTCAGGATAAGTCTCCGGCTTTGATTTTGGACGTGGGCGCTCAATCCACCAATGTGGCGATTGTGGAAAACGGCTATTTGGTGAGCAATGAGAATTTGACTACGGCCGGTTCGGAAATTACTCACGTGATCGCGCAGGGTTTGGGTGTTTCCAAGGAGCGGGCCGAAGAATTTAAAAGGGTGAAGGGTTTTAATGTTGAGCCGCAAGAAACGGAAGTGGTTAACCTGATGCTTCCGGTTATTGATTATTTCGGCAATGAAATTTCCCGCTCCCTCAATATTTACAAAGAAAAGACCGGCGTTGACATCAAGAACGTAATCTTGGCCGGCGGTACGGCAAATTTACCGGGGTTAGAAAAATATTTGTCTCAGCAATTAGAATTGAGCGTTAAGCGCGCTTGGCCGTTTGCGAACATCTCTTATCAGCAATTTTTAGAGCCATTATTGAAAGAGATCGGGCCGTCTTTGGCTGTGGCCACCGGTCTGGCGCTGCGGGGAATATACTAAATAAAGATGAAATCTGCTTGGCCTTGAAAATCGGCGCTCTAATGTGGATAACTCCTTGGGTTGCCTATTAAAAAAGTGTATAATATAGATATAAGCCATAAAAATTAAGTTCTTATGCCTGATTTTCAATTAATGGAATCATTCGGTCCGGAAAAAAAGCCGAGCGGCTGGCTGGGAAAATTTTTGCGTTTTTCCATTATTATTTTTATCATCGCTTTAGTCCTTTATCTTTTGATTCACTATGTTTACATCGGAGTTTTGGATCGTCAATCAGCTGATTTAGAGAATAAAATTAAGGGTCTGGAAAAGGAAATTCCCACTCAGGATAGAGAGGGGGTAGTGGCTTTTTATTCGCAGCTGGTTAATTTGCGGACGCTACTGGAAAAACACATCTATCCCTCGCAGATTTTTGAAAGGCTGGAATTAACTACGCATCCGCAGGTTGCTTTTACAAACTTTAGTTACGATTTTAACGAAAATCGCCTCCAAATGGATGGTTATGGCCAGAATTTACAGGCGATTGCTCAGCAGCTTTTGGCCTTTCAAAGAACTTCCGATTTCGATAGCGTTACTTTATCCGACCTTCGTCAAGGCGCAGGCAAAACGACTTTCTCCATGGAAATATTTTTCAAATCGTCGCTGGTTTTAAAAAATTTCCAGTAATCTCCGATCGGGTCCACTATGAAATATACAGCCAAAAGAAATATTAGTTTAACTTTGTCCCTCGTCGTTTTGATTTTGGCGCTGGTAGTAATTTTTGTTTGGACCTGGCCGGCTTTCAAAGAGGTGGGAGATTTAAATAAGAAAATCAACGAGGAAAAATCCCAATATGATACACAGTATCAGGCTGTTCAGATTGCGAAATCCATCATTGACCAGTATAAGAGTCTGATCAGCGTGAGTCAGACGATTTCTTTAAGCATTCCTCGCGGCGCCGAGATTCAAAATTTATTGGCGCAATTGGAGACGATTACCACGCAAAGCGGCCTGTCCTTGCAGAGTATTAATTTTGAAAATGTCGGAGTTTCAACTCCCAGTTCCAAGAAAAGCGCGCAGAATATAGTTCAGAGCTATAAAACTTTGCGCCTAACCCTCGGACTTACGGGTAATTACGAATCATTGAAGACTTGGCTTAATGCCGTTGAAAGCGACATTCGTTTAATGGATATCGTTAATATCGCTTTTGCCGGCTCCACAACCGATAGCCAGAAGAATTCCGGCCTCTTCAATTTCAGAGTTATCCTTAATGTTTATTATCAATAAGTAAAAATATCATGGAAACACTTGAAGAAAAACCAAAGAAAAGAACATGGCTCTACATATTTATCGGTGTTTTGATTGTGGCCATTATTGTCATTTATTTTGTGTTTTTTGCGCCGAGCGCTTCTTCGGGCGGGATTTTGAGCAAGATCGTTGGTTTGATTTTCGGTCAAAGCAGCGATCTTTCTTTGTTGCAGGCTGACTTGCAAAAAGACGTAACCGGCGGAATCATCAATCTAAAGTTTGATCCGGCAACAGTCCTGGAAAATTCAATTTATCAATCCCTTCATTCCTATGCCGACCCCGTTGATATCGGAAGTTTGGGTCGACCCAATCCGTTCATTCCGTTTTAAAGATTTCGCTGGAACAGGAGGCGCGCCAAATTTAGAAATAGGGTTCGGTTCGGCGGAGCGGCGCCCGGCTTATAAATTAAAATAATTTTTTATGATTTCCAATAAAAGTCTCATTGATACTTTGCTTAAAAACGGGAAAATTACTTCGGCTATTGCCGATAGTGTTTTAAAAGAGGCCGAAAGTTTAAACCGACCCGTCGAAGATATTATCAACGAAAAGAGGATAGTTTCCGAAGAAGAGCTCGGCCAAGCGAAAAGCGAATTTTTTAAGGTCCCTCTTAAAACTTTTAAAAAAGATGAGGCAGTTGCTCCGGAAATTTTGAATTTTATTCCCGAGGAAGTGGCTAAAACGCATAAATTAGTGGCCTTTGCCCGAGATAAGGATACAGTTTTGGTGGGCATGCTGCAACCCGATGACGTTCGGGCGCAAGAAGTATTAAGATTTATCGCCAAACAGAAAAAAGTTAATATCGGCATTTATCTTATCACGCCAACGGCTTTATATGATTTATCACGAGGCTACCGGACTTTTGATACGCGCGTGAAAGAAGTGACTGAGGCTTTGGATATATTTAAGCGGCAGAGCAAATCGTCTTATCTGTTGCCGCAACAGCGCATAGTGAAAATTGAAGAAGCGAGCGGTCTGATTGCCGAAGAAGCTCCGGTTATTAAATTGGTTTCCACGATTTTGCATCAAGCGGCGGCGGAGCGGGCTTCGGATATCCATATTGAACCGCAACGTTCTCGGCTCAGGGTGCGTTTTCGGATTGACGGTGATTTGAAGAATGTTTTGAATTTGCCCTTGGAATTGCAGGCGCCGATAGTTTCCCGCATTAAAATTCTTTCGGAATTGAAAATCGATGAGTCGCGAGTGCCTCAGGATGGCCGCTTCCGCACTTTAATTGACAACAAAGAAATCGATTTCCGTGTTTCCACTTTCCCGACTGCCGTTGGCGAGAAAGTGGCGATTCGCTTGCTTGATGCTTCCGTTGGCTTGAAAACGATTTCCGATTTGGGAGTTAGGGACTATCATTTGAAGCTTTTGAAAACGGCGATGGATAAGCCCTTCGGGATGATTTTAGCCACTGGCCCGACAGGTTCTGGTAAAACTACGTCTCTTTATGCCATCCTTGGCACTTTGAACAAAGAAGACGTTAATGTCGTTAGTTTGGAAGACCCGGTGGAATATTTCATGGAGGGAATCAATCAGTCTCAGGTTAAACCGGAAATCGGCTATGATTTTGCTTCGGGATTAAGGCAGATTGTGCGGCAGGATCCGGATATCATTATGGTTGGTGAAATCCGCGACAATGAAACAGCGGCCTTGGCAGTGCATGCGGCGTTGACTGGTCACTTAGTTCTTTCCACTCTGCATACCAATGATGCCATCGGAGTGGTGTCGCGCTTGATTGATATGAAGGTTGAGCCTTTTCTTCTGCCTTCGTCTTTGATTTTGATGATGAGCCAAAGATTGGTCGGCCGCCTTTGCGATAATTGCAAAAAGAAAGTGATAGCCTCGGGCAGTTTATTGGAGGAGATTAAAAAAATATTATCCGGATTGCCAACGGCCCTCAAAGAAAAATTAGCCGTTAAAGAGCCGATAGAAATATATCTGCCGCAAGGTTGCGAAGCTTGCAATTACAAAGGCACTAAAGGCAGGATTGGAATCTTTGAAATGCTGGAAATGACTCCGGAATTAGCCGAAGCGATTTTAAAGGACCCGACGGAAAGCAACCTGACGTTAGTGGCTAAAAAGCAGGGGATGATTACTTTGCGGCAGGACGGATTAATCAAGGCCTTGGACGGCGTGGTCTCCATCGACGAAATTTTAAAGGAAACAGTTTAATTAAATAAAATTAGACGAATAAAAAATATTATCATAACAGACTATGGACAACACATTTTATAAAGAAAAGTTAGACGGATTATTGGCCTTGGCCGCTAAAGAAAATGCCTCGGATTTGCATTTTGCCGTTGGCCGCCGGCCGACTCTAAGAATCGACGGACGTTTGACGACTTTAGTCAAAGAAGACGTTTTTACCAAAGAAGTAGTGGAGGGGATGGTTTATGCTTTGGTGCCGGAGCAGCGACGGGAACAATTTCTAAAAGATCGCGAATTGGATTTTTCTTATTCTTATACCGATAAAGCTCGTTTTCGCGTCAACGTTTATTTCCAGAGAGGGAATATGGCCGCCGCTTTGCGTCTCATATCTTTTAGAATTAAAACATTGGAAGAATTGAATATGCCGCCAGTGCTCCATGATTTTACTAAGCCGTCGCAGGGGTTTGTGATTGTGGTTGGTCCGGCTGGCCATGGAAAATCAACGAGCTTGGCAGCCATGGTTGATGAGATAAATCATAAGCGGACTAGCCATATTATTACTATTGAAGACCCGATTGAATACGTTTTTAATCAAGACCGTTGCATTATTGATCAAAGAGAAGTGGCCAGCGATACTCCGAGTTTTCATCGGGCTTTACGTTCGGTTTTAAGACAGGATCCTGATGTCATCATGATCGGCGAGATGCGCGATGCGGAAACAATTCAAACAGCGATTACGGCTGCCGAAACCGGTCACTTGGTGTTTTCCACTTTGCATACTAATTCCGCTTCTCAAACTTTGGATCGGATCATTGACAGTTTTCCGGCTGGTCAGCAGAACCAGATCAAATCTCAAATTGCCTCCACTTTAGTTGGCATTGTTTCTCAGCGGTTAATCCCGCGGCTTTCCGGCGGCCGCATTCCTGCCTGCGAGGTGATGATTACCAATTCTGCTATTCGCAATCTGATTCGCGAGGACAAAATTTATCAGATTGATCTGGTGATTGAGACCGGAATCCAAGAAAAAATGATTTCTTTAAATCGTTCGCTGGCCGCCTTAGTGCGCCAAGGAGAAATTTCTTTGGAAAGTGCCCAAATGTATTCGTTGAATCCGGCGGAATTGGGCAGTTTGCTGGCGAGATAAATAACTATGGCAAAATTCCGTTACAGCGCAAGAAATGAATTAGGTGAAACGCAAGCCGGCATGGTGGAGGCCGCCAGCCGGGATTTGGCTATCAAAATTTTGCAGGAGAACAAGCTTTACCTTTTGTCGCTGGAATCATTAGAGAAAAAGAATGTTTGGGGCAAATTTTCCGGTCTTTTCCAGAAAGTCAAACCAAAGGAGCTGATGCTTTTTACCAGACAATTAAGCACTTTGCTTTCGGCCAAAGTGGCCTTATCCGATTCTTTGAAAACTTTGCACAAACAGATTTCCACGCCGGCGCTGAAAGACGTGATTTTCGATGTCTATACCGATGTTGACGGGGGATTGTACTTTTCCCAAGCGCTTTCCAAGCATCCTAAAGTCTTTTCCGATTTTTACGTGAACATGGTGCGTTCCGCTGAAGTTTCCGGTCGCTTGGAAGAAACCCTGCTCTTTATGGCTGATTATCTGGAAAAAGAAATGCGCTTATCCAGTCGTGTTAAAAGCGCGATGATTTATCCGGTTTTCGTCATAGGAATTTTTATTGCGGTGATGATTTTAATCTTAACGGTGGTAATGCCGCAGATGCGTTCTATTTTTTCCGAAGTGAATGTGCAATTGCCATTTCTGACCAGAGTTTTGATGGGGCTTGGTACTTTTATGTCTTCTTGGGGCTGGGCGCTTTTAATCGTTTTAGTTGTGGCCGTTGTTGTCGCTGTTCGTTATTTCAGAAGCGACGAAGGAAAGCCGGTTTGGGATGAATTAACAGTGGGCATTCCCCTGTTCGGCACCTTGATTAAGAAGACGGCCATTACCCGTTTTGCGACCTCGACCAGCGTGCTTTTGAAGGGTGGAATATCGGTGACCGATTCCTTGGAAATTTCCGCGCGCGTAGTCAGTAATCAAGTGTATCGCAGAGTTTTGAATGAGACGGCCGAGGAAATCAGACGGGGCGGAACGATTTCCGCCAGCCTCAGTCGTTATCCCGAATATTTCCCGCCGCTCGTGACGCAAATGGTGGCGATCGGCGAAACTTCCGGGCAGTTAGACACTTTGCTGGATAAAGTTTCCTCTTTCTACAATGAGGAGGTCCAGAATTCCATTAACAATTTGGTGGAAATGGTTCAGCCGGCTATTATCGTTGTTCTGGGATTATTCATTGGCTTGTTCGTCGGGGCCGTACTTTTGCCAATTTATAACTTGGCCTCGGTCTTTTAGTTAATTTTTGAATAAGACGAAGGGCAAATTATTTCCCGGATCTTATTTGCAGAATAAAAAGGTCGTTTAATACATATTAATTATGAAAAAACAAAAGGGTTTTACTTTAATCGAAATGTTGATAGTTGTGGCTATTATCGGAATTTTATCTTCTTTGATTTTAGTTGGTCTTAGCCAATTTCGTTCAAGGGGCAGGGATGCCAGAAGGGTTTCCGATCTGAAACAGGTGCAAAACGCTTTGGAGATTTATTATACTCGTAATTCTTCTTATCCCACTGCGCCCGCTGGCAGCGCCAGCCAAAAATGGACGGCTTTGACGGCCTCAATTACCGGAGCGGGGATCGGCTTGAATCAGGTGCCTCAGGATCCTTTGGCGACTGACGATAACGGAATTTCTTACTATTATCAAGATTGCAACCTCGGCCAGAATTATGTCGTGGCAGCGACCTTGGAAGATACGGGCAATCAGGCGCTTAAAGATAGCGCTCAGGGAACCAGTTCCGGCTCTTGCGATTTTGGAATCGACTGCGGAGCTGACGGCGTTTATTGCGTTCAATTCTAAAAGCAATTTAGCGTAAAAATCGCATGTCTTATCTTCTTATTATCTTTGCGGGGCTTCTGGGCTTGGTGGTGGGCAGCTTTATCAATGTCCTTACTTTGCGCTGGAACCCCGCGGAAGATACTCAGGTTATAAAAATCGTCAGGGGTCGTTCCCACTGTTTGCGTTGCGGCCAACAGTTGAAATGGTTTGAGCTTATTCCAATCCTAAGCTTTATTTTTTTGCGTGGTCGCTGTCGTTATTGTCGCAAGAAGCTTATTTGGCAGTATCCGCTGGTGGAGGGGCTGACGGCTTTAATCTTTGCGGGCGTAACCTGGCGCATTCTTGATTTTAATTTTTTCGCTCATTATTTTTTTTCCGATCCGCGGACAAATTTTTGGGTAGTCGCAGTCATTCTTATTTGGCTTTTTTACGCAGCCGTTCTCATCGCCTTATCAATAATTGATCTGCGTCATTATCTTTTGCCTGATAAAATAGTTTTTCCGGCCATCGCTATTTCTCTGCTGGCCAATTTGAGTTTTTATTTTTTGAGCCTAACGCGAGGCAGTTTATTTCCCGTGCACGGCTTGAATTTTTTGGGTCCCTATGCTGACGTGGTCAACATTCATTTTAACGTTTTAACCTCAGCTTTGGCAGGAGCATTTATTTTGTCCATCATCCTTTTTTTAATTTATGCTTTTAGCCGCGGCAAGGCAATGGGTTTCGGCGACGTTAAGCTGGCGATTTTAATCGGTTTAATGCTTGGTCTTGGCGCCGGTTTAATCGGTTTGGGTCTTTCTTTTATAATTGGCGCCTTCGTTTCTCTAATCATTGTTCTTGCGACGAAAAAGAAATTGAAGGATGCCGTTCCCTTTGGCCCCTTTTTAGCTCTGGGCGTTTTGGCCGTTTTCTTTTTCGGTCAAACACTAACGAACTTTTATTTTTCTTTATTTAACGTTTAAATAAAAAATAGTCGGCTTTTGTGTTTCAGTCATAATATGCAAAAAAACAGTGAAATTTCCCACGGTCTCTTCCGAACGATTTTAACGCTGGTTATTTTGCTTTTTATCGCCAGTTTGATTTTTGATTCTTATTTTCTCCTGCTAAACAGCCGATTGAATAGTAGGGCGAAAGATTTCGCGCAAAATTCGAAAGTGGCAAAGGTTATTTTAGATTACGGTAATGGCCAAAAACGTATTTTTGAAGGCGAGGTGGCCGGTCAAGGATTAAACTTGCGAGATGCCCTGCTTTTAATCGCGGAGGCGGGAAATATCCAAATCGGGTTTCAAGAAACGGGCAATACGGTTTTGGTTGCTTCAATTGATAATTACGTTAACGCCGGCGGCCATTATTGGGAAATTAGCCTTTCCGATTTAGACTGGAAAAAGCGCTTGGATGAATTTGATGTTCGGCAACTAATTTTTACCAACGGCACCGTAACCAGTTTAACTTACCGTTAAATTTTTAGATTATGGTCATTGTCGATGGTAAAAATTTAGCGAGAGAGGTTCTCGATGATTTAAAGCCTTTTTTTGCCGTCCGAAAAACCGCTTTGGCGGTTATTTCGGTCGGAGACAATCCGGCCAGTTCCAGTTTTATCAAAGAGAAGTCTCGGGTGGCCGGCGTTTTGGGTATTGAGTTTTTGCATTTTAACTTTACTTCCGATGTTTCCAATAAATTTTTGAGAGCTAAAATAGGAGAAATTGTGAGGCGCGATTTCATTAAGGGCGTTATCATTCAGTTGCCGTTGCCTAAAAAATTTAATGTTCAGTATTTACTAAACGCCATTCCCGTTGAGAAGGACCCGGATTTATTGAATGAAAGGAGTTTTGGCGCTTTTTTGACCGGACGCTTCAAAATAATTCCGCCAGCTGCCGAAGTCGTAAAAATCATTCTGGAAAAGTACGGCATTAATCCTCAAGGAAAAGTTTGTGCTGTTTTCGGCGCTGGCCGATTAGTTGGTTTGACAGTGGCTAATTGGTTGACACAAGAAAAAGCAACCGTTTTTATTATAAATGAATTTACCAAACAGCCGGAAAAAATAGCAAAAAAAGCCGATATTCTAATTTCGGGCGTTGGAGAGCCGGGCTTAATTACAAAAAAAATGATTAAAAAGGGGGCGGTGGTGATTGATTTCGGTTACGGTCTAAAAAACGGAAAAATCAAAGGCGATGTGGATTTTGAAAAAGTAAAAAAGCGCAGTAGCTTAATCACGCCGACTCCCGGCGGTACTGGGCCGCTATTGGTTGCGGCGCTCTTTCAAAACCTTCGGGATTTAATGAACAAAGAAAAAGAATAAAAAGACCCGCCTGAGGCGGGTCTTTTTATTACCTGAGCTAAATTACGATATTAATGAGGCGATTCGGGATATAGATTATCTTTTTAGGATGGTTGCCGGTTAATATTTTTTTTATTTTTTCTCGATTAAGGGCCATTCTCTCCGCTTCGCCTTGATTGATATCAACCATTGCCTTTACTTTATCGCGGACTTTTCCGTTGATTTGAATGATCAAATCAAACTCTTTTTCTCTTAACATTTTTTTGTTATATTTTGGCCACCTTTCTTTGTGAACGGAAGTTTTGTGCCCCATTTGATGCCAGAGTTCTTCTGTTATAAAGGGGGCCAGCGGCGCCAGCAGCCGGAGGAAATCTTCCAAGTGGGATTTTTTTATTTTTACTCCCTCTTTAGCCGTTAGGGCATTGAGGCATTCCATTAGAGCGCTGATGGCGGTATTGTAATCCAGATTTTCTAGGTCTTCCGTAACTTTTTTGATTGTCTGGTTAATAGTCTTGGCAGTTGTCGGATTGTTTTTTTCTCCGCCGTTTATTTTTATTTGAGCTGAGAATAAATTCCAAATGCGGTTTAAGAATCGGGAAACGCCGTTAATGCCTTCGGTGTTCCAGGGCTTGGCCGCTTGGAGCGGGCCCATAAACATTTCATAGAGTCTCAGGGCATCGGCGCCGTATTGTTTGACAATATCATCGGGATTAACCGCGTTGCCGCGCGATTTGGACATTTTTTCGTTGTTGGCGCCCAAAATTGTACCCTGATTAATCAGTTTTTGAAACGGCTCGTCGGTGGAAACAACGCCGCTGTCATTAAGGAATTTATGCCAAAAGCGGGCATAAAGAAGGTGGAGCACTGCATGTTCTGCGCCTCCCATATACAAATCAACAGGCATCCATTTTTTTTCTTTTTTGGGGTCAACGAGTTGTTTGCTGTTTTTGGGGTCAATGTATCTCAAGTAATACCAGCAAGAGCCAGCCCATTGCGGCATAGTGTTGGTCTCGCGTTTAGCCGGACCGCCGCATTTTGGGCATTTGACATTTACCCAAGAGCTGATGGCGGCGAGCGGCGATTCTCCGGTACCAGACGGTTCGTATGATTTAACTTTAGGTAGGGTCAAGGGGAGGTCTTTTTCAGAAAGCGGGACATTACCGCATTTCGGGCATTTGATAATGGGGATCGGTTCTCCCCAATAGCGTTGCCGGGAAAAAACCCAATCGCGCATTTTATAGAATACTGATTTTTTCGCTCCAATGAACAGGCTGATTTTATCCTGGGCTATTTCACTGTCCAAGCCGTTAAAGGGTCCGGAGTTAAGCAAGTATCCCGGTCCGGTGTAAGCGGCGTTAAGCTGATGTTCTTTTTGGTCAGGGCTGATAACCTCAATTATTTTTAAGCCGAATTTTTTGGCGAATTCGAAATCACGTTCATCATGAGCCGGCACAGCCATAATGGCGCCGGTTCCATAATGAACCAAGACATAATCGGAGATCCAAAGAGGAAGTAGTTGGTTGTTAGCCGGGTTGATGGCTTGGATGTTTTTTATTTCTACGCCGGTTTTTGTTTTGGTCGGGTCCATGCGTTCCATATCGGATTTCTGCCGAGCTTCGTTAATATATCTGTCAATTTCCTTAGCATTGTCAGCATGATTTTTCAGGATATTAATAATGGGGTGTTCCGGCGAGAGCACCAAATAAGTGGCGCCGAAAAGAGTATCGGCTCGGGTTGTGAAAACTTCAATTTCACCGATGTTCACGTCTCCGCTTTTAAGCTTGAATTTTATTAAACTGCCTTCGGATCGGCCAATCCAATTTTTTTGCATTTCTTTGATGCTATTTGGCCAATCTAATTGGTCCAATCCGCTTAAGAGCCTTTCGGCGTAAGCGGTGATTTTCAACCACCATTGTTTCAATTTTTTTCTTTCTACCGGTGTGCCGCAACGGTCGCATTTTCCCTCCACCACCTCTTCATTAGCCAATCCGGTTTTACAGGACGGGCACCAGTTAATCGGCGCCTCTTTTTCATAAGCCAAACCGTGTTTAAAAAGTTGTAAAAATATCCATTGCGTCCATTTATAATATTTCGGGTCAGTGGTATTGATTTTTCTGTTCCAGTCATAAGATAAGCCCAGGCGTTCAATTTGCCTGCGGAAAACTTTGATGTTTTTTTCCACGACTTGAGCTGGATGTTGTTTGGTTTTGATGGCGTAATTTTCTGCCGGCAAGCCAAAAGCATCCCAGCCCATCGGATGTAAGACGTTGAACCCTTTCATCCGAGAGTAGCGGCTGTAAATATCGGTGGCCGCGTAATTTTCCACGTGACCGACATGAAGGCCGTCGCCAGACGGGTAAGGGAACATATCCAAAACATATTTCTTTTTCTTTTTAGCGTTCTCCGTTGGTTTCCAATCGGCGTAGTTGTTTTTGCTCCATTCTTGCATCCATTTTTTTTCTATTTTATCACAGTTGTATTTCATATTTTATTTTTCCAAGTTCAGATATTTGATGAGACTTTTTCCGGACATTTCTTCGGGAATGGGGATGTTCATTAATTCTAAAATGGTCGGCGCGACGTCACAGATTACTCCATCGGTCGTCCGTTCCAAGGCGTAAATTTCTTCCTCGTTTCTTTCTTTTGCCAATTTGAATTTTTCGTCAATCAGATAAAACGGAACGGGATTACCGTTGTGGTTGGTTTCTATTTCGCCGGTGGCCGTATCATACAATTTTTCGGCATTGCCGTGATCCGAGGTAATGACCAGGGTGGCGCCGGTTTCTTTGGCCACTTTGTAAACTTGTTTTAACTGGTCGTCAATTATTTCAATTGCTTTGACGGTGGCTTGATAGTTTCCGGTGTGGGCCATGGTATCGGGGTTGGCATAATTGATGGCGATAAAATCATAGGTTTTTTCCTGGAGCGCCAGAATCAATCTGTCGGTTATCTCCAAAGCGCGCATTTCCGGCGCTTCGTCGGGGCGGGGAGTTTCTTTGGAGGGAAGCATGATGCGGAATTCATTAGAGAAAATTTTATCAGTTAAGCCGTTGAAGAAAAAGGTCAGATGGTAATATTTTTCTGTTTCCGCTATTTTCAATTGTTTTAATTCTCTTTCATTAAGAACCGTGGTTAGCGTTTTTTCTATTTTTTGCGGCTTGAAGGCGACGCTGACGTCAAAGTTTGTGTCATATTCGGTCATGGTAGTGATTTTCAGGTTGGGAAAGGGGAGCCGTTCAAATTCCGGAAAATCTTTGAGGGCAAACGGCGCCACCATTTGGCGGATGCTGTCTTCGCGGAAATCGAAAAAGATTAAGCTATCACCGTCTTTGACGAGCGGAAATTCTTCGGGCTTTTGCGGATCGGCGATGAGCGTCGGTTCAATGTAGGAGTCGGAAAGTTTGCGGCCGTAATAGAGATCGAAGATTTTATCAATGTTTGGTTCAATTTTAGCTTTTCCCTGGGTGAGCAGGTCGTAAATTTGTTTTGTGTTCTGCCAGTTTTTTGTGCGATCCAAAGCATAGTAGCGTCCGCTCAAGCTGGCCAATTGTCCGACCCCGGCTTTTTTTAAATCTTCCAGGAATTTTTTCGTTAAGTCGCGTCCGGATTGCGGCCCCGAATCGCGGCCATCAGTGAAAAGATGGAAATAAACATTTTTTGCCCTCTTTAAAGAAGCCATTTTAATTAAGGCCTGCAGATGTTCATAAGACGAATGGACATTGCCGCTGGAAAGCAGTCCCAAGATATGGATGCTGCCATTAGTTTTCTTTTCATAATCAAAGGCTTCGTTGAAAGCCGTGTTTTTGAAGAATTCGCCGTTGCGAACGGCCAAACTAATGCGGGGATAGTGCTGGTAGATGACCCTTCCGGCGCCCAGGGTCAGGTGTCCGACTTCGCTGTTTCCCGGCTCGCCCCAAGGCAAACCTACGGCAATGCCAGCGGCTTGCAGGCTCATCATCGGATAATTTTTTTGGAAATAATCAATGGTCGGCTTTTGGCTGCGATAAATCGGGTTAGTGTCATCGTGCGGCCCTATGCCCCAGCCATCAAGGATTATTAAAACATTAGTTTTCTTCATTTTTTACTTCTGCCAAAGATTCTAAGAATTTTTGGCTATTAGTGTTGGCTGTTGCGATCTCTTGTTGGATTAAGGCGTAAAGCTCGTCAATATTTTCTTTCGGTTCATACGTTCTATTATCCAAAGCGGATTCATATTGCAGCGCCAATTCTTGGAGCAAGGCATCCACGCCGGCCCCGTAATTCAATAAGTGGCTGATAGCGTTGACTTGATATTGAATGGCAGTCTCAATTTTTTCTTGTTCAGCAACATCGGAAACCTTTAATAATAATTGGGTCAGCTTTTTTAATTCTTCGGTCAGCTGGATGGAGGATTCGTTAATCTGACGATTATGTTCTTTTTCTATAATGACCAAATCTAAAGCCGCTTTCACATCGCCGCCTTTTTGTTTAGCTTGAATTAGCCCTAATTGATCGTTGCTTTGCGAAGCCAGCAAATTTATCTGGTTAATTAAATTGGAAATTTTATTTCCGGTAGTGTTTAAATCTTCTTGTAAGTTGCCGTTGGTTTTTTGAATGAAAAACAAAGCGCCGCCGATTAGAATGAACAGGGGGATAATAATCAAAAGCCAGAATTTAATTGTTTTTTTCCTTTTCTTCATTTTGATTGTGTTATTGTAGCATATTTTTACTAAAATGTTAATCTTGGCCCATTGTTTCAGCCGGCTTGACAAGCCGCTTATAAATGAAGTAAACTGGGTATAGTTAATTAAGGACAGAAATTGACAAATAGTTTGTAATGGCTAAAATACTCTAGAGGCTTATGCAAAATTAATAATCATCAAAACTTTCTTAAATTTTTATTTAGGAGACCAGTGACCAGCAATGAAATTATTTTTAAATAAATAATTCGCTGCCAGTCACTGGTTTCTTATCAGAGGCCAGTTGTTCCGAAGTTCTTTGAAAATTTCCACACACTATATAATCAACTATTTTTTCATTGTTTCGTGCGATCATTCAAGTTTATTTTTTATTGAGGATTTGATCCTGGTCCAGGATGAACGCTGGCGGCGTGGATAAGGCATGCAAGTCGAGGGATTCTGTAGCAATACAGAAGACCGGCGAACGGGTTAGTAATACCTTGGTACATACCTTGAAGTGGGGCATAGTCGGTCGAAAGATCGGGTAATTCCCCATAGTCCGAGCATTCGTACTGTTTGCTCGGTAAAGATGCAAATCGCTTTAAGATTGGCCTAGGTCCTATCAGGTAGTTGGCGGGGTAAATGCCCACCAAGCCTATGACGGGTAGGGGAGCTGAGAGGCTGTTCCCCAACAGGGACACTGAGACACGGGTCCCACTCCTACGGGAGGCAGCAGTCGAGAATATTCGGCAATGGGCGAAAGCCTGACCGAGCGACGCCGCGTGCAGGAAGAAGGTCTTCGGATTGTAAACTGCTTTTATTAGGGATGAAGTAATTGACAGTACCTAGTGAATAAGGGGCTGCTAACTACGTGCCAGCAGCCGCGGTAATACGTAGGCCCCAAGCGTTATCCGGATTTATTGGGCGTAAAGGGTGTGTAGGAGGTTTGAAGCATCTTCTGTTAAATCTCAGGGCCCAACCTTGGAATTGCAGAAGAGATGGTCAAACTAGAGAATGCTATAGGTTGATGGAACAGCCGGTGTAGGGGTGAAATCCGTTGATATCGGCTGGAACGCCAGAGGTGAAAACGATCAACTGGAGCATATCTGACTCTGAAACACGAAAGCGTGGGGAGCAAAAAGGATTAGATACCCTTGTAGTCCACGCCCTAAACGATGCCTGCTAGCTATTTTGAGTATCGACCCTCGGAGTGGCGAAGCTAACGCGTTAAGCAGGCCGCCTGGGAAGTACGAGCGCAAGCTTAAAACTCAAAGGAATAGACGGGGACTCGCACAAGCGGTGGATCATGAGGTTTAATTCGACGCTAAACGAGGAACCTTACCAGGGCTAGAAATCCTGATGACGATGTTCCGAAAGGAATATTTTCTTTCAAGGACATCAGGACAGGTGCTGCATGGTTGTCGTCAGCTCGTGGCTTGAGTTGTTCCCTTAAGTGGGGTAACGAGCGCAACCTCTGTCGTGTGTTACAAGTGTCACACGAGACCGCCCCCTCCAAGCGCATTTACTTTAAGTAAGTGAAGTGCGTTTAGAGGGGGAGGAAGATGGAGATGACGTCAAATCAGCATGGCCCTCTGATGCCCTGGGCCACACTCATGATACAATGGCCAAGACAAAGGGTTTGCCAAGCCGAAAGGCGGAGCTAATCTCAAAAAAATGGCCTTAGTTCGGATTGGGGTCTGAAACTCGACCCCATGAAGTCGGAATCGCTAGTAATCGCGGATCAGCTATGCCGCGGTGAATACGTTCTCGAGTCCTGTACTCACCGCCCGTCACGTCAAGGGAGCCGGGAAGACCTAAAGTTCGCTTTCAGCGGATTAGGGTCAGCTCGGTAACAGGGACGAAGTCGTAACAAGGCACCGGTAGCGGAAGCTGTCGGTGGATCATTCTAAAAGGAATTTTTCTTTCCGACGTACAGTCGGAGAGTTCCTAGGTCGATTTCTCTTGTTTCAAGAGAAATCTCAAGTCCCCTTAGTTAAAAACTCTGGGGCAAGCACGAAACAATGAAAAAGGAGTTGAATAAGCCCGTTAGAGTCGCTAATTTTTATTACAATTGGTTGTTATGGGTTTAACCGCTTTAATTAAGCTGATTTGGAGAAAGCGGTTTTTCGTTGGTTGTTATCCACAGTCACTTATTTTATAAAGGTCTCTATTGTATTATAATTAAAAGTGAAACAATTTATGGATGGAAATGCGTTAAAAATTCTCTTGGTGGAAGACGACCCCTTTTTGTCTAATTTGTTGAAAGTCCGGTTGCAACGCGAAAATATTGACGTTACTTTGGCACGGGACGGAGAGGAGGCCCTTAAAGATTTAACGGCCAACCGCCCCTCCCTGATTTTATTGGATTTGATTCTGCCGAAAAAGAGCGGATTTGAAGTCTTGGAAAAAATATCAACTGATCCGCAGCTAAAAGATATGCCGGTAATTATCATTTCCAATTTAGGACAAACGAGCGATATTCAGAGGGGCAAGGAATTGGGGGCAGTAGAATATTTCGTTAAAGCCAAGATATCCATTGACGATTTAATTGAGAAGGTCAAAGAATTCCTTCATTTAACCAAGTAGGATTTGTAGAAATAAACAAAGGTCGTAAAATCGCGCACAGAATAAAAATAAAGAGCATATTCTTTATGAAGAAAAAAGGATTTACATTAGTGGAATTGCTTGTTGTGATTGCCATTTTGGCGCTTTTAATGAGCATCGTTATCGTGACCATCAACCCGGGAGAAATTTTAAGAAAAACCCGTGATACCAAAAGGGTCTCGGATTTGGGTGCTTTGCGGACAGCCATGAACCTGTATTTAACGGACAGGGCTAATCCGTCTATGGCAATTACGCCGGCTAGTGACTGCCCACTTAAGATTTATTATTCTGTTGGTATTGGCGGCATGACTGCGACTAGCCAGGTGGGAGGAGATGGCTATACTCGAACCACGCAAGTTGCCGCGACCAATCCCCGTTTGACTAATGGTACTGGCTGGATTCCAGTGAACTTTGACAGCATTTCTTCCGGTTCTCCGCTTTCAGCTTTGCCCATAGATCCGACTAACGCCACTTCTACCACGCAAACCAGCAATTTGTACTACACTTATGCTTGTAATGCTACGAGCACCACTTACGAGATTGATGCTCAGATGGAAAGTGTCTATTACAAGCTCAGTGGTGAGGGCGATGTTGTTTCTAAAGATGGCGGCAATTGTACTTCGCTTTATGAAGTGGGCAATGCGCCGGGCTTGAATTTGGTTGGCACTTCATCCACTGGATTTTATACTTTCCCCTAAGGATTGAGCATGATTGCGATTGATTGGTTTGTCCAACTGTTACCGTTTGCGTATTTATTAATAACAGCGGGCCTGATTCTCGGATTGTTTAAGTCCAAGAATTTGCTAAGGCCCGCTGTTATTGTTGTTTTAATACTCCAGACAGTTAAAGTCGGTTTGTTGGTGTTCGGTCAATATTATGTTTGGAGTCATAATCCTCTTTCCCAAGGGCTTTTGCCGCCGCATACTCCTTTAAGCTATTTTATCGGTTACGTCGGCTACCGGTTCGTTTGGCCTTTTGCCTTCAGTCTTTTCATCGCTTTATTATTTTATTTCGTTGCCAAAATCATTAATCGTCGCTTCCAAAACCGGTTATTTCATGAAGATGAGCCGGGTTTGATTTTTTATGGTATAATAGTAGTGGGTCATCCTTTGTGGCTGTTCTACGTTTTCGCGATTTTACTTTGCGCCATTGTTTTTTATCTGCTGGGTCTTATTTTTAAAAAATGGAAATTCGGTGAACTTTTTTCTCTGCGTTATTTGTGGCCGATTGCCGCTTTTCTGATTCTTGTTTTTGGCCAGACGATATTGAGTTGGCCCATAATAAATTCGTTAAAGTTTTAAACAAATATTCGCATGGCCGTGCATTTGCCGCTGGAAAAATTAAAAGAATTGTTAGTCGGGAGCCATTTGGTTTCCGAAAATGATTTCAATGCCGTTTTGGAAGAAGCAAAAAGAACCGGGCAAGATGCAGCGGCTATTTTTATTTCCCGCGGCTTTATTTCCGAAGATTATCTTTACCAACTTTATACGGATTTTTTTAAAACGCCGCTCGTCAAATTACGCGGTCGGCCGATTAAGAAGGCTATTCTGAGTTTAATTCCCGAAGAAGTGGCCCGGACTAAACGGGTGGCGGTTTTTGATAAAGATGAGGCCGGCCGTATTTCTTTGGCCATGGAAGATCCGAGCGATTTGGAAACCATCGGTTTTGTGGAAAAATACACCGGTTCGGCGGTGAAAATATATTTAACCACGCCCAAGGATCTCAATTACGTTTTTTCCCTTTACGGAAAGGAAATCGTTGAAGATTTCCAGAAGGCCATTGAGGAGAGTGTGATTGCTTCCAGCCGATTGAAAATGGTGGGCGAACAGGAGATTGCCAATGAGTTGCCGGTAATCAATATGGTCGATACCATATTGGCTTACGCCATTTCTTTGAATTCTTCGGATATCCACATTGAAATTTTGCAAGACACGCTTTTAATCCGTTTTCGCATTGACGGCGTTCTGCACGAAATTATCAGGATTGCCAAAGAAATTCAGCCGGCGATTGTGGCGCGCATTAAGCTTTTGGCCAGTTTAAAAATTGATGAGCATCGCAAACCGCAAGATGGACGTTTTCGTTATGAGGCCTTGGGCGAGGCGATGGATATCCGTGTTTCCTTAATGCCGACTTTTTACGGTGAAAAAGTGGAAATGCGTTTGTTGCGGGCAACGGCTAAACCGATGAGTTTAGCTGAATTGGGGATGCTGCCGGATACGGCGCATATTATAGAAGAAAGCATTAAAAAAACTTATGGCATGCTTTTGGTTACCGGTCCGACCGGTTCGGGTAAAACCACGACGCTTTATTCCATCATCAACATGCTTAATCGTCCGGATGTCAACATCGTCACGACTGAAGACCCGATTGAATACGATATTCGGTATGTTAATCAGACGCAGATTAATCCTCAGGCGGGAATCACTTTCGCCACCGGGCTGCGGGCGATTTTGCGTCAAGACCCCAATATCATTATGGTCGGTGAAATCCGCGATGAAGAAACGGCGGAAATTTCCGTGCACTCGGCTTTAACCGGCCACCTTGTGCTTTCGTCTTTGCATACCAATGACGCCCCGACAGCCATTCCGCGATTGATTGACATGAAAATTCCGGCTTTTTTGGTTTCGGCGGTTTTAAATACCGTCGTGGCGCAAAGATTGTTGCGCCGCCTTTGCCGCGATTGCATTCAGTCTCAGGAAGTGACGCCGGAAGTGGCTAAGGCCTTGGAAAGGCAACTAAAAGAATTTACCGGTTTGGAAAATCCCGTTTTACCGCGAACTCTTTATAAAGGGGTCGGTTGCGCGACTTGTGGGTTTACCGGTTATCGCGGTCAGTTGGCCATTTATGAAGTTTTGGATTTTGACGAGGATATGCGGCGTTTGGTCAATCAGCCTGATTTTACTTTGGATAAATTAAGAGCTTTGGCCAGGCAGAAAGGAATGATTTCCATGTTTGAAGATGGGCTCAGAAAAGCTGAGTTGGGTCTGACTACGTTGGAAGAGGTGTTAAGGGTAATCCGGGAATAATTATGAAACAGCAGGGCTTTACTTTAATGGAACTGTTTGTGGTTCTGGTAATCATAGGCGTTCTTACCACTATTACGCTCGTGGCAATCAATCCGGCCGAGTCTCTTAGAAAAAGCCGCGATGGTCAAAGAATTGCAGATTTAAATTCCATTTATTTGGCCTTGCAAATGGCGCATTCTTCCGGATTGAGTTTGGGTGTTTGCGACGGAACAAAAATTTACGCCTCCCTTCCTGCCGGTAGCGCTCTTTCCAATGATAATTTGCCCAGCGGCGTCAGTTGGGTTCAAGCGGCAACTGAGGCGGTTACGAAAACTGATGGTACTGGTTGGATTCCGATTAACTTTGATTCTTTGGCGACCGCGTCCCTTTTTTCGCATTTGCCCCTTGACCCGAAAAACTCTTTGAGCGACAACCTTTTTTATACGTATAGTTGCGATTCTTCTGGCACCTATACTTTAACCGCTTGGTTTGAATCAAAATATTACGGTTTGAACGGTACTGATCCTCAATCAAAAATTGATGGGGGCCCAGATCCGTATTTATATGAAATTGGGTCCAATCTTTATGCCAGTTCTTTGAAGCCGGTCGGTTCTTGGTCTTTTGACGAGGGAAGCGGCAGCGTTGCTTCTGACACCAGCGGCAACGGAACCAATCTGGAAGTCAGAAATTTAGTTAATTGGGTTGATGGTAAAATTGGTAAGGCAGTGGAGATGGATAGTAGTATTTCCGCTGGTTGCACTAATCAAAATGCCGGAGTATACACTGCTACCTTGCCAACAGTCATTTCTAATTTGCCTAGTTCGCGTTTTACTCTTTCCTGGTGGAATTATGTCACTGTTTCTAGTGGTACGTCCCGAGTTCATTTGGCCGCAGTGAATGTTTCCGGTTGCGGTATGTGTAGTATTTGGAATATGCGTACGGGCGTTTCTTTAAGGACGGTAGCTGGTGATAACAATGATTTTAATTATTCATCACTTCCTTCTCTTAATACTTGGCATCAGCTTTCTTTCGTTTTTGACAAGCCGAATTTACTGGCCAAGCTCTATGTGGATTCCAGTGTGTCGGGGCAAAAGTCTCTAACGGCCGGAGGGAATTACGGAACAATTTCTTGGATGGGAGTGGGTATTTATCTTCCAACTTGCGTTGATTCTATCCCGGGTGAAAAAATTGACCAGCTGCTTCTCTATAACCGGGCGCTTTCGGCGTCGGAGCTTCAACGCCAATATCTACTTTCTCAATAGTAAATAATGTTATAAAATATAATAAAGAATATCCCTATGCTATTTCATTATACGGCTTACAACAAAGAGGGAAAAACAGTTGAGGGTGACGGAGATTTTCAAGATTCCGCCGCGGTTCTGGATTTTTTAAAAAATCAGGGTTTAACCCCGATCAAATTGAGCGCCATCAAAACTTCCAAATCAAAATTGAAGGGGGTTTTAGGTTCGCCGATTTCCACCGTGGACAAGCTTTTTTTGACTAAATACTTGTCTTTGATGCTTAAAGTCGGCACTGATATTTTTAAGGCCATTGACATTTTAATCGCCGATTTCAAAAAACCGGCGGTTCGGGCCCTGCTAATGGAAATCAGAAAAAATTTGGAAGCCGGCAAGCCGTTTTATACCACTTTCGCCAACTATCCAAGGATTTTTTCTCCGGTTTTCATCAATTTGATTAAGGCGGGTGAGGCCTCGGGCAATCTGGAGCAGGTTTTCGCCAATTTGAGCACTTCTTTGGGGGCCGAAAGGGAATTGAATTCGCGCGTGCGTTCAGCCTTAACTTACCCCGCCTTATTGATTTCCGCTTCCTTAGCGATTTTAATCATGCTGGTTACTTTTGTTATTCCGAGAATGGCTTCCATGTTTATGGAGAGCGATATGAAAATTCCGGTTGTGACTAAGTTTATTTTTAATGTTTCTTTCTTTTTTCAGGCCAATGGCTTATGGCTTTTTGGCGCCTTAGCTGTCATTATAGTGGCCTTGATAATATTTTTCCGCTTGACTAAGGCGGGCCGACTTATTTTTAGCCGTTTGATCTACAAGATTCCTTTGGTGAGCGATATCTTGAAAAAAATTGCTTACCAGCGTTTTGGGAATACTTTCGGTTCGTTGATGCGGTCCGGTTTGCCGATTCTGGAAAATTTGGAAATTACCGCTACGACGGTCGGCAATGAAGAGATGAAGCAGGCTTTGTTGCGCGTTGCGCGGGAAAAGATCGTTCGTGGCATGACCCTCGGAGAAGCTTTTCGGGAAGAGGAGATTTTTCCGCAGACCATTCGCACTTTGATTTCAATCGGTGAGAAGGCCGGCCACACCGAAGAGGTTTTGTCCAGTTTATCGGACTTTTACCAAACGGAAATCGACAATTCCATCAAGTCAATGATGGCGGTTTTTGAGCCGGTGATGCTTTTGTTTATTGGCGTTGTGGTCGGCGGCATTGCTTTGGCGGTAATTATGCCGATGTATCAATTTGTCGGTCAAATGGGAGGAGGATAATGGCAGGCTCAAAATGAAAAATTCCAAATTCACTAAAAGCTGGGGATTCACCCTGATAGAAGTTATTCTTTCTATGGCGATTTTAACCGTCTTAGGCGTTGTGGGCGTCTCTTATTTGGGCGGTTATCGCAAATCGGCCAACATTACTTCTGAGGCGGAAAAAATTACAGCTTATTTAAGACAAGCGCAAAACAGGGCGATTAGCGGCGAAGCCGTTTCCGGTCAGGGTCCGACTGATTGGGGAGTGCATTTTGTGAATTCGGCCAGCGGCGAGGAATATTATGCGCTTTTTCGCGGCAGCTCTTATGGAGTTGACGTTTCTGTTGAAACCGTTTATTTATCTAACCAGGTGCGTTTTCTTGATCCGGCAGCGAGCAGCACCAAAGACATTGTTTTTCAAAGGATTAGCGGCCGGCCAGTTGCCACGACGACAATTATTTTGCAATCAGTGGCTAATTCCGATTTAACCCGCTCTATTTCTATCAATTCCCTTGGCCAAGTAAATTATTAAGGGTGATTAACCCGAATCTTAGGGGCGTCGTTTTTGGCCGATCTGCTAATTGGCGAATTGACTTATTTTTTTGTATAATAATCATATGAGGAAGTTTTGGGGAGGCGCAAAAATGCATACTAAAAACCCTTTTTTTCTTAATCAAGGCGGTCAGGTTTTGGCAGAGATTTTAATCGCCGTGGTAATGGCCGGAGTCGTTATCGGTGGCGTGGCCTCAACCATCGGCACAAGCTTGATTGCCAGCGAAAAGACGAAACAGACGAATACGGCTACGGCTTTGGCTCAGCAAGACCTGGAAGCCGTAAGAACAATCGGCGAAAGCAATTGGTTCAATATTTATTGTCCGCCGTCAGGCTCTTGTCCGGGAAGCAAAGGCGCTTCCGTCAATTATCAAATCATTCTTTCTGACGGTAGTTGGCAAATGCAAAGCGGGGTGGCGACGACCACCATTGACGGCATCATCTATACCCATTATTTTAATATTGAAAATGTTTCGCGTAACAGCGAAGGGGCGATCGTTGCTTATAGCGGCACTAGCGAAGATCCGTCAGCGCAGAAAATAACAGCGATTGTTTCCTGGCCCAACATTGATACTAATTTTACAATTTCCGAGTATTTGATGCGGACTACTTCCGCTTATTTTAAAGATTTCAATTGGCAATCCGGTAATATCGGTGCCGGTCCCTATACCGTGAGCAGCGGCACATATGCGGCCACCTCCGCCCCCATTATTATTGAAAATAACGCCATTAAAGTGGATATGTAAAATTATTTTAAAAAAGAATGAAGATAATTTTCAGAGAAAAAAACATTTTAACTTTCATTATCTCGGGTTTTATCTTTGCCGTGATTATTGTTCCGATATTTTTCGGTCAGATTCAGAGGGTCAAGGCGATGCCCTTATGTGATTGCAATCTTGACACGGATTGTTCGGCAGCTTGTTCCGAGCCCGATACTCCTTTAGATTTGACCTGGTTGACAGGAGCAACGGAAACTATGCTGAGGCCGACTTGGAGCAGTGTGTCGTCCACTAATTATTATAATTTGGTTGGCGTTTCGGGTTCGGCGCTTAATATCAACGCCACGAGCACTTCTTATGATCATTCCGGATTAAATCCGGGCACTTATTACAGTTATGAAGTGAAAGGCTGTAAGAGCGGCTGTTATTCCTGTAGTGGCCAACTTTGCGGAACGAGTTCGGGTTTTACTGGTTGGTGCGCTGCCGGTCCGGATGTTTGCAGTCCCTTTTCTTCAACCTGGGGTGCGACCACTGCTTTTACCGCGCCAACCGGTTTGGATGTTTCTTGCTGGACAACCGGCAATGATGCTAAGGCAACGGTTAACTGGGCTGATCATTCTTCAGCGGAAACCGGTTATAAGATTGAATATAAATACAGTGGTGGAAGCTACGGCGTTTACGATACTGTTTCGGCTAATACCGTGACTTATGACACTGGCGCTCTGCAGCAGGGGCGGACTGTTTCCTTTCGGGTTCGGGCTTATCATAATTCTGGCACCTATTCCAGCTATACCGCCGAAGATAGTTGTTCTACGGTCCTTACCGCTCCTGACGGTTTAATTGTCACTGGTGTGTCCCAATCTCAAATCAACCTTTCTTGGTCTGATAATTCTTTGGGCGAGGAAGGATTCGAAATTGAAAGAGCCTCTAACAGCGATTGTTCCGGTTCTCCGGCCTTCAGCCTGATTTCTGCTGCTGGCGCCGGCGCCGTTTCGTTTAATGACAGTGGCTTGGCTGACGGGACAAGATATTGTTATCGGATCAGGGCTTATTATTCAGGCAATCATTCCGATTATTCCAACACGGCATCGGCCATAACGGTTTTGCCTGCGCCTGCCAGCTTGAATTGTTCTACCCAGGGAGGGGATAAGATCAATCTTTTTTGGTCGGATAATTCCATTAACGAAACGGGTTTTAAATTAGAGCGAACGACTTCAACCTGTTCCGGTTTTGTTTATTTCGCTGATGCCGAAGCTGAGGCAACGAGTTATTCCGATACCGGCTTGACGTCCAACACCACCTATTGTTATAAGGCCAAAGCTTATAATAGTTTTATTGAATCTTCATATTCCGGTACTGCCAGTTGTACGACCACTAATCCGCCAGCGGCACCGTCCAGTTTAGCAGCCGTTGCTTCGGCAACTTCTTCTACCCAGATAAATCTTTCTTGGACTGATAATTCTTCCAGCGAGACCGGTTTTCACCTCAGGCGCGCAGCTGGTTCCGCTTGCGATGTTTCCAGCCCTCTTGTCCAAAGTGTAGGTTCCAATGTTATCAGCGCTTCCGATATTAATTTAGGTGAAGGAACAAAATATTGCTACATCGTTTGCGCCTATAATAACGACGGCGAAGCGTGTTCGGCTTTGGCTACTGCTACGACCAGCTTGTCGGCTCCCAGCGGTACAACTTTTGAGACAATTGCTCCGACTTCTCTGGTGATCAACTGGGTTGACAATTCCATTGGCGAGGCGGGATTTAAAATAGAAAGGGCTATCGGCAGTTGTTCGGCCGGCTTTTCGCAGATTGGCACGGCTGGCGCTAATGCCATTGTTTATTCCGACACGACTTTAACTTGCAGCGGACTCAGTTACGATAGTTATTGCTATCGCGTTCGGGCTTATACGGCCGATGCCGATTCCAGCTATGCGACAGTCGTTTCGGTTAAGCCAACTTTGCCCTGTGCCGTTTCTGGCTTGAATGCCTCTATTATTTCGGCGGAGCAGATTGACCTTCATTGGAATGATAATTCCGGCAATGAAACCGGTTTTAGGATAGACAAAAAAACAGGCAGCGGAGGAACATATTCTTCATTGGCAACCAAAGACGCGAATGTTACGAGCCACAGTGATAGCGGTTTGTCCGACGGTACGACTTATTATTATCGGGTTTATCCTTACAATAACGACGGCGATTCCAATTATTCTGAAGTTTTTGCCACCACGACCTTGCCCGCACCGTCCAATTTTTTGGCCACCGCCAACAGCTCCTCTCAAATTGATTTGACTTGGACTGACAATTCCAACAATGAAACAGGTTTTAAAATAGAAAGAGCCACTACGACTTGCTCCGGATTCCTGCCGGTACATACCACTGTTGCCAATGTTACCAGTTATTCTGATGAGGCGTTGCTGCAAAACACCACCTATTGTTATCGGGCCTATGCTTTTAACGATAATATTTCTTCCAGTTATACTAATGAAAGCAGCACAACGACGGAAATTTTTATTCCGAGCGGATATCTGGAATCGTCCACCTTTGACGTTAACAGCAACGCCATCTTCAATACCATTCTTTGGAATGGTCAATTGAATGGCGGACACGTACGTTTTACTTTCGCTTCTTCCAATTGCCCAAATGGAGCAACCGATTACCCTACTTGTGCCGGTGGATTGCTCTGGGGTAATTCAGCCGGAGGCGGCGCTCCTTTTTTGGGAAGCGACGGTACGGAAACCGGATATTATGGTCCAGCCGATCCGGGCAAGGCAATACCCTTAAGGTTCGCTGATCATAACCAGCGACGTTATTTCCGTTACCGTATTTACCTGACGGCCGGGTTAAGCGATAGCCCCAATGTTTATAGCGTTATCATTGGTTACTCACCTTAATGAAAAATCATATGTTAGTCAGAAAAACAAAAAGTAAGGGCATCACTATGCTGCCGCTGGTAATTATGATAGGCTTGATTATTATGGAATTGGGCATAGCCATTGCTTTTGTGGCTTATTGGGCCAATTCATCAAGTAATGGCAGCAGGTTGGCGCAGGAAGCTTTGCTTGGCGCTAAAGCCGGAATAGACGATGCCATTCTCCGGCTCGTGAGAGATAAGGATTTGGATAGCACGCAATATGTTTTTACAGCCGGTACGCGGACGCAGGTAAGCGTGACAATTAACAACGACCTTCTCAATAATCAGGCGACGATTAACAGTGTGGGTACGGTTCTCTTGCGGCAAAAGAAATATCAGGCTGTCGTGAGTATCAATCCCGAAACAGCAGTTGTTTCCCTAATTTCCTTAACGGAGATTTGATAAATGAATCATGAATGTAAAAGATTTCTCCAGATATTTCATTACTAAAGAATATATTGGCGGCCTTTCCTTCCGGGACGGTAATTTGAATTTTTTGTTGTTTGCTCCGGATGCGTCAAAAAAAATCTTAGCCACTTTCGAAGCGGAATTACCGGAAGGAACGGTGGTGGAGGGTGTTTTGCAGAAGCCAGAAGCCTTAAAACCGATCTTAGACAGTCTTCGTCACTCGCCGGCTTTAAGGAAAATTAAACACCTTTATTTGATTGTTTCTTTGGAAAGCGGTACGGTTTATCATAAAGTTTTTGATTTGCCGCAGGTGGAGGCGGTGGAACTGGCGGCTGCCGTAGAGTTGAATTTAAAAATGCTTTCTCCGATTAAATTTGAGGAGTCTTATTCCGATTGGGAGTTAATGGGCGATATTATTTCGCACGATTCTTTCAAATATCGGATTAATTCCGTTTTTGCCAAAAAGGAAATAGTTGATCCTTACTTAAAAATTTTAGGGGAGACCGACTTTATTCCTTTGGCCGTTGAGTTCAACGCCTTTGGTTTGTGGCGGCTGTTTAATGAAAATAACTTATTAGACGAGAGTAAAAGCTATTTAATCGCCTTTTTATCTTCTGACGGATTAGATTTCTCAGTGGTTAAAAAGGCGGGTTTGCAGTTCAGTTATTGCCAAAGCTGGCGCGAATCAATGCAGTCCCTGGGAATCAGCTCCAGTTCAGCCAATTCGGCGCTCAGCCAGGAGGGCCTTTTGAAGATTTTCACCGAAGAGTTGAGAAAAGTAATCACTTTTTATCTTAACCGTTTTCAGGAAGGAGTGAGCGGAGTTTTTCTTTTTACGCCCGGCTATCAGGAAGAACTGGTAAAAATTATCAAGGAGCAGTTTCGCTTGGAGGTTTTGCCAAGTTTTTCCAAATTGGAATATTCTCCGAATTTTTATGCCGCTGCCGGCGCGGCTCTTAGAGGATTGATTTCCCGCGTTGATGACGTGAGCGTCAGTTTGATGACCGTGGGGACAGAAGAAGAGTATCGCCGCCGCCGGACTTTGAGTTTCCTGAATCTTTGGACAAAAATAATTTTCACCACTTTAATTCTTCTGATAGCGGTTTCTTTCGGCGTCAAGACCTTTTTCAACGTAACCGAAAAGTCGTTAGCCGAGAGCTCCGGTAATTTGAATTTGAAAATTGATAGTCAGAAATTAACCGAATTAGAAACAAGCGCTAAAAATTTTAATAGCGTGGTGGGTCAAGCAATTGCGGCGCAAAGCAATACCAAAGACTGGTCCGGTTTTTTCCGCGCCTGGCAGGCAGCTGGACCGGATGTTCAAGTTCAAAGAATGCTCGTGAAATCCAGCGACTTTCTCGTCTCTTTGTCGGGCTGGGTGAATACGCAGGAAAAAATGCTGAGTTTCAAAAATAAATTAGCCGAAGCAACCGAGTATTTTTCCGACGTGGACATTCCTTTAGCCTCCATTATTCAACAAAAAAACGGGGTCGAATTCAATCTGAATTTAAAGATAAAAAAATTACCGTAGTTTTTTATGACCAAAAATCCTAAAGAAGAAAAAACACTGGTTTTAATCAAGCCCGACGGTATTCAAAGGGCTTTGGCCGGAGAGATCTTGAGTCGTTTTGAAAGGGTGGGACTGAAATTGGTGGCTCTGAAATTTTTATTGCCAACTCCCGATCAGGCTTATCGGCACTATGTTAAAAATGAGGCGGAAATTGAGGCCTTAGGATTTCGTTCCATTGAGGGAAAGAAAAAATCAGGCATTGAGGTAACAGAAGAGCCGAAACTGTTGGGGAAAAAGATTATTGATCGGCTGGTAACATTTTTATCCGCCGGTCCGGTTATTGCCATGGTTTTAGAAGGAAATCACGCCGTCGCTATTACGAGAAAGCTGGTTGGTTCTACGGAACCTTTGCAATCGGACGTCGGAACCATCAGAGGAGATTATACGATTGATTCTTATTCTTTGGCTGATTATGGAGATGCCGGTAGGGCGGTGCGAAATTTGATTCATGCCTCTGCCAACATCGAAGAGGCTGATTATGAAATCAAAGTGTGGTTTGAACCTAAAGAGATCGTCAATTATAAAAATTCCTTTGACGCTATTCTTTACGATGTGAATTTAGACGGGATTTTGGAATAGTTGGACTTGACAGCTTCAAAAAGAGGGCGGTTTGAGCCGCCCTTTTTATATTTTTTAGACAATTTAGTCAATTTTCGCTCTAGTTTAGTTTATTGTGGATAACTTTATTTTTTTTATTGTTATAATAATAGTAGCTTTGCTTTTATAAGATACCTGGTCAAGTAATTTCTACCAGGGAGGCCAAAAGCATCAGTCTTTTAGGGGATTTGATTGAGGCCACCCACTTTTAATTAACAGGTATATATCTTAAAAGGCAAAGCAACTAAAAATTCCACCTCGGGTGGAATTTTTAGTTCTGAGAAATCGCGATTCTTTTAAAATTTGTAAATAAAGATGGAATAGCCGATACGGCTGAATGGTTTTTCTCCTTGGAGCCAGGAATAGCTGTCTTCTGTTTTTCGGTCAAAGCCGGGAACCGGCTGGCCCTGGCTGTTTTGGAGAAAGGTCAGGGAAACTGCCAGCCAAGAATTGGCTTCGGGCCGGCCTTTGCTGGAGGACCAAGGCTCAAATTTTTCTCCTAAATAATATTGAGGGCTACCGCCGCCGAAATAATCAACTTTTATTTTATTGATTTTATTTTCTTTTACAAAGGCTGCTAATTTTTTCAGATCCTGGCCCCAGTCTAGATTAGAATCAACAACGTATTTATAGCCGTTTTGGGCGCCGCCGACTAACTCGTTGAAATAAGCGATAAAATTGGGAGCGATGGAAATAGTTTCCGCCAAGTACCAGAGCAGCAAGATTCCGACGACTGTTGTTTTTAAAAGAAGCCCGCCGAATTTTTTAAAATAATATTTTATTTCAGCCCAGCGGTTTGTGAAGAATTGTCGATATTCTCCGCACCACCATTTTTTTATTTCGTAGCCAACGAGGAAATAAGTTAAGGGCAGCGTTGGCAACAAATGGCGGAAGCCGATATTGAGTGGGCTTCTCAAAGAAGTGGCCCAATAGAAAATTACGAAACAAATCGCGCTGAACTCGGAAAAATGCTGCCAGACCCAACCACAGAATCGCGGCCAGCGAGATTTTTCGGAAATTGATTTTACTAATCGGACAAAGCCAGAACCAAGAGCAATTAAAAGCAGCAGCAAGGAGGGTATTGGTTCTTTGATGGCGAAGACCGTTGGGAAATAATTGTGCCAGCCGCCGGCTGAAACCTGACCCAGAAAATAACCGGTGTTTCCAGCTGACGACCTTTGGGTAACCATTAAGGCGCCTAAGGCGTATTGGGCCAAAGGTTTGAAAACCGGTTGCGTTGTCATCCAAATATCGATGTTGGCTAAGCAGCGGATTTGGCGGCCAAGGGAACCGGACCAGGATTTGCAAGTTTGCCAATCAGGATCCGGACCGCCGGCAAAAGAAGCCAGTAAAGTTTCGGTATCAGTCTTTTGTTTTTCTTTGGGATAATTGATATTTTGCGGCAAGTAAACCAAATAAACCAGTAAATAACCAACGGCCAAGATAGCGATTAGCCCCCCTACAGCTTTAAAAAATCGGCTCCAAGCTTCCTTTTTCCTTTGATAAAAGGCGATCTCCGGCCAGTTTTGCCAAAGCTTAATCGCGTAAAAGATTAAGGCCAGGACGGCAAAAAGCGGGATAAGCAGCAAAAGGGAGAATTTGCAAAGCTGGGCCAGGCCAAAGCAAAGTCCGGCAATAATCAAGGTTTTTTTATTCGGGTTTTTCAGGTAATTAGCAAAAGACCATAAGGCGATAATCGTGCCAAAAGCTGCGGCCAAATCCGTTGTTACGTAATGGCCGTGAGCTAAAACTAAAGGGGAAAGACTGAAAAGAAAGAGCGGTAATAATGCCCACCAGCTTCCCAATCTTTTTTTGCAAAAAAGGTAAAAAACCAATCCCGTTAGAATCGTCAGCAGCATTGGTCCGATGCGAGCGAGGTTAATTATTTTTTCCGCATTATTTCCAATCTCATAGAGAAATTTTGTGCCGACATTCCATTGTCCGTTGACGTCGGTTTGCCAGGCCGAAGAATCAAGGGGAAAATTTAATTTAGTGAAAAGAAGGGGGATGGCCGAAAGGTCTTTGGTTAGCGGCGGATGTTCTGGGTTTAATCTGTTATCTCCGAATTTTAAATAGGAATAGCCGGCTGGAATATGGGCCAGCTCGTCCATAATGGCCGTTTCCGTTTGG
>JAKLFS010000001.1:2084-3759 GCA_022711075.1 Patescibacteria group bacterium | reverse complement strand
GAACTGTCGATCATCAAAGCTAGGCTGGAAAGCAAAATCAGAATAGCGATAACAAGCGGAAATTTGGAAGTTTTACTCATATTTTAATTTTAGGCGATTTAAAAATTTTCAAATACCCCAAAGCCCTCTTTTTCTTCTAAAGAGGCATTGGAAAAGTAATTTTGAATGTTTAGTTTCGTTTCCTCATTATTTTCCAGGGGAATTAAAAGGAACGGTTCGTTTTTTTCCAGAGCGGAGATATTTCCTGGGAGAAGGTAGAAGATTTTTTTCGTTTTTTGCTCCGTTTCCAAATAAGTATTCGTCAGAAACATCGTTGTTTGGCTTGACATTGGAAGGCCTTTGACCAAAACGCCTCCGGTGTTAACCAGGACATATTTATTGATAGCGTTTGATTGCTCGTTCAAATAGCGGCTGATTTGGACAAAGGACTGGTCAAAGGCTCCGGCCACGTTATTATTTTTAGCCCAAAGACTGAAATACCGCCAGCCTTCAAAAATCATGATTATTCCCAAGATGGAAAAAACGATAAAATGAGCCGCAGTTTTGTTTTTAAATTTCTTTTCTAGCCATTCCCAAAGCGAATTCAGGCCAAGGCCGGCCAAGATAAAAGCAACGGGAATGAGGCCGATAGAACGCAGGGCATGGGGTAAACCCTCGCTGGTTAAAATTGAAGGCAGGGACATGGCAAAAAGCCAGGTCAAGATAAAGAGACCAATAAATTTATCCGAATTCCTTTTTATCAGGTTCTTTATCAGCCAAGCGATTCCCAGTAAAAAGCTTAAGCCGGTTAACGGCTCTAATTGCGGCCAGCAAGCCAGGTTGTGACGCCAATTACAATCGCCAGCTACGTTAAACATCAGCAAGGTTTTTCCAAGACTTTTTAAGAAAGAAAGAACTGGGCTGGATTGCTGAAAAATTGAGACCTGGCCGGTTCGGCCGAAAAAATCACCGGGATTTTTCAGAAAATACAATCCTATGGGCAGAGCCACAATAAAGGTGGCAATGAGCCAGATGGCAAAAATCTTCCAATGGCTTTTATCGGTTTTATTTTCCGGATTATTATTGAAATAACGGCCAAAGAAAATAGGGATTAAAGCCAAAAGCGGCGTAAAGCGAAAGGCGATGTAGGTATGAAATCCCAAACCAAAGAAAATCCCGCTGGCGATCGCAGGGACAATTTTTTTGGTCCGCAAAGCGATAAAAAGCAGGGCAAAGCACCAAACCAGGCAGAAGGGGACCATAATGGCCCGAAAGCCGATGCGGGAAAAATTAACATGCCAAAAGCTGACGCTGAGTAAAAACGCAGAAAATAAGGCAAGGCGTTCGCTTTGCGATTCGGATTTTTTTCGGAATAATTCCCTGACGAGAAAAAACAGGCCCAAGACCGTTAAGACTCCAAAAATTCCTGAAACCAGCCGTAGCGTCCAGGGTTGATTACCGAAAATTGCAACACTGATTGCCTGAAGATTGATGAAAAGTCCTTCGCGGCCGTTGTTTTCCGGATAAAATAATTTGAATTGGCCGCTCTTCAAAGCTTCTAAGGCGTTGTTGCCGTTCATGGCTTCATCGGGATAGAGGCCGGGCGGTATTTCCGTTATCTTCCAAAAACGGAAAAAAGTAGCTATAATTAGAATAAGTAAAAGGACCAGCGTTACTTTTAACTTCCGATTCATAC
>JAKLFS010000001.1:0-1935 GCA_022711075.1 Patescibacteria group bacterium | reverse complement strand
GGAGTGGTCAAAGAAAGAGTGGCCGAGCATATGGCCGTTGGAGTTTCGCCGCAAACCAAGGTTAAAGCTAAGGCCAAAAGCGTCAGTCCGCTTGTTGTGCCGGGAAAAATTTCTCCGGCAGCTTTGAAGAACGCTTCTCCTGAGAAACAAATTGATATTTTATTGGGCGTGGCCTTTTCTGACTCCATCGCTGGCGCGGTTGGTTTGGCGCAAAATCTGAAACCTTATGTTTTGGATGCTTTGCACGATGCGCTCGTAGACAAATTCTATGAGGAATTGGTAAAACGCGGAAAGATTAATTAACGCTTAACTATAATTTATTCATGGACATTTTCTCTTTTCTTTTTTTCTTTCTCATCGCCGTAATTTTGGGCGTAGTTTTTACCTGGGCCCGGAAAAAGAATTTTAGCGCCTTGTTGTCCGGCTCTTTAAAGATGTCTCTTCTGGTGATTAAACTGCCGCCGGAAGTGGTTAAGGCAGATGAAAAAAGACCGCTCAAAGAAAGAATCGCCGTTGCCGAGCAATTTTTAACGACGCTGTCCAGTTTGAAAAAGCCGGCGGTTTTGGAGATTGCCTTGCCGCACATCGGCGAGGAAATCTATTTTTACCTGGCCGTGGCCAAAGAATCGGTGAATTTCGTGCAGCGGCAAATCCAGGGATTTTACCCTAACGCCTTCGTGGCCTTGTCCGAGGATTACAATATTTTTAATCCGACGGGCGAAACGGTTTCGGCCAGTCTCAAATTGAAAGAGCCCTGGCTTTTGCCGATTCGCACCTATCAGGAATTGGAAGCCGATCCTATTTCTCCAATTTTGAACGCCTTTTCTAAACTGGAAAAAGAGGGAGAGGGAATGGTTTTCCAAATTGTTCTCCAGCCAGCTTCCAAAGCCGCTAAAAAATCTCTGGAAGGGGCAATTAAAAAGATGAGGCAGGGCACTTCTTTGAAAGATGTTTTAGGCGGCCGAGGGTTCAAAGATTTCGGCCAAGCTTTGGCTGAAGCAGTGAAGCCGCAAGTTCCTGATAAAAATCAGGAAAAACCCAAGACCATAGATGAAATCGGCGCCAAGGCGCTGGAAAGCAAAATTAACAAAAATCTTTTTTCGGTGAATTTGAGATTTTTGGCTTCAGCCCAGACGAAAAGCCGGGCCGAAGAAATCGTTACCAATGTTTTGGGAAGTTTTAATCAGTTTGGCAGCCCGACTAAAAATGAGTTTGTGGCTTTTCGACCCCGCAATCAGCAGAAACTTATTTTTAATTATTCTTTCCGCGCTTTCAATCCGAAAGAAAGCATCATTCTCAACTCTGAGGAAATCGCCAGTTTTTGGCATTTTCCGAATTTGGTTTCAGCGGCTCCTTATGCCACTTGGGTAAAGTCCAAAGAAGCGCCGCCGCCCGCCGAGCTGCCGGAAGAAGGATTGGTTTTGGGCCAAAGTATTTTCCGCGGCGAGGAAAAAACCGTTCGTCTTACCGCCAAGGACCGGCGCCGCCATGTTTATTTGATTGGTCAGACCGGTACTGGGAAAAGCTATGCGATGACCAATTCTATCATCCAGGACATTAAAAATGGCGCTGGCGTGGGCGTGGTTGATCCGCACGGAGATTTGATAGACCAAATTTTGGAATATATTCCCAAGGAGCGGATGGAAGACGTAATCCTTTTTGACCCGGCTGATTTGGAACGGCCGATGGGATTGAATATGCTGGAGTACGATTTCAGCCATCCGGAGCAGAAAACTTTCATCACCAACGAGTTCATTAATATTTTTGACAAGCTTTATGATTTGAAAGCCACGGGCGGTCCGATGTTTGAATATTATTTGCGGAATGCCTTAAGCCTATTAATGTCCGACACTTCGGAAACCCCCACTTTATTGGATATCCCTCGGGTGTTTACCAATGAAGAATTCCGGAACCAGAAATTGGCGCGCTGCAGCG